>NZ_CAWNNO010000060.1:0-176178 GCF_963876085.1 Synechococcus sp. BDU 130192 | reverse complement strand
CGAGGCAAATAAGGCCGATTCCAACTCCTGACTACTGGCTTCGACGGTGCGTTGCAGTTTCCGCCGTGAACCATGCTCGGACTTCACTTTTTCGGCCCCAGCGGTGATATTTTCGAGCATCACAATGGCGTTATCCACCACGACCCCGACCCCCAGGGCTAGGCCCCCCAAACTAAATACGTTGAGGGAGAGATTGAAGGTAAACATCAAGATCAGTGCCGTCAACGTCGCCAGGGGAATTGACAAAACAATAATGAGGGTTTGGCGTACTGAGCCTAGAAACAATAAAACGGCGATCGCCGCGAGGGTTGCCCCGGTCAGTCCTGACACCGCCACATTCTGAATTGAACTGCGGATAAACACCGACTCGTCTAAGGTTGCCGTACGATCCATATCCGCAGGGATCAGGCCGGATTGTTGCAGTTCTGCTAACTTTGCTTTCACCCCATCCACCACTTGCACCGTGTTGGCATCGGGTTGTTTCTGGACACTCACCTTCACCGCTGGTTGGCCATTGAGGGTAACGACTAACCGTTCCTCCACCGTGCCATCCGTAATCTGGGCCACATCCTGGAGGGTGATCGTCTGGGGATTTTCTGGGGTGCCCAGGCGGATCGGTAAGTTACGAATTTCCGTTACGTCATTAAATTGTCCCAGCAGGCGGGTAAGGGATTCTTGATCACCGCCCCGCAACAAACCACCAGAAGCATCTTGGTTCCGTTCCCCCAGGGCGTTGAGTACCGTGGGGACATCTAAACCCAGGGCTTGGAGGCGTTCTAAATCGAGGTTGACTTGGATTTCTTCTTCAACCCCACCGGAAATATCCACATTGGCGACCCCCGGCACCCGGATTAATTCTCGCGCCAGGTCATTATCGGCAAAAATTCGTAGATCCACCGGCGCTAGGGTACTGGAGGTTAAGGCCATCTCGTAGACAGGCAACTGGGACGGATCAAATTTAAATACCCTAGGCTGGCTGATATTGTCGGGGAGGGAATTGCGCGCCCGGTTAAGGGTTGCTGTTGTGTCGTTCAGGGCTTGATCGACATCGGCGCCGGGTTGAAAAAAGAGATCAATACTGATCCGGCCTTCCCTAGTCTGGGAAAAAATTTGAGTCACCCCTTCCGTGGCGGCGAGGGCTTCTTCGAGGGGTCTAGTAATTTCGTTAACGGCTACTGCGGGGACAACCCCAGGGGCATCAGCCCGCACGCCAATGCGCGGATAGGTAATGGAAGGGAGTAAATCCACGGGCATCCTGAAGATGGCATAAAATCCCATCACCACAACGGCGATCGCCAACATCAGGGTGCCGATATGACGCCGGATGGCGAGGGTCGTCAAGCTTAGATTTGATTTTGCGCTCATGGCGGATGCACCGGGAAATTGGACAAGAAGAAGCTACTTTTTAGACATTAGGGAGCAATCTTTGGTTCAAAATTTGTCAATTTAGCCAAAAAATCGCTACCTCCTGCAAATCACCCTAAGATGTTAACTTTTTTAGCAACCGGTTGACTTGTCCTTGTATTTCATCTCTGATATTCCGAAAAATTTCGGGAGGCTGTCCATCGGGATCTTGAATTTGCCAATCTTCAAAGAGGGGCCGTGTCACCCAGGCGGCGGGTAGATTGACCCCGCAACCACAGAGGGAAATCACCGCATCGTAATCTTCTGGGTTAAATTCGGCTAAAGCGTTAGAGGTTTGTGGCGTCAGATCAAGACCCACCTCGGCCATGGTGGCGATCGCCCCTGGATGGACCCGTGAAGCTTCGAGACCGGAACTGTGGACGATCACCTTGTCTGCACCGAGATGTTTCGCCCAACCCTCCGCCATTTGGGAGCGACAGGAATTGCGCCGACAAACGAACATAATTTTTTTCATGGCAGGTTTTGCTTCCCTAAAAATTGCACGAATTAAGACAACGGGGATCGGGTAGCGTCGCTTTTTCCGGCTCCCGGGGAAACCAAAAGGCGGTTTTCTGGCACACCTTCACCAACATCAACATCACCGGCACTTCGATCAAAACCCCCACCACCGTGGCGAGGGCAGCCCCAGAATTTAACCCAAACAGCACCACCGCCGTGGCGATCGCCACCTCAAAATGATTACTCGCCCCAATCAAGGCTGCCGGAGCCGCATCTTCATAGGTAAATCCCAACTTCTGGGCCGCAACATAGGCGATCGCAAAAATGACATTGGTTTGGATCAAGAGCGGGATGGCGATCAGCAGAATGTGGAGGGGTTGATTAATGATCAATTCTCCCTTGAGGGCAAAGAGCAGCACCAAAGTTGTCAGTAATGCCAGCACCGCCACCGGAGTGAGAAACTGCAAAAACTGGGTTTCAAACCAGGCCCGACCATAGCGACGCAGCAGCCATTGCCGACTCAAGATGCCCGCCGCTAACGGTAAACCCACATAAATCAAAACCGAGTACACAATGGTTTGCCAAGGTACCGTCAGATTATTCGTCGCCAGGAGCCATTTCCCCAAGGGCGCATAGACAAAGAGCATCATCAAAGAATTTACTGCCACCATCACCAAGGTGTGACCCTGGTTGCTGTAGGACAGATAGCCCCACATCAGCACCATCGCCGTACAGGGGGCAATTCCCAACAGAATACAACCCGCGATATAGGAATCCGCCAGGGCAATTTCTGTCCCCCGAATGATCTCCGTGGCGCTGAGCAAAGGCCGAAATAAATACCCCAGAAAAAACTGGGCAAAAAAGACCATCGTAAAGGGTTTAATCAACCAATTGATCACCAACGTGAGGGTCACTGGTTTTGGCGTTTGGGCTGCTTTGACGGCTTGGGAAAAATCAATTTTCACCATGATTGGGTACATCATAAAAAACAGACACACCGCAATCGGCAACGACACATTGTAGAGACTGAGGGCATCGAGGCTTTGGGCGATCGCCGGAAAGAGACGACCGAGCAAAATCCCCGCAACGATACAAAGGGCCACCCAGAGGGTCAGATATTTCTCAAATATATTGAGCTGTCCCCCTGCCTGCACCGCCTTGGTTTTGACCATGACTAAAAAAATCCTGCTGAGGCTTACAGGACTCAATATATCAAAAAAAATTGATTTATATTCTGGATTGAGGTTTTAGTCCGCACAGGGGCGAGCGGGCAAAATTTCCCCAAAACGCCGATATTCGGCCAAATAAGATTCTAGGGCGATAAATTGGGCCAAATTCAGCCGATAGTAAATCCAGCGGCCTTCTTGTCGGGTCAGTACCAACTCACTCTCTTTAAGAATTTTCAAGTGAAAAGAAAGTTTAGACTGCTTTAAATCCAAGACATCACACAATTCACACACACATAATTCTTGGGCGCGCAACCGTTCCAGGATCTCCAAACGAATGGGATCTCCTAAGGCTTTGAAGCCCTGCAAAATTAGGGTTAGGTCTTGGGTGAGGGACATTAAATCAAAAATAATTGATGCTTTATGGTTATTCGGACAGCAAACTCAGGCGGACTGTTTGTCCAGTTTCCAGGGGGCGATCGCCTTGGACAACATATCGTTCTCCGGCACTGAGGCCACTCAAGATGGCGACCATGCCATTATCTTCGGGGCCGACCTGCACCGGACGCGCTTGCACAGTTGTTGTGTCCCCCTGGGTAACGGGCACAAATACCGTTGTTTGGTTGCCATTATTCCCCGTGGTGAGGGCGGACGCGGGAATCATGACAGCCGTGGTGAGGTTGGGATCTGTGAGGCTGACCCGCGCCAATAACCCTGTGGCAATTTTTCCTGCGGGATTAGGAATGGTCACTTCAATGGGAATTAAACGGGCAGCGGCATCGGCCACAGGAGAAATGCGGGTGACTTCGCCAGGAAAGGTTTCCCCAGGGAAGGCATCGAGGGCCACATTAACCCGTTGACCTTGGGCAAATTGGCTCAGATCCCGGTCAGAGATTTGGATTTCAACTTTAATGGCGCTCAGATCGCCAATTTCGACGAGGGTTTGCCCCCCTTGAATCGTATCGCCAGTTTCGGCTTGCTTACTGAGGAGAATGCCACTTTGGGGCGCTGTGATTTGAGTATAGGTAAGGCGTTCTTGGGCCTGGGCGAGGATCGCTTGTTGGGCCGTCACCCGTTGCTTGGTGGCGGCGATCGCCTGTTGACGGGTAATGACTTGTTCTTGGCTGGCTTTTAGTACCTGGGCGGCAGTGGCTTGCTGGGTTTGGGCGACTTCAGCTTGTTGGGCGGTGATCGCCCCCGCTTCGGCTAACTGTTGGAGACGGCGGGCATCGGCTTCGGCTTGTTTGAGTTCGGCCCGGTTCCGTTCCACCTGGGCTTTGGCTTCGGCAAGAACAGATTCTGCTTCTTTTACTTCAAATTGCCGGGCGGCCAGTTCGGCTTGGGCTTCACTGACATCGGTGCGGGGTAAGTCCTGTTCCACGGCGGCGAGCAGTTGACCTTGGCGGATAAAATCTCCCACATCTACATTGAGGGTAAGCAATTGTCCTTCGACCCGGGAGCGGACTACCACTTGTTTCAGGGCCATGGTGGTGCCGGTATAGCTGGCGGTGGGGGCTGTTTCTGTCCCAGTGGCGATCGCCACCTCGACTAGGGGCGGTTGGTCTGACTGTTCTAGGCGGCCCGCCGGTTGAGCATTGCTATTTTGTTCGAGGGCGCATCCCGTCGAAACAAAGGCCAGGGTTAGGGATAAACAGGCACCGATGGGGAGATTAAATTGCTGAGCCATAGGAGAGCACCAAGGAGGGGAATACCAGGCAAAAAACTTAATGTTTCTTAAAGGTTTTGTCGCCGCTGATTCTAACATCTCAATTTTGAGGCTGCCGCTCACCCAGGTCTTTCTCCCATAACTCCGATGGCGATCGCCTACAATAGCTAGAACATAAAAAATCACTACAACATCAAGAGAACGTTATGTCCGTACTGGCGGCGATCGCAGTTTTGGCACTCCTCATCGTGATCCATGAGTTGGGTCACTTCTCAGCAGCCCGACTTCAAAATATCCATGTCAACCGCTTTTCCATTGGCTTTGGGCCGACCCTGCTCAAATACCAAGGCAAAGAAACCGAGTATGCGGTGCGCGCCTTTCCCCTCGGTGGCTATGTGGGCTTCCCCGATGATGATCCAGACAGTGATATCCCCCCAGAAGACCCGAACCTCTTGCGCAATCGTCCCGTCTTTGACCGGGCGATCGTGATCAGTGCCGGGGTCATTGCCAATTTAATTTTTGCCTACTTCCTCCTCGTGGTACAGGCAGGCACCGTGGGTTTTCAAGACATTAACTACCAACCGGGTGTACGCATTCCCCAAGTATTAACCGAAGTAGACTCTCCAGCAGCCGCAGCAGGTATTCAAAGCGAAGATATTGTCCTAGCTGTTAATGGCCAAACCCTCCCCAGTGGCCAAGCCGCCCTTGAGGAATTGCGGGTGCTGATTCAGGAGGCTCCCAACGAAACCCTTAATTTGCAACTCCAACGGGGCGAAGCAACGCTCACTGTAGATGTAACCCCCGATGCGGGGAGTGATGGGCAAGGGAAAATTGGGGTGATGTTAGCTCCCAATGGTGAAATTGTGCGCAACCGTGCCGGTAATCCCATTGCGGCCCTCCAGGCAGGCTCCCGGGAGTTTCAGCGGCTTGCTAGTCTCACAGTGCAAGGCTTTGGTCAACTCATCTTCAATTTCCAAGAAACAGCCCAACAGGTGGCTGGCCCCGTGGCGATCGTGGCGGTGGGAGCCGATTTAGCAAAAGATGATCTGAGTAATCTGTTCCAATTTGGTTCACTCATTAGCATTAACCTGGCGATTATTAATATTTTGCCCTTACCCGCTTTAGACGGCGGCCAACTGGCCTTTCTCCTAGTAGAAGGAATTCGCGGGAAACCTCTGCCGATGCGCCTCCAGGAAAACATTATGCAAACGGGCTTAGTCCTGTTACTTGGCCTTGGGGTTTTTCTCATCGTGCGCGACACCGTCAACCTGGCTTTTTTCCAAAATTTAATCCGTTAATTTCTTTGTTCCGTAGGGGTTAACGCTGGTTAATCCCTCGCAATTGATACAACCATGAGTCAAAAGTTCACCCCCGAAAAAATGGCCCGGCTGCGGGCGGAAGCCAAAAATCCTTACCGTTCGCTCCGCCAATTTATTTATCTATGCTTTGGGTTGTCTGGGAGCGTTGGGGGGATGATTTTTCTGTTGCAAATTGCCGCTGGGCGAGATTTAGACCAAGCGATTCCGAATCTGGCGGTGCAGGCTGGGGTTGTGGGGTTAATGATTTTTCTTTGGCGCTGGGAAAACAAAAATAAACTCGCCAGTCAAGAGAAAGAATAAGCTGGATCTCACCAATTGGCCCGTTGATTTTAAATGAATAAACTGATGCTGCCCCCTTGGTTACAACCGGGGGATTTATTGAGAGTGATTGCCCCTAGTGGTCGTTTGCTAGAGCAGGATGCTTTTTGGGCTGGGGTAGATATTTGGCGATCGCAAGGATATCGGGTAGAACTGACGGCGGGTTGGGATGCGCGCTGGGGCTATTTAGCGGGCAACGATCAGGGGCGACGGGACGCCTTAGCAGAAGCTTGGTTTGACCCAGATTGCAAAGGCATTCTCTGTGCGCGGGGCGGTTATGGCGGGATGCGCCTCCTAGAGAATTGGGACTGGAAAATCGACCAAGTGACTCCCAAATGGCTGATCGGTTTTTCGGACATCACCAGTCTATTGTGGAGTTTAGGCACGGTGGGCATTGCCAGTATCCACGGCCCCGTTTTAACTACTTTTGCGGCAGAACCCGATTGGTCTAGGCAAAGATTATTTGATTTCTTGGCGGGAAAACCCCTTGAAGTGCTCCAGGGCAAGGGTTGGGGCAATGGCCAAGCTGAAGGAATTTTATTGCCCGCGAATTTGACGGTGGCGACCCACATTCTCAAAACACCGTTACAGCCGAATTTTAAGAATGTAATTTTGGCCCTCGAAGATGTGACAGAAGCGCCTTACCGCATTGATCGCCTGTTAACCCAATGGCGACTGCTGGGGGCTTTTGAAAAAATCAAAGGCATTGCCCTCGGTCGTTTTAGCCAATGTGATGAGTTGGGTTCAGCGGACAGTTTTAGCGTTATGGAAGTGCTTGGCGATCGCCTCCAGGATTTAAACATTCCGATTGTCGCCGAGTTGTCCTTTGGCCATGATGGGATTAATGCCGCTCTACCCGTGGGGGTTCCGGTAATTTTAGATGGCGATCGCGGTTTACTCTTTTTCCCGGAGAAGCCGACCCCCCATTAGCACCGCTTCGGCAATGGGGTAAACTGGATCCCTGTGCATTGTAAGGAAAGCATTAGTAGGAAAGCCGTGCGAAAGATCATTATTGCGGGTAATTGGAAAATGTATAAGACTCAAGCCGAGTCTTTAGACTTTCTCAAAGCATTACTGCCCAAAATCGCCGATGACCATGAAGAACGAGAAGTGGTACTCTGTACGCCCTTTACCGATTTAGGCTTAATGTCCAAGAGTCTCCACGGAACGCGGGTACGTCTAGGAGCACAAAATATCCACTGGGCTGACGAAGGTGCCTTTACTGGGGAAATCTCCGGGTCAATGCTGACGGAAATGGGCGTCCGTTATGTCATTGTGGGCCATAGCGAAAGACGGCAATATTTTGGTGAAACCGATGAAACCGTAAATCAACGCCTTAAAGCGGCCCAACGCCACGGTCTAACACCAATTCTCTGTGTTGGTGAAAGTAAAGCCCAACGGGATGCTGGCGAAACGGAAGCGGTGATTTTTGCCCAGTTAGAGCAAGATTTAGTCGATATTGATCAAAATAACTTGGTTGTTGCCTACGAACCCATTTGGGCCATTGGCACAGGTGACACCTGTGATGCCACTGAAGCAAACCGAGTCATTGGTCTGATCCGCGAAAAACTCACCAATAAAAATGTCACCATTCAATATGGTGGTTCCGTTAAACCGAATAACGTTGATGAGATTATGGCCCAGCCCGAAATTGATGGAGCCTTGGTAGGTGGTGCGAGCCTAGAGGCAGAGAGTTTTGCCCGCTTGGTGAACTATGTGTAAGTTCTAATCAATTTTTCATTGGGTAGGGGTTTACCATGGTAAACCCCTACGTTTTAATCATCTTTTCATTTCCACATTGCCAAACTTTTATTTTTATAAAAACTTTTTTGATAGATGCCTACTCTCACGACATCGCGCACGACCTTTCCCCTAACAGCGGTGGTTGGTCAAGATGTAATCAAAACTGCTCTCCTGCTGGGGGCCGTTGATCCTGCCCTTGGTGGGGTGGCGATCGCCGGGAAACGGGGCACCGCAAAATCCGTGATGGCCCGGGGAATCCATTCTCTTTTGCCCCCCATCGAAGTTATTAAGGACAATCCCTTTAACTGTGATGTGCAGAACCGCAGTGATTGGGACGATCTCACCGCAGCGACCTATGGTGAAACGGCCAGCGAAAACATTCCCACAGAAGTGATTGCCGCGCCTTTTGTGCAAATTCCCCTGGGCGTTACCGAAGATCGTCTCTTGGGTTCTGTGGATGTCGAAGCTTCCGTGCGCCAGGGAGAACCTGTTTTCCAACCTGGTCTATTGGCCCAAGCCCATCGGGGTGTGTTGTACATCGATGAAATCAACCTCCTTGATGACCAAATTGCCAACCAACTCCTGACGGTCTTAACCGAAGGACGCAACCAAATCGAACGGGAAGGTATTAGTTTTTCGCACCCCTGTCGGCCCCTCCTCATTGCCACCTATAACCCCGAAGAAGGAAATCTGCGGGAACACCTCCGCGATCGCATCGCCATTACCCTGTCCGCCGATCGCCCCCTCAGCCTCGAAGAGCGAGTTGCAGCAGTGGATCAAGTCGTGCAATATGCCACTGCCCCCAGGGATTTTCTCCAAAGCTACGAAGAAGACCTCGATGCTCTCCGCACCCAAATTATCCTGGCACGAGAATGGCTCAAAGACGTCAAAATTAGCAAAGACCAAGTGGCTTACCTCGTGAGTGAGGCGGTACGCGGCAGTGTTGAAGGTCACCGGGCCGAATTGTTTGCCGTGCGCGTTGCCATGGCTGCTGCTGCCCTTGATGGCCGGAATGTAGTAATTGCCGATGATCTCCGCACAGCGGTCGAACTGGTGATTTTACCCCGTGCTACGACGATCCCCACCCCTGAGGATGAGGATATGCAGCCACCGCCGCCGCCGCCTCAATCCCAGGATGATCAGCAGGACGAGGAGGATCAATCCCAGGACGAAGATCAAGAAGACCAAGACGACGACGATCAAAACGAAGACCAAGAGGAACAGCCGGAACAGGAGCCGACGATTCCCGAAGAATTTGTATTTGATCCAGAGGGGGTTGTGCTTGACCCAGGGATTCTCGCCTTTGCCCAGATGATGCAAAACAAAGGCAACTCTGGGAAACGGGGCTTGATTTTCTCCGATGACCGGGGCCGTTACATTAAACCGATGTTACCGAGGGGGAAAGTGCGACGCATTGCGGTGGATGCGACCCTGCGGGCGGCGGCTCCCTACCAAAAGGCGCGACGACTGCGGCACCCTGAGCGAAAAGTGATCGTCGAACAAAGCGATCTGCGTTCTAAACGGATGGCCCGTAAAGCAGGGGCTTTGATGATTTTCCTTGTTGATGCCTCTGGTTCCATGGCTCTGAACCGAATGCAGGCCGCGAAAGGGGCGGTGATGCGTCTGCTGACAGAAGCCTATGAAAACCGTGACCAAATTGCGTTGATCCCGTTCCGGGGCGAAATGGCGGAGGTGCTTTTACCTCCTACCCGTTCGATTACTTTGGCGCGCAATAGATTAGAAACGTTGCCCTGTGGTGGTGGTTCACCGCTGTCCCATGGGTTAACCCAAGCTGTGCATATCGGTGTGAATGCGCAAATGTCCGGTGATGTGGGTGAAGTAGTCATTGTCGCGATTACTGATGGTCGGGGCAATATTCCCCTCTCTCGTTCCCTTGGCGAAAAACCAGAGGAAGGGGAAGAAAAACCTGATATTAAAGAGGAACTTCTGGATATTGCCGGTAAAATCCGTGCTTCTGGGATGAAACTGCTGATTATTGACACAGAGAAGAAGTTTATTTCCTCTGGCTTCGGTAAAGAGCTAGCTGCTAAAGCGGGGGGTAAATATTACCGTCTGCCCAAGGCCACAGATCAGGCGATCGCCGCCATGGCCAAAGGAGCAATGGCCGAAATTTAGGCGATTTTAAATCCATAAAAGCTTCAGGGGCGATTGTCTACAAAGGCGATCGCCTTTATTTTTCCTTCTGGGGGCAAGGCTACAATGAAACCATCTGGCTCACGGGAAAACATACCATGGCAACCACTCTCTTGATTCAAAGCAATCTGGCTCCTCTTGAGGTTTCTTTTCCGGCGATCGCCAAAATGGGAAAAGATGAATTTTATGCTTTTTGCCGCGCCAACCCTGAACTACGCATCGAACAAACTGCCACAGGAGAAGTCATCATTATGTCCCCTGCCACTTCGGATACTGGCAATCGAAATTTTAATCTCGCTGCTTATCTTTGGTTATGGAGCGAACAGGATGGTACAGGTCTAGGCTTTGATTCGAGTGCCGGTTTTACGTTGCCTAATGGCGCGACCCGTTCCCCCGATGCGTCTTGGATGCGCCGTGAAAAGTGGGACAGCCTAAGCGATGAGGAAAAAAATTCCTTTGCGCCGATTTGTCCCGATTTTGTGATTGAGTTGCGCTCTAAAAGTGATGCCCTCAAAACGCTACAAGCAAAAATGGTGGAATATCTGGAAAATGGTGTGTCTTTGGCTTGGCTAATTGATCGCCAAAACCGCACCGTCCACGTTTATCGACCCCAGCAATTGCCCCAAATCCTTGAAAATCCGGAAACAGTCAGTGCCGATCCTGAACTGCCAGGATTTACGTTATCCCTCGCAAAAATTTGGTGATTTTCAGGCGATCGCCTTTTAGTTCAAGAATTTTTGGTGACGAAACCCCGTAGGCTATACTAAAAAGCTGTGCCAAACGCCATCCAAAATCACTGCCTTCACCATGACTGTTAACGCCGAAGAACGGGCTAAACTTGACAACGAATTATCCAATAGGTTTATTGACCTCGATCCCGACGGTTATTTTATTATCTATCTAGACCGTGAACAGGGTTTAATTTGTGCGAAACATTACACCAATACGATTAACGATAAAGGTTTAGCCACAGATCCAGAAACCGGAGAAGTCCTCGCCTGTAAAGGTAGTTTAGAACGGACTCATGTCACTGTTTACACTGGCCGCACTGCAAAAGAATTAGGCATTGAAATCACCGAAAAAGCCGATCCCTGTCCCATTTCCAAGTTAGATCATGCCCTATATCTCGGACGGGAATTTGTTAAAGCAGAAATCGCCCTTCTTTCCGGCACAGAATATATTCAAGATTAATTGAATTGAAACATATCTAAAAAAAAGATGTTTGTCAATGCGATCTTCAAGTAAGAATAATATTTCGCCAAACTAATTCGTATATTTCTTTTACAGCAAACAAAATATAAAACCCTTTTCTATAACTAAAAACTTAAAAAAATAATTATTTATCATGAAGTCTATTTTGTCGCAATTAAAAACGGCTGTTTCTGAGGCTCTGATCAAGGCATTTGGCGAAGATCTTAAAGATACTGATCCCCTTGTTGTCCTTGCTAGTAATCCGAAATTTGGTGATTATCAGTCTAATGTTGCCCTATCGCTAACGAAAACACTGAAGAAAAATCCTAGAGAAATTGCCCAAAGTATTATCGAAGCTTTAGACATTGCTGATCTTTGTGAGAATCCGACCATTGCCGGGCCTGGTTTTATTAACTTCAGCCTCAAACCGAGCTATTTAGCCACACTTTTGAAGGAAGTTCAGCAAAGCGATCGCCTGGCCATTGAGCCAGCAGAAAATCCCCAGAAAGTCATTGTAGATTTTTCTAGTCCGAACATTGCTAAAGAAATGCACGTCGGCCACCTCCGCTCAACGATTATTGGGGACTCTATTGCACGGATTTTAGAGTTTCGGGGCCAGGATGTTTTACGCCTCAACCATGTGGGGGATTGGGGCACGCAATTTGGGATGTTAATCACCTATTTAAAGGAAGTTTACCCTGATGCTTTAACGAAAGCAGATGTTCTCGACATTGGTGATTTGGTCGCATTTTATAAAAAAGCAAAGGTGCGTTTTGATGAAGATGAAGCCTTTAAAGAAGCCTCTCGAAATCAAGTCGTAAAATTGCAATCTGGGGACGAAGAAAGTCAAAAAGCGTGGCAATTGCTCTGTGAACAATCCCGCCGAGAATTTCAAAAGATCTATGACATTCTAGATATCAAATTAACGGAACGGGGCGAGTCTTTTTACAATCCATACCTGGCAGATGTTCTAACGGCATTGGACGAAGTGGGTTTGTTAGAAGAAGATGCCGGAGCGCAATGTGTTTTCCTCGAAGGGTTTAAAAATAAAGATGGCGATCGCCTGCCATTGATCGTCCAAAAATCCGACGGGGGCTTTAACTATGCCACCACCGATTTGGCAGCAATTCGTTATCGCATCAAAGAAGATCAGGCCAAACGGATCATCTACGTGACAGACTCTGGCCAGGCCGGACATTTCGCCCAGGTGTTCCAGGTGGCAGAGCGTGCTGGGTTTTTACCCGATGATGTGGAAGTTGTCCATGTGCCCTTCGGCCTTGTGCAAGGAGAAGATGGCAAAAAACTCAAAACCCGTGCTGGCGATACGATCAAGCTCAAGGATTTATTGGATGAAGCTGTCAACCGCTCCCGCGCTGATTTAGAAAAACGTCTCGCCGAAGATGAACGCCAGGAAACAGCAGACTTCATCGAAAAAGTCTCCCAGGTGGTCGGGATTGGAGCTGTGAAATATGCTGACCTGAGCCAAAATCGCACCAGTAATTACATCTTTAGCTTCGATAAAATGTTGGCGCTCCAGGGCAACACGGCACCCTATATGCTCTATGCCTATGTGCGTGTCCAAGGGGTCAGTCGCCAAGGGGGCATTGACCTCAGCACCCTACCCACCGATACGCCGATTATTCTTGAAGAGGCCGCTGAACTGACCCTGGCTAAACATTTACTGCAACTGAGTGAAGTCCTGATGAGTGTTGAGCAGGATCTGATGCCCAATCGCCTCTGTGAATATCTCTATGACCTCAGTCGCAAATTCAACCAATTTTATGAGGCTTGCCCGATCCTCAAGGCCGAAGGCGATCGCCGGATTTCCCGGTTAATCCTCGCCGACACCACGGCCCGCACCCTCAAGTTGGGTTTATCTCTCCTGGGGATTGAGGTGCTAGACCGAATGTAGTCCTAAACCCTTATTCCCTCAGAAGAGTTGCCAACATCGCCCGCGAGATCGATAAGCAAATATTACAAGATATAAAGTATCCATCACCGCTACCTATCTTTGCTGATACCTTATAAGCAAGGTACAAAATAAAAGTTCTGAAAAAGCTTTTATTCGGACGAAGAGATTGAGCGGTTGTACCTCCTTTGTTCGGTCTCGCCCAGAAGTCCTTCTCAACATTTCAAGTTGAAGATAGACTCGGTTATTCCCCCTAACGGAATCGGGTAATCGGGCTATAATCACTGCCTGTTAGGTACCGTTTTTCGAGAAGCGCTTGTTGGGTTCGTTGTTAACCTCGTTTTGTTGTTTGGTAAATCTTTTTGTTAGTTAAATTTGGATTGTAAGCCTGCTCCCCTGAGTAGGCTTTCGCCTTGTTTGGGGGAAAATCATCCCAAACAGCGGTAGATTAATCTTGGGTTAATACCTCTGGCAGAGGGGTATATTCACCGATGGGGTAGCCCCTTTGCTGAATTAACGTTTTGAGGTGTTGCACTCGTTTTGCGGGGGCCGGGTGGGTCGCAAGAAAATCCCAATTGGCCCCTTGTTTTTGGCTCATCGCCTCAAAGAAATCCGTTGCACCAGCGACCTGTCCATAGGTGGCATAGAGCAAATCTAAACCATATTCATCGGCTTGTTTTTCTTGGGCTTGGGAAAAGCGCGAGGTACTGACAATTTGCGCGACATCTCCCAACCAACTGACATCACCAAAAATAGAGGAAATCACTGTACGGATTACGAGAGCCCGACCAATATTACGCAGGTGGTCTCGGTTGGCAAAGTGACCGATTTCATGGCCCAACACCATCATTAAGGCGTTTTCTGAGTCCATTTGATCTAACAACCCTTGATAGACCAATACCGTATCCCCCGGCAGGGCCGCGGCATTAACCACATGCTGGGGAATATAGAGGAGTTGGTAGTCGCGTTTTTCTTTAGCGCCAGTAGGAATTTCTGCTTCCAGGCGGTCAAGCAGGGCATTTAGTTCATCTTGGGCAGGCGAAGGTTCGGCTTGGGGTTCGTAGATTTTGACCAGGGCTTGCCCTAACCGTTGTTCCCAACTCACGGGCATCTGGACAATGAGCCAGTTGACACTGAAGTTTAATAGCCAAATCAAGAGGGCGATCGCACAGATAAACATGCTCCCAAGGGTAAGGAGTTCTCGGAGGGACGCTTCAGGGTTGCGATCTTCTGGGGTTGGGGGAGCAGGCATCGTTAATCGAGGAGTGTGGCAAGACGCGGCAACAGCAGTGCAAAGGCTTGGCCCCGGTGACTGACGTTATGTTTGAGCGCCGCTGACATTTCCGCAAAGGTCTGTTGATATTCTGGCACATAAAAAATGGGGTCATAGCCAAAGCCCCCTCTCCCCCGCAGTTCCGGGAGGATTTCTCCGGGACAGTCTCCTTGCACTTGGGCGGCAATGGTACCGTCTGGTTTGGCGATCGCCACTGCACAGATAAATTTCGCGCGGCGATTGGGGTTGTTGCCCAGTTCCGTTAACAGACGTTCAATGCGTTCTTGGTCGGTGGTGCCGTAGCGGGCTGAATACAGACCGGGGGCACCGTTGAGGGCTTCGACGACTAAACCAGAATCATCGGCGATCGCCCATTGGTTGAGGGCCTTTGCCACCTGAGAGGCTTTGAGAGCTGCATTTTCGAGAAACGTTGTGCCTGTTTCTTCAATGTCGAGTTCCGGGGGCTTGAGCTGCAATTCCCAGGGCAAATCCTGGAGATAAGCTTGCATTTCCTGTAATTTACCGGGGTTTCCGGTGGCGACGACAAGGACGGGCATGGGCGTTAAATATCTGAATGAGAAATTAAAAAAGTTAACCGAGAGCGCCGGGCAGCGACTTCTATTTTAAGGAAATTTGCCGAAAAAAAAGACGACCAAGGGCCGCCCTAGACAAACTTATGCTGTTGAGATGTTGTTTGAAAAAATTAAAAGCTGTTGGTCTTACTGAAAAATACCAATGACACCATGGCCGGTGAAGATTTCGAGAAGAAGTAAAGAAGCAAAACCGATCATTGCGGCGCGACCATTGAATTTTTCTGCGTATTCGGTAAAGCCGACGCGGGGATTTTCTTGGACGTAAACGGTGGGCTCTACGGCAAAGGTATTCATTTTGCCTTGGTCGTCGATGATGTTGCCTTGGTATTTTTTAGCCATATTGTTATCTGGGGTAAATTAGGTTGTTTTTTATCTTGATTCAAGATTAACAAGTTTTGTAACAATTTGCAACATTTTATTTTTCGAGGTTGACAAAAGCTGCAAGTGTAAGCGTTTATCCCATTTTAGAAAAGAATTGCAAACTTTTTCTTGATGTTCTGGAAGATGGTGCCATGGGCTACAGATTTTTGGCCCATATCTTTTTAGGTTGATAGTTGATTTGTCCTGCACCTGAGGGGCTGCGGTCTATGGTCTGCTCGGATTTCCCCGTCATTTACTCCACGCTATCGGCGATCGCCCTCCGGGAGCGTGTGCTGCCGCAATATGGCCTTAAGACCGTCAGCCAATGTGAGTTATGGAATCGGGGCTTGAGTGATATTTATTTTGTGCAAGCAGCCCAGGATACGTTTGTCTTGCGGGTCTCCCATCACCATTGGCGATCGCCCACAGAAATCTTTTTCGAGCTCGATTTTTTAAATTTTCTCAAGGCCCAGGGTTTACCGGTGGCGGCTCCTTTACCGACGGAAACTGGTGAATGGGCCGTCAAAATTCAAGCCCCAGAAGGCGATCGCTATGCCACTCTGTTTCCCTTTGCCCCAGGAGAAATTGCCCTAGGGGGGTGGAACGAAAGCCAAAGTCGTCATTTAGGGGCAGTGGTGGCGCAGATCCATCAGGTCAGCCAAGACTTTATCTGTGACCACCCGCGCAAACCCCTAGACCTTGAGTATTTGTTGGATGAATCCTTGGGCGTGATTTTGCCGTTTTTTGGCGATCGCCCCCGGGATTGGGGTTTCATGCAGGACATTGCCCACAAAATCCGCGAAACTTTAGCGCAACTCCCCAAGGAAAAGCCCCTCTGGTCGGTCTGTTGGGGGGATGCTCACTGCGGCAACGTCCATTTCACCGAAGATCATCAGCTCACCCTCTTTGACTTTGACCAGTGCGGCTACGGTTGGCGCGCCTTTGAAATTGGCAAATTTTTCCAGGGGGCACTCACCACAGGTCTCCAGCGACGGGTGCGAGAAGCCTTTATCGCGGGCTATGAGTCCCAAACCACCTTTGTCGCCCAGGAACAGGCGGCTCTCCAGGCCCTCACCCAACTGGCTTATATTTGGTCGTGGCGCATCAGTCTCACCAGTATTCAAATTTTTAACAACAGCCAACTGGATCGTCACTACCTCACCCAGCGGCTAGAACGACTCAAGGCTTTATCTTCGCGGGATTGGCAATTATTCTAAAGAAAATCTCCCCAATGATAAATCTATGTGACATGACCCAGGCTGAGGGAAAATGTCGCGAAAAGTTGAAAAATTCCCTGATCAAAAATGGTATGTTCTGCTACACTTAGCGTTGTGTAAAGAAATATTTCGGGCTTCGTGCTGGGAACGCGTGGTTTGAAATCTTGTATTTTTTCGATGCAAAAACAACAAGCTTGAGTCATGCCAGCGATCGCCTCGCTGGTTTTTTCTTGGGGCCCTTGCTGGGATAATGGAAGCCACAACTTTTAATGATCCCTTAATTAACTGCACTGGCCTTGTGCCAAAACGTTTTTATCAAACTGACCCATGGAAAATTTAGATTTTGCCCTTTATACCCAGTGGTCTGCCTACGCCACCTTGTTCTTTGCGGTCTTGGCGATCGCCGCGTTTCTTTTTAAGTGGGGCATCCGTTTCCGCTTAGTCGGCACCACCGGCTTTATGATTGTGCTTACCATTGGTTTGTTTGGCCTCAGCTTAGGACTCTTTAGCCGTAGTGTCGTGCCGGGGGCCGTGCGCTATGCCCTGGTCTACGACAATGGTGCAAACCTAGCCGTTGTCTCCGTGAAGCCTGAAGTGACTGCCGAGGAAGTCAATGCAACCCTCCGCCAAGCTTCCAATGACCTCTTTTCCTACGGACGCATTGGCAATGGGGATAATAAATTTACCGTGCGCCTCCGGGTGATGAGTCACCCCGAACCCGGCGTTTCCGAACCCCTCTATCTAGGTCAAGTCCAACGCGCCATTGCCGACCGCGAAAATGGGGCCCTGGACATTCAGCTTTATCCAGAAAATCTCAAAAAGCTGCCCCAACCCAATGCGATTAGTTAGGATCTAGGGAAGTTTTTCTCAACCGTTTCGTCGCCATTTCTTCGCTACCAATACCCATGAAAAAGCCTGCTGCTACCCAAACCCAAACTGTTCCCATGCAAGTGCTGATTGCGCCGGCCCAAGTGCTCAAGGGAAATAACGCCCTAGCCCAAGCTGGTGCGGCGATCGCCCGGTGGGGCAAACGTCCTTTTGTGGTGGGAGGGCAGCAGAGCCTCGAAAAATTGGCAGATCCGCTCCAAACCCTAGCCGAGCAAGAAAAACTCGATCTCGCCAGTGGCAGCTATAGTCCTGACTGTTCCGAAACGTCTCTCAAAGAACTCAACAAAAAATTCAAAGCCCACAAAGCAGATTTTGTCATCGGCCTCGGTGGCGGCAAGGCCCTCGATACGGCCAAGCTCCTTGCCCATCAGCAACGTTGCCCCATTGTGACCGTGCCCACCTCGGCGGCCACCTGTGCCGCTTGGACGGCTCTGTCGAATATTTATTCTGATCAAGGGGCCTTTCAATATGATGTGGCCTTGGAGCAATGTCCGAATCTGTTGATCCTGGACTATGATTTGGTACGCACGGCGCCGCAACAGACTCTCATTGCCGGGATTGGGGATGCGATCGCCAAATGGTACGAAGCTTCCGTCAGCAGTGGCCATTCCCCCCAGACCCTCACCATTGCCGCCGTCCAAGAAGCGCGGATTCTCCGGGATCTCCTCTTTCAAAAATCCTCCCAGGCGATCGCCGATGTCCACAGTCCCGAATGGCAAGAAGTGGTAGATGCGACGGTTCTCCTCGCCGGCGTAATCGGTGGCTTAGGGGGAGCCAATTGTCGTACTGTAGCTGCCCACGCAGTTCACAATGGGTTAACCCACCTACCTGCGGCCCATGGCATTTTGCATGGTGAAAAAGTTGCCTACGGCATTTTGGTGCAACTCCGTCTCGAAGAAATTTGCCAAAAAAGTCAACTGGCTGAGACCGCCCGCCAACAGCTCCTCCAGTTTTACCGCGATATTGGCTTACCGAAGAGCCTCGCTGATCTCGGCCTAAATACAATGACCTTGGCCGAATTGCGCCAGGTGGCAGAGATCACCTGTCAGCCCCAGTCAGACATCCACCGTCTACCCTTTACCGTCAACCCAGACCAGTTAATGGCGGCGATGGTTTCCACAGAAGCAACCAGAGAGAGTACCGCCTCTGAGACCCAGTCTGCCCCAGAGACAACTAAAGCTCAGGCTTAGGCTTGCGGATCTAGACAATTGACATCCGGCAGCCCTCCTAGGGTTTAATGGGGCACGGGCAATCCATATAAAAACGGCAAAAACAAGAGCATGAAACATAAAGTGGGTGTCATTGGCGGCGGACAACTCGCCTGGATGATGGGAGCAGAAGCCCGGAGCCTCGGCATGGAACTGTGGGTACAAACACCCAACGCCAGTGATCCGGCGGTTTCTAATGCTGATCAAGTGATCATTGGGGCGATCGACGATCTAGAGTCTACGGCCAAGCTGGTGGAAAACTGCCATGTGGTCACCTTTGAAAATGAATTTGTTGATCTCGAAGCCCTCGATACCCTCGTTAAACGGGGGGCAAAATTTTTTCCTTCTCTGCCTTTTCTCGCTGCCCTCTTGGATAAATATGATCAACGGCGCTGTTGTCAACGGTTCGGCATTCCGGTGCCGACCTTTGTCCCTTGGCAACTGGGGGAACCGCTGCCCTCTGGTTGGGAATTTCCACTGGTCGTGAAGGCCCGTCGCCATGGTTATGACGGCAAAGGGACATTTATCGTGAAAGATGCTGCGGCGTTACAGACTTTACCAACGGATTTAGCTGATATTCCCTTACTTTTAGAAGCGTTTGTGCCCTTTGAGCAGGAATTAGCGGTGATGGTGACCCGCAACCGCCGGGGAGAAATTCGCACCTTTCCGACGGTGGAAACCCAACAGATTGATCAAGTGTGTCGTTGGGTGCTGGCCCCTGCGGCGATCGCTCAAGATGTAGTGAATCAGGTCGAAAAGATTGCCCGCACCTTAGCTGAAGGGTTAAATCTGGTGGGCATTATGGGGATTGAGTTGTTTCTCACTCCCGAAGGACAGGTGTTGGTGAATGAAATCGCCCCCCGCACCCACAATTCCGGCCATTTTAGTTTGGATGCTTGTCAGACTTCGCAGTTTGCAATGCAACTCCAGGCGATCGCCGATCTGCCTTTAGGGAACCCCAAGATGATCACCCCTGGGGCGGTAATGGTTAATTTACTAGGGTTTGAGCACAGTACGGGGAACTATGCCCACAAACGGCAGATGTTGACCCAGTTTCCCCATAGCCATGTCCACTGGTACGACAAAACCAGCGCCAGCCCAGGCCGCAAACTGGGTCATGTCACGGTTTTAAGTGAAACAAATGATCGGGAAACATTGGCGGCGATCGCCCAGCAAATTGAAGCCATTTGGTATGGTGACTCTAGCCCCACCTAGAAGTTCGAGAAGTTTTGGTTAGCCGTCCAGCGGGAACCAGAGAAAGGCGTCCCTCCCAGTTGGGCAACCTTTTCTGGGGTCATCCCATAGACCCAAGCCTCCGTCAGGAGCGTTTTTGTCTCCGTGTAAACAGGCGCTTGACGCCGTTGATATTCATTGAGGCTTGGCGATCGCCCCGGTTGATAATCTTCAAGGACATCTAGTCTCTCTAAAACCTTGGGATCCCTGAATCGCAACAGACAACCTTCTACCCAACCCGGTTCTGGGGTGAGGGCCGGATAACCCACCGGTAACTGATAAAGCTTCCCTGGGATGAAAGCCTTCTCAATGTGGGGGTGATAGGGGGCACAGTAGCGGGGAAAATTTGCTTCTCCTGGCTGGAGGGTGCCATACACGAAAACCTTGAGCATGGTGTGATTTCCGACAAAGAACAACAGAGGGCGAAACCGCGAAAAGCTATAATCAGGGGCAAGATCATGCGCTTTCGTAAGGGGAAAATGGGCGATGGATAAACGCTACAATATTTTGCTTGTCGATGATGAACCGGGCGTCCGGGAGGCAGTTCAAGCCTATTTAGAAGATGATGAAGCCCTAACCGTCACCACCGCTGAGAATGCCACAAAAGCCTGGGATGTTTTGCAAACGTTTACACCGGATCTGGTCATTTCTGACATTATGATGCCCCAGGTGGATGGCTATCAGTTTTTGGGGCAACTGCGCGAAGATCCGCGCTTTAAAACGCTTCCGGTAATTTTTCTAACGGCCCGTGGCATGACTGGCGATCGCATCCAAGGCTACCAAGCGGGCTGTGATGCCTATTTACCGAAACCCTTTGAACCCGAAGAACTCGAAGCGATTGTCAAAAATCTCCTGACCCGGGAGGCGGCGATCGCCGAACAACAAGATGGTGGCGGCAGCAATCTCGAAGGCATCGCCCAGGATCTCCGGGAGATTAAGCAATTCCTCGGCCAGCAAAATCAATTGGTCACCACCCCACCGCCTTTAAAAATTGACCTGACCCCTAGGGAGCAAAGTGTCCTTGATCTCGTGGCCCAGGGACTGATGAATAAAGAAATTGCCAAGGAGCTCGAAACCAGCGTCCGTAACGTTGAAAAGTATGTTAGTCGCCTATTTAGCAAAACGGGAACCAATAGTCGGACAGAATTGGTACGCTACGCCCTCAAGCACGGCTTAACGCAATAGTTGACGAGAAAGTTCCTTCAGTCTTGCGCCATGATTTAGCCCTTTTTGCACTGTTAGTTCCATTCGCGCCGATGCCCCAACAAGATCAAGTCCATCCCCAAGCCAACCGCGATCGCCTGATTGTGGATAGTCTCCTCAAGGGAGAACCCACAGAAAATGCCCTGGTGGAATTGGCACGGCTCCATCTGCGCTATGACGGCTTCCCTGGGGCAAGGGAAATTCAACAGGATTTGAAATTGCTGTTTCAACAGTGGGGCCTGACAGAGGAAGCTTTATTCGCCAAAACAAGGGAAATCCATGCGGCCGGGCGGGCCTACAAACATCTACGCCATGGCGAGGAGCAACAGGATTGGAGCTAGCTCCCGCAACTTTCACCGAAAAACTCACCGGGGCGATCGCCGCCCAAAAGACCCTCCTCGTGGCGGGCCTCGATCCGAACCCGGAAATGCTGCCGGATTCTTTGCGCACCGGAGATTTAATTCAGAACCTGAAAACGTGGCTTTTGGGGATCATTGACCAGACCCAGGATCTCGTCTGTGCCTACAAGCCGACCCTCGGTTTTTATCAAGCCTTAGGGGTGCCGGGGTTGCAACTGTTAGAAACGGTTTTAGCCCATATTCCGCCTGATATTCCCATTATTCTCGATGCGAAACACGCCGATCTCAATACCAGCAGCCTTTTCGCCCAGGCGATTTTTGAGGTGTGGCAAGTGGATGCAGTTACCCTCAGCGCCTACCCCGGCCAAGACCACGTTGCCCCTTTTTTGCTCTATCCCGACAAAGGCGTTTTCTTGCAATGTCGCACCTCGAACCCCGGTGCCTTTCCCCTGCAAAATTATCCCGACCCGCGACGGCCTTTTTATCTGCACCTGATCCAAGAAATTAAACAGTGGGGCACCCCCGAACAACTTTTCCTAGAAATTGGGGGCGATCGCCCGGCGGTTTTTCGCCAAGTACGTGCCATTGCCCCGGAACGGTGGATCCTCGCCCGCAGTATCTGGCAACGGAGCGAAAACCTCGAAGAAATCATTCACCAGGGCTTAAATTCCAATGGGTCTGGCCTCTTAATTCCCATTCCTAACGATGACCTCAGCCAAACGGATTGTCGGCAACCCGTCGCCCAGCTACGGCAAAAGATTGAAGACATCCGCCAGCGTTATACCCCCAGTAATGCCCGCTGTGATTTGCTCCAAGTACCGACAAATTTCCCCGCAGCGCACCCCCAGGCGGAGTTGATCGTGCAGTTGTTTGACCTGGGCTGTCTGCTCTTTGGGGAATATGTCCAGGCCTCCGGAGCGACGTTTTCCTATTACATTGATCTGCGCAAAATTATTTCTAACCCCCAGGTTTTTAACCAGGTGCTCAATGCCTACGGGGCGATCGCCAAAAACCTGAAATTTGACCGCATTGCGGGGATTCCCTATGGTTCGCTCCCGACGGCAACGGGGCTGGCTCTGAAATTAAATTACCCGATGATTTTCCCCCGTAAGGAAGTTAAGGCCCACGGGACGAGGCGGGTGATTGAGGGCCATTTTGAGCCAGGGGAAACGATTTTGGTCGTCGATGACGTGCTGATTACGGGCAAAAGTATCGTTGAGGGGGCGAAAAAACTGGAGTCGGCAGGCCTCACCGTGAAGGAGATGGTGGTTCTCATTGACCACGAAGCGGGCGTTAAGGATCGGCTCCAGGCCCAGGGATATCAAGCCCACGCCATTTTAACCATTTCTGAAATCACCGAAACCCTTTTCCAAGCGGGTCGCATTAACCAGAGTCAGTACGATTGCCTCGTGAACCATTGAGCTTTTTTCGGACAAAATTCTGCCAGGGCTTGGGTCTTTTGCGTACAGTAGAGGAGAAGCACCTTTATCGACGACGGCCCCATGGGATTACATCTGTTTGAGCATTTACAAATGGCGATCGCCACCCTCCGCACCAACAAAATGCGCAGTGGTTTAACGATGCTCGGCATCATCATCGGCAATGCGTCTGTGATTGCCATGGTCGGTTTAGGCCAAGGTGCCCAAAAATTAGCCACAGAGCAGTTTGAATCCCTCGGTTCCAATGTTTTGTTTATCATTCCTGGCTCCCGGGCGGCCCAACGCACCACCATTGATTTACCCAAGACCCTCGTTTGGGAAGATGCCCAGGCGATCGCCGAACAGGTGCCGAATGTGGCGGCGGTGGCGCCCCAGATTAATAGTCGCGGTCTAGTGACATTTCGGGGGATTAATAAAGATTCTCTGCTCTTGGGCATTACCCCCGAATTCATTGATGTGCGCGAATTTACCCTAGCCCAAGGCCGGTTCGTGACCGACAGTGATGTGGAACGCAACAAGCGCGTCGCTGTGATTGGCTCTGAGATTGCCACGGAGCTTTTCCCTAATATCGAGCCGGTGGGCCAAAAACTCCGGGTCAAAAATCTCACCTTCGATGTGATTGGTGTTCTCGAAGAAAAGGGGGCTTCCTTTGGCACAAACCAGGACAACGCCGTTTATATGCCCCTCACCACAATGTCGAACCAGGTGGTGGGACGCACGTCTCCCTATGGCACCGAGTTAACCTTTATTTCCGTCTCCGGTGAAAGTGAAGACCGAGTCAGGGCGATGACCTTTCAGATCGAAAATCTATTGCGGCTCCGCCATAAGATCGTCGATGAGGATGATTTTAGCGTCCAAAGTCAACAGGATTTATTGGACGTGGCGAATACAATTACCGGGGCTTTAACCACAATGTTGGCGGCGATCGCCGGTATTTCTCTCCTCGTTGGTGGGATTGGCATCATGAATATTATGTTGGTGTCTGTTACCGAGCGGACAAAAGAAATTGGTCTCCGTAAAGCCCTTGGTGCCACAGAAAACGACGTTTTGTATCAGTTCCTGATTGAATCGGTGATCCTGGCAGGGATTGGTGGGATCTTTGGGACAGGTCTAGGCTTGGGGGGCGTATTTCTCGCCAATGTCTTGACCCCCCTGGCGGCCCCTATTTCTGTAACAGCGATTGTGATGGCGGTAGGTGTTTCTGGGGGAATTGGCTTATTTTTTGGGGTGTTTCCGGCGCGGCAAGCGGCCCGTTTAGACCCGATTGTTGCCCTCCGCAGCGAGTAGAATTTTATCCCCGGCAATGGAGATAGATCGGGGTCTACAGCCAAACTTCAATCTGCTATACTTTATTAGCCCAAAACCCTTGGACGCATAGCTCAGTGGATAGAGCAACCGCCTTCTAAGCGGTCGGTCGCAGGTTCGAATCCTGCTGCGTCCGTTTTTCTCGACAAATACATATCGTCTATGGCACTGGTACACGGCACTTGGATCTTTCAGGCACAGCAATCCTACTTTTTTCTGTGGAGTGAGGCCTGGCGCAGTGAGTCCGCAGTCAGCCCGCCCGCTTATCCTTTTGGGGGCGATCGCCAAAGCCTTGAAACCCAACTCCAGGCCTATGGGGTGACGGTGCCGGAAAATGCCCAGTGGTTAAAAACGACGCTTTCTCTACCCAGTACCAAAGGCACCAAGACCAAACCCTCGATCCCACTCTTGTCTAATCAACCCCAGATTCCCGATCAGCTCGATTGGGTCGACTGGCAAATTATGGGCCTCGCCCTAAACGCTCGCCAAGCCACGAATATTATTCAAACATTACCCCTCACCGATGACGCCCTCGCGGGGGATCTCCGGTTTTGGTGGCAGGTGTGCCGCTGGAGCCTTGATTTAGTTGTGCGGCGTAAATTTCTGCCCCATGTGACCCTCCTCCCAACGGGAGAAGCCCTAGCGACGTGGGTACCTTTGTTAGATAGCGTCACAGAACAACAGCGGTTTGCCCAGTTTTTGCAACAGATGCCTGGCATTTGTGCGGTCGGTCAAAGGCCAGCCCAGGTGTTATTGAGTTTTCTCACGGCGATGGTCGATGCCCAGGTGCGTCCCCATGCCAAGCCCCTGCAAAATTTTCCGAAAACCTCTGTGGTGTTTCCCTGGTGCGATCGCCTTTCCAAAGCCAAGGCCACCTTTGAAGATCTGCCCCGTCAACTGGGCCATGCCTACGAAAATTGGACGTTTCCCGTGCGGGAATATTTGGTAAATCCGCCGGATTTTGCCCTGAATCAGCCCCTATTTCGTGCCTGCTTTCAACTGCTACCCCCCACCGCAGACCAAAACAGTTGGCAATTGCAATATGGTTTGCAGGCCTTGGGAAATGCAGAAAATATTGTCACGGCGGATCAAGTTTGGCAAGATCCCAGCCAACCCCAGGAAATTTTATTAAAGGGTCTAGGCCTGGCGTCCCGGTTGTACGAACCCATTGGTGAAAGTTTAGGGGGGCCGCAGCCCTGTGGTTGTCCCCTTGATGCGATCCAAGCCTATGAGTTTATCCGTTCGGTGGCCTGGCAACTGCGCGATAAGGGTTTGGGGGTCATCCTACCAGCAGGTTTAGAGGCCGGGAGTAATGAAGTACGCCTTGGCATTAAAATTTCTGCCCAGGTGAAAGATGAAAGTCGGTTGAATCTTCAGAGTCTATTGCAGTACAAACTAGAGGTGGCCGTTGGCGAAACGACTCTCACAGAACGGGAATTTCAGGATCTCCTCGCGCGGCGATCGCCTTTGGTAGAAGTGAATGGTCAATGGCTAGCGCTCCAACCCACCGATGTGCGGGCCGCCCAAGAAATTTACCAAACGAAAATGAGTGAGCAGCCGCTGCGGGTAGAAGATGCCCTCCGCTTGGGGGCAGAACCGGGCCAGGTGTTTGCGAAGTTGCCTGTGGTTGGCTTTGAGGCGTCGGGGGCGTTGCGGGAACTCCTTGATCATCTGACGAATAATGAAGCCCTGAAGCTAATTGAGCCGCCTGACTCTCTGCAAGGGACGCTCCGGCCCTACCAGCACAAGGGGATGAGTTGGCTGAGCTTTTTACAAAAATGGGGCTTGGGGGCTTGTCTCGCCGACGATATGGGCCTAGGGAAAACAATCCAGGCGATCGCCTTTTTATTGACCCTCCAGGAAAACAAAAAACTAACCCAGCCGGTGCTATTGGTCTGTCCCACCTCCGTAGTCAGTAACTGGGAACGAGAACTTCACAAGTTTGCCCCCAGCTTAAAAACCTTGATTCACCATGGCGATCGCCGCGCCAAAGGAAAAACCTTTGCGAGCACGGCCCAAAAATATGACGTGATTCTCACCAGCTATTCCTTGGTTTTTCGGGATCAAAAAGATTTAGCAACGGTGTCTTGGCAAGGCATGATCCTTGACGAAGCCCAAAATATCAAGAATCCCCAGGCGAAACAGTCCCAAGCGGTGCGTGACCTCGACAGTGGTTTTCGCATTGCCCTCACGGGAACCCCTGTGGAAAATCGCCTCAAGGAACTCTGGTCAATCCTTGATTTTCTCAATCCCAATTTCCTTGGTACGCAACAATTTTTCCAACGGCGCTTTGCAATTCCCATCGAAAAATATGGCGATCGCCAAACCCTCCAGAGCCTCCGTAAGCTGACCCAACCCTTTATCCTGCGTCGCCTCAAGACCGACAAGACAATTATCCAAGACCTGCCCGAAAAACAGGAAATGGAAGTCTTTTGTAGCCTCTCGAAAGACCAAGCCAACCTCTACCAAAAACTGGTGGATGAATCCCTTGCGGAAATCGAAAACACCGACGGTATCCAACGGCGCGGCTTAATTCTCACCCTGCTGCTACGGCTCAAACAGCTTTGTAATCACCCTGTACTGCTCCAGAGCAAACCCAAACTCGGCAAAAATTTTGCCCCCCGTTCCGGCAAACTACTCCGCCTTGAAGAAATGCTCGAAGAATTGATCTCCGAAGGCGATCGCGCTTTGATCTTCACCCAATTTTCTGAATGGGGGAAACTGCTCCAACCCTACCTCCAGGAACGCCTCGGCCAGGATGTCCTCTTTCTCTATGGGGCGACCCGACGGGAGGCCCGCCAACAGATGTGCGATCGCTTCCAAAATGATCCCAATGGCCCCCCCATTTTCATTCTGTCCCTCAAAGCAGGGGGTACTGGGTTGAATTTAACCCGCGCCAACCATGTGTTCCACGTCGATCGCTGGTGGAATCCGGCGGTAGAAGACCAGGCCACCGACCGCGCCTTCCGCATTGGCCAGAAGCAAAATGTCCAGGTGCATAAATTCGTCAGTACCGGCACCCTCGAAGAAAAAATTAGTGCCATGATCGCCAGCAAAAAAGAACTGGCCGAACAAACCGTGGATACGGGAGAAAATTGGCTCACGGAATTGGATACGAATCAACTGCGAGATTTACTGCTCCTAGAGCGCGATCGCCTCATGGAAGAATAACCAGGCGAACTCCCCCGCACCGTTATAATGGAAAGCCTGAACACCCAACCCACAGATTTATTACCACCTCGTATGCAAAAACGTAGCTCCTTCGATTCTGCAGAAATTATGCACCGGGCTGAAGATCTCATGCAGGCCGCATCCAATCGTTACCGAATTACTGTGCAGGTGGCTCAGCGGGCTAAGCGCCGCCGTTACGAAGAATTTGATGCCGTTGAAGATCCGCTAATGAAGCCGCCGATCCGCGCCATTATTGAGATGTCCGATGAACTGACCCAGCCTGAAATTATTGGGGAATAATTCAAACCCTGCGCTCATCTAGTTTCGTCGTCCTGAAGGGGTTAACAGGTGGCCCCTAGGTAAAAAATTCCGCAAGAAGTTTGTGGGGAGCGATGTATTACAGGCGTCAACCAGTACACTGGGAGCATTGGTAACTCAGTGTAAGACATTCGTAAGCTTCCCATGAAACTGCTGTTGGTAGATGATGATCCCATTTTTCGTCTAGGCTTTTGTACCGCTTTGGCCCAGGAAACGGATTGGGCGATCGCCGCAGAAAATTTCAGCACCATTTTGGCAGCATCCCCCCGCAAGGATTTGGATCTAATTCTCTGTGATCCCGCCTGGCAGGGGGATCGTCATTGGCGTCGATACCGCGAACTGCAACTTCTTTACCCGACGACGCCCCTAGTCCTCTGCACGGCACAACTGGATTCGGAGCGGATCTTACAGGCGAAACGGGATGGACTAGCAGGTTATTTCCCGAAAGGCTTGGCGATCGCCGATCTCGTCCCGGAGCTGAGTACCATCGCCGCTGGCGGTAAAGTTTGGTCCCAACGTCCCCAGGGCATTAACCAAAATTTGTTCGCTGGGATGCGTCGCCGGGGCCTTAACCAGATTTACACAGCCCTAGATCGCGTCGAAACCTACCTCGCCCAAGAGAATCTCCCGCCCCTGTACCGTGCAGTTTTCGCTGGACAACAACGGGAACTCAAAACAGCAGCCTGGCTCCTGCGCCATTGTCTGCCCCAAAGTGCCATTTTCCTCAATACAGTTCCTCCCGCCCAACCCCAAACGCCTCCCGCCGGGGCGATCGCCATTGCCTCGCCCGTAGAGATCACGACGACCAATAGCCGCTGGCAAATTCTCCTCGAAAAGACCTTTGTGAAGCTCAATGGCTCCCTGAAAAATGCCACTGGCAGTAGCCTAGAACTAGAGATTGTCACCCCAGAAAAACGACGGGAACTGCTCTACATCATTCTGCAACAACTCAATTTTATTTTTAATGATCCCCAGTGGAAAAATTTAGATCCCGAAGCCTTCCAAGCCCAACATCAACGCAGCATTCGTAACCTCTGGAAATTTAGCGCCCAGGAATTTATTGGCCGCTACCACCTCACCGCTGACAATCAGGCCGAGGGCTTTTTGGAGTTGCTCAATCGGGTGGCGATCGCCAATGCCCCAGACCTAAACCAAAGACTACCCCAAAGCGACGACTTATTCGCCTATTTACTACAAGACCAGCCCCTCAAGATTGATAATGTCACCTATCGCCTTGAGGCCAGGGAAACCCTGCGACGCAGCCAACTCATTTTAGAAAATTTGTTGATCACCGTCGGTAACGATATCCTGCAATTTATCTTGAATACCCTACCGGAACCAGAATTACTCAAGGCAGAAATTTACCAGCCACAACTGCGCTCTTCCCGCAACATTGCCCGTTTTCGCAATGATCTATCGTGGGCCTATCGCCTGCGCAAATATTGGTTAGAACCGAAGGCCATTTTTGAAAGTCAACATCAATTTTTGAGCGTTAGTCCAGTCGGCATCGTGCAAACGGCCGTTTACCAGCCCCGCTCCGCGGAACTCGCCAACCTTGAGGGGATTCCCTGGCTGGTGACGATTCTCCTGGAACTGAGGGATGCCCTTGCTCCCCGGATTCGCGCCCTCGTGGCCTGGCTCGGTGAAATTTTAGTTTATGTGCTGACCAATGTGATTGGCCGAGCCCTTGGATTAATCGCTAGGGGCATCGTCGAAGGAGCTGGCAGCAGTTGGCAACATCTCCGGGCGCGCCAAATTGAGCTAGCAAACATGGCTCGGAAAAATTCCTAAGAAGACAATAAGTCTGCAAACTGGCTTCAGAGAAACTGCTATGATCCTGGTTGCAATTGCCTTTCCCTGCCATGGCTTACCGTAATCCTGCTCCCACCGTCGATATCATTGTTGAACTCTGCGATCGCCCCCATCGACCAATTATTTTGATTGAACGCAAACATGAACCCTTTGGTTGGGCAATTCCAGGGGGCTTTGTGGATTATGGCGAAACAGTAGAGACAGCCGCCAAACGGGAAGCTTTAGAGGAGATCTCCCTAGAGGTGCAATTGGTTGAGCAATTGGGTGTGTACTCTGATCCTGCCCGTGATCCGCGCCAACACACCATTAGTATTGTCTTTATCGCTACGGCAACGGGAGACCCCAAAGCGGCAGATGATGCGAAAACGGTCGGCATTTTTCAGCCGTGGGAAGTTCCGCAAAATTTATGTTTTGATCATGGGCGCATTTTGCAGGATTATTGGTCTTACCGCCACCACGGGATGCGTCCCCGTTTGGGTGCTTAACGTGATCTGCAATTTTTTAACGGTTTTAAGAATTTAGTGATGGAAAAACAAGTTATTCAAACTAATCATGCCCCCGCCCCCGTTGGCCCCTATAACCAGGCGATCGCCGCTTCAGGCAAGATGTTATTTTGTTCTGGCCAAATTGCCCTTGATCCAACCACGGGCCAAATTATTGAGGGGGATGTCCAAGCCCAAACAAAACAAGTCATGGCAAATTTAGCGGCGGTGCTAAAAGAAGCTGGCGCCACCTGGGAAAATGTTGTGAAAACGGGCGTTTTTCTCAAGGATATGAATGATTTTGCGGCGGTTAATGCTGTATATGCTACCTATTTTAATGAAGCCACTGCTCCGGCCCGCGCTTGCGTAGAAGTGGCACGTCTGCCGAAGGATGTCCTCGTCGAAATTGAATGTATTGCCGTGCTTTAAACACACCACTAAAGCTGTATTTTTATAAAGCTTTACCCAAAGAAAAACCTCCACTTCTCATCGGAAATGGAGGCTCTTTTTTATTTCTATAATGCTTGTCGCATTCCCCTAGATTTAGTGAGTTGGATCACCTGGGGAGTCGGCGATATCACATTTTTAGGAATGGTTGGAACTGTAGGAACGGCGTCCCCGGGAGCGATCGCCTTTGTAGCCACTGCCACTCCCTTTGTAGTTAGAACGACGTCCGCTGCGGCCACCTTTTTTCGTAGGTTTGGGGAGACCTGTCTTAGTGTTGACTTCTGGTACTTCCCAATCTTCGTTGAGCCATTCGGGGGAATTATTGTCGTACATCATTTGCAATACCGCCGCGGCGATCGCCTGGGGATCATACTCATCACCCAAACGCTTCACAATCGGTAAGAAGGAGGCCATCCGTTCCCCGGCCAAGGCTTCCCGTACTTGGGTTTCCAGGCGGGTGACCCGTTGGGCTTCTACTTCAGTGCGGCTCGGAATAGTCGAAACCTTGAGGGACTGTTTGACGCGCCGTTCAATTTGACGCAACAACCGGCGATCGCTGGGTTCGACGAGGGCGATCGCAGTACCCGTTTTACCAGCTCGGCCCGTCCGACCGATCCGGTGGATATAACTTTCCGTATTATCCGGTAAATCAAAGTTAATCACGTGGCTGAGGTTTTCCACGTCCAGACCCCGCGCCGCAATATCCGTGGCGACAATCATCTTGATCTTGCCGTCTTTAAAGCGACGTACCAGTTTTTCCCGTTGGTTTTGGTTGAGGTCGCCGTGGTACTCATCGGCACTTTGGCCCGCTTCAACCAACTCATTGGTCAACTCCGAAGCCGTCCGTTTCGTGCGCACGAAGATAATTGCCGACTCTGGGTTTGCCATTTCCAAGATGGGCAGTAGCGCCTTGGTTTTTGACCAACCGCGCGGAATCATGTAGACCTCTTGGGCAATGCGGTCAGGCGTAACCTGGGGCTGTTTGATCGTGATGTTGATCGGGTCATTGAGGAAATTTTCCACCAGATCCCGGATTGCGGGGGGCATGGTCGCCGAGAAACAAACCGTTTGGCGTGTTTTGGGGGACTGACGCAAAATCTTTTTCACATCATCAATGAAGCCCATACTGAGCATTTCATCGGCTTCGTCGAGCACCGCCCAACGGAGTTCTTCAAAGGACAACTTACCCCGTTCGAGAAGATCGATGACCCGGCCCGGCGTACCCACAACAATGTGGACGCCCTTTTGCAGGCTGCGAATTTGCCGTTCCATGGATTGACCACCGCAGACGGTGAGCACCCAGAGACGACGATCCACGGCGAATTCCTTGAGGGACTGGGTCACCTGCACCGCCAGTTCACGGGTGGGAGTGAGGATCAAACCTTGGACGGTCTTTTGTTCCAGGTCAATTTTTTCAAGGAAAGGCAGGGAGTAGGCGGCGGTTTTTCCCGTACCTGTTTGGGATAGTCCCACCACGTCCCGTCCTTCGAGGATTGCGGGGATCGCTTTACTTTGAATTTCGGTGGGCTTCTCGAAGCCAATATTTTCTAACAGGTCAACGCGGGCGTCGGATAAGCCGATGGTTTGAAAAGAAGTGGTCATAAAAAAGTTGTAAGGTTTATGGATGGGTTTTTGCTAAGGTTTGACAAAAATTGGGAATGCGTCTTATCTAAGGGCAATCCCTCCCCCAACCCTTTTCCCAAACTGGGTTCTTTGAAATAAAACCGATTGGATGCTTCTTGGCAGTCTGGACAATGCCGGGGGTGTGGCTGGACGGTCTAGTTATGCTTCCACGATGGTGCCGTAGAGGTCATAAATATCCGCAGCGGTAATTTGAACAGGGACAATACTGCCGAGGGAGGCTTCTCCGGTGACATATACCAGTCCGTCAACGTCTGGGGCAAATCTAGGCGATCGCCCGATTAATTCACCAGTCGCTGGGTTTTCCTGTTCGATCAGCACATCCACCGTTTGTCCGACACAAAGTTCATTGCGGCGGGCAGCAATCGGTTGTTGAATTTCCATCAGAGCATCCCGACGGCTATCTTTGACAGATTGCGGTAGTTGGTTCGGTAAATCAATGGCAGGGGTTCCTTCCTCAGCCGAGAAAGTAAACACACCCACATGATCAAACTCGTGACGTTTCACAAAATCCACGAGGTGCTGGAAGTGTTCTTCCGTCTCGCCGGGGAAACCCACGATAAAGGTGGTGCGCAAAATTGCATCGGGTAACGCCTCTTTCAGGTCTTCAATGATTCGATCATTGACGCGACCTTGCCAAGGACGATTCATCGCCCGAAGAATATCTGGATGGGAATGTTGTAGCGGGAGATCCAGATAGGGAATAACGTTGGGGGTATCACGCATCGCGGCAATTACCTCAGGGGTCAACCCCGTCGGATAGGCATAGTGGATGCGGATCCAAGGCACATCGACGCCCCCCAAGGCTCTGAGGAGTTCTGCCAATTTGGGTTTGCCGTAAATATCTTTGCCGTAGTTGGTGGTGATCTGGGAAATTAAAATAATTTCCTGGACGCCTTGCTCAGCCAATTGTTTGGCTTCGGCCACGATGGACTCAATGGGGCGCGATCGCTGATCCCCTCTGAGGTGAGGGATGATGCAAAAGGCACAGCGGTAATCACAGCCTTCCGCCACCCGGAGATAAGCCACCGCTTCGTTGGTGGTGCGGTAGCGGGGCACAGTTTCGTCAGCGATATAGGTGATTTCTTGGGAAACTTCCTTTACAATCTCGCCCTGTTCGGTGCGTTGAATCACGTCAACAATTTTGTGATAATCCCCAGTGCCCACGAGGGCGACAGCTTCAGGCAATTCTTCTAAAAGCTGCTCTTGGAAATGTTGCGCCATGCAACCGGAAATGACGATTTTCTTGTTTGCCTCTGCCAATTCCACTAGAGTACGCACGGATTCGGCCCGGGCATCTTCGATGAAGCTACAGGTGTTGACGATGACGTAATCGGCCAGTTCTTCGTTTGCATCGACCTCATAACCAGCATTTACCAATAGCCCAATCATATGTTCGGAATCGATGCGGTTTTTTTCACAACCAAGATGGGAAATGGCGATTGTCGGTTTTGTGGTCATGCAGTTTCTAGTAAAGAACGGAGTTCAGGTCAAGATCTAGGAACGATTTCTTAATGCATTGTAACGGATCTTGGGGCGATGCTGAAATATTTTTTAGGAATTTGTCAGCAAACCTTGTTACCATTTGCCCAAAAATTTAGAGGATTTGCTCCAATTTTTGCACCCAATCGAGCATATTGTGACGGTTGGCGCGGTAGCTGGTGGGGTGGGCAATGAGGCGGACGGTGCTATGGAAGAGCACTTCAACTTCTTCGAGGTTATTTTCCCTAAGGGTATTCCCAGTGGAAACAAGGTCAACGATCGCCTCGGACATACCAGTAATGGGGCCGAGTTCGACGGAGCCGTGGAGGGGGATGACTTCGATGGGGAGATCGAGATCGCGGAAGTAGTCTTTGGCGCAATTAACAAATTTGGAGGCTACACGGCAGTTGGGGGGGAGTTGCCGGGGATTTTTGTAGGGGCTGGCCTTGGGGACGGCAACGGAGAGACGACAACCACCGAACCCTAAGTCTAACAGATTCGCGACATCGGGTTTTTTCTCCCGGAGGACATCGTAACCCGCAAAGCCCAGTTGGGCCTGGCCATATTCGACATAGACGGGAACGTCATGGGTGCGCACGAGCATCGCCCGGGCGGTGCCAGTGGGATCGGTGATTTGCAGTTGGCGATTTTTTTTATCGAGGAAGGCGCTAAAGTCTAACCCGACTTGTTGGAGGAGGGCGATCGCCTCTGGGAGGAGGCCACCTTTGGGAATGGCAATGGTAAGCATTTTTTCGTTAGCAGTGATTCAAAAATCTTGAGGAAAAAGAATTTAAGTTAGAGGGTTTCGAGTTTGGGTTCGCCACTGGGGTCAATCCAGGCGAGGTGGGTAATGTGGCTGCTGCGGGCATAGGCATAAATTTCGGCAGGCGATCGCCCTCCCAGTTCCACTTCGACGCGCACCATTTCATCCCCTTGGCGGAGGGTTTGGGCATAGTGAAATACCTGCTGCTGGGCATTGGGTTCCGTCGCAATCACCAGCCAAGCACTGCCAGCGAGTTGTTTGGGCAGTTGGGGACTTGCCAACAGACAGGTGTGTAGTTCTTCAATATTCAAGCAAAAGCCAATACCGGGGTGATTTTCCCGTTGGGGATGATACAAGCCCAGAAGCTGATCATAGCGTCCGCCTTGACCCAAGATATAAGACTGATGATTGGCAAAATTCACCACCTCAAACACAATGCCCGTGTAGTAATCAAAGGTCTGAATTAGGGTTAAATCCAAGATAATTGGCAGTTGCTTCCGGGTACTCCCAGCCAATAACGCAAAGAGAGCCTTAAGATTCGCGACGATTTCCTGCGCCTCTGGCCCCAGATCAAACTGACTCACCCGCGCCAATACGGTTTCTGGCTCGCCACGCAGATCAAAAATGTCCAGGGCATAGGCCTTGAGATCCTCATCCAGGGGCAATTCCTGCAACCCAACCCGGTCTAAATTGGCCACACAATGACGAACTGTTTCCCTTACTGGTTCAGGAAACGGATCCAAGAGCGATCGCCCCAGGGCCGCCTCCCCTAAAATTAACTGCCAATCTTCTAAACCCAGGGCATCGAGGGAATCTGCTAGAAGCAATAAAATTTCTGCATCCGCCACAATTCCTGCCGCAAAGAGTAACTCTACTCCTGCTTGGTAAAATTCCATCTGTTTGCCGTGGCTACCCCGGGGGGGATGGCGAAACACATTGGCCCGGTAACAAAGCCGTTGGGGAAAGGTATTTTCGGCCATTCTGGTGACAGCCGCCCTGGCGATCGAGGCCGTTAACTCTGGGCGCAAACCCAAAGCTTGACTTTCTGCCGTTTGTAGTTGAATGACCTTTGTGCGATCCACCGCCCCACCAGCCGTGAGCGTCTCCAACCATTCCAAAGTAGAGGTGACGATCCGCTGGTAGCCCCACTGTTGAAAAACCCGTTGGAGATTGTCATTAATCCAGGCCTTTTGAGCAACTTCGAGGGGTAATAAATCCCTGGCACCTGCGGGGGGTTGATGAATCATGAAATCCGTATGTTGAGCTTTGCCGTCGCCTATTCTACTTCTTTTTCCCGCCAAACAAACCGCCAAATAAACCCCCTTGTTTATCGGCGCTCCCTTTCTTGGCCCCTGGTTGGGTCTCTAGGGCGCTGCCCATCACTTTTTCGAGGGCTTGCTTAGCTTGGCGCACGAGGGGATCCGTTGGTTTGGAGAGGTAAGCTTTTTTGATATGCACCTTGGCCATTGCCAGTTGGTTTTGGCTGAGATAGGACAGTCCCATGAGGGCGTGGGCCTTGATGCAGTTGGGATCGAGCTGGAGGGCATCCCGGAATTCCAGCACGGCCTTGGCATAGTTTTTCTTTTTTAGGTGTTCTTCTCCCCGCCAGAGGGCTGCGTCTAGGGAAGATGTGCTGGTATTTTTCGGTGGCGGCGGGCTGACGGTAGCGCCTGATGTCGCCATGGTTTCCCCAGGATATTGGGGCATGGTTTCTTTGGTCTCGACTTTTTTAACCTTGCCGAGGTATTGGAGATAGACGAGGTTCAGTTCGCTTAAGGTGGCGATCGCCTGGGGGACTGTAGCCATCGTTTGGTAATTTGCCTGGGCCAAAGCGGCCACCTTCTCCCGGTAGAGCGCCGAAATATTCCCTGGGGTATCGAGGAGTTCCTGGGCTTCCGTCGTGGTGAGGACAAGGTTATCTGTCTCATTACTCAATTGCTGACTCAATTGCACCAGAATCACTTGGTATTCCGACCAGGAAGCCGGTTTAGACAGTTTTTCATAGGCCGGATTCACGAGCTTTGACAAAAATTCACTGGCCAAGCGTTTATCCAGAGCCTGGGTTAGGGTACAGGTATCCGGGTGGAGCCGTTGGGCAATTTGTAAATAGGCTTTGCGCACGACTTTTGGATTCGCATCAATGGGCAAGCCGAGCACCGCAAAATGGTCGGCAATTTTTCGAGCAAATAATCCTTGGTTAATGGCAAGCGACATATGTTTGTGGGGGTCCCATTGACCTAATTATGACTGATTCTAAAAAAGGTACAACCGTTTAATGATGGTTTTTATGAATCCGCAGCGTAATAACTCTGAAACCATCCTTGGGCCTCTTGGAGGGCGACACTCAACGGGGTATGAATTTTGCCATTCGTCGCCAAGAGCCGACCACTGCTCATATCGAGGGGGGTTTGATCGTAGCTGGTGACGAGGCCGCCTGCTTCGCGCAAAATGCAGATGCCCGCCGCCATATCCCAGGGTTGGATGCCCCGCTCCCAGTAACCGTCTAGGCGACCACAGGCCACATCCGCGAGATCAAGGGCCGCCGATCCGCCCCGTCTGACCCCCTGGGTTTGGTGGGTGAGGTAACAAAATTCACGGTAATTATTATCCTTCGTTTGCCGGCGATCATAGGCAAAACCAGTGGTAAGGAGACTATTTTGTAGCTGATCTGTTTTTGAAACTTGGATCGGTTGGCGATTTAGGGTGGCCCCTAATCCTTGGGCGGCGTGGAAGAGTTCATCGCGGTAGGGATTGTAAACAACGCCCACTAACGGTTCGTCAGCATATAACAGAGCAATGGAAACCGAAAACATCGGATAGCCATGGGCATAGTTCACCGTGCCATCGAGGGGATCGATCATCCAGAGGTAAGGACTGGGCTGATTTGTGGCTAACTGGCCTGCTTCTTCGGCATGGATCGGCACATCCGGTAGATGTCTTTGGAGCAATTCGATAATGGCGGCTTCGGAGGTGGTATCCGCTTCTGTGATCAGGTCGCCTGGGGTTGCTTTTTCTCGAATCTGTTGGAGGTTACCGTAATATTTTCTGAGAATTGCGCCAGCACTGAGGGCGGCTTCTGTGGCAATGTCGAGGTAAGTTTGGCGTTCGGGTAGGGAGGGAAGGGCCATAGAGATATTTATAAAAGGAGATGGGCAAAGTTTGAATCCAAGAAAGTGGCGATCGCCCCAGGATCAGAGTTGATAATGGGGGTGTCTAAATGCCGTTAGTCTTCATCAAGGGGTAGACCAAAGCGAATCTTACCCTTACCGAAGTTGCGCCCAAACTGGAGTTCATACACTTCGTCCTCATCCTGGGTTTCTACCACCAAATCACTTTTGGCATGGCTCACACACATCAGCGCATAACCCTGGCGCTGCAGATCCGGGGAAAGTCCCATGGCATATTTTTGTTCGAGATCCCCCGACAAAACCCGCACAGCGCAGGTCGTGCAGGCCCCGTTGCGACAGGAGAAGGGAATCTGAAACCCTTGTTTTTCGATGCTCCGCAGGATGAATTCGTCCTCAGGGACGGTAAAAGTCTGGGTTTCGTTAATTTGCCGGTAATTAATCGTGATTTTGTGAGTTTTAGCCATGGTTACAGCAGAAAAAATAAAAATTTGCCTTTTCCTTTAGTTATTGTATAATCATTAACCGTGCCCCATCTGGAGAGATGGCCGAGCGGTTGAAGGCGCAGCACTGGAAATGCTGTTTAGGGGTAACTCTAACGAGGGTTCGAATCCCTCTCTCTCCGTTCTAATTTAGAACCTATTTATGAAAGCCTTAGATGTGTTGTCTAGGGCTTTTTTATGGCTTGAAAGATAATGGTTAATGCTCCATTTCTGCCAGTTCTAACCACCGTTCTGTTTTTGCTTCGATGTCTTGATTTAGGGCTTCTAATTTTAAAGAAAGGGTCTGCAATTGCTCATAGTCCACTTGGTTACTGAGTTCCGTCTGTAATGCTTCCCGCTGAATTTCTAGCTCAGGAATGATCTCATTTTCGAGACGTGCTAGTTCACGCCGTTGGTAGTTTGACAGGCGACGGGATGGGGCTACTTTTGGCTTGCTGGGTGTTTGTGGTTTGGCGATCGCCTCTTTTTGGGGAGGATTTTCCGGTGGGTTTTGGGCGGCTTCTGCCTGTTTATAGTCTAAATAAAGGGAATAATTGCCGGGGTATTGTCTCAGCAGTCCATTGCCTTCGAGGGCGAAAATCATGTTCACTGTCCGGTCGAGAAAATAACGGTCGTGGGCAACGATAATCACACAGCCATTAAAGTCTTCGAGGTAATCTTCCAAAATCGACAGGGTTTGTACGTCTAAATCATTCGTAGGTTCGTCAAGAATGAGTAAATTCGGCGCACCCATCAGCACTTTTAGCAGAAATAAACGCCGTTTTTCACCCCCAGAAAGTTTCTGAATCGGCGCATATTGTTGATCAGGCGGAAACAAAAATCGTTCCAACATTTGGGATGCTGTAATTTGTGTGCCATCCGCCGTTTGTACATAGGTGGCAACATCTTTGATGTAATCAATCACCCGTTGATTTTGTGTGGCTTCATCAAGTAAATCATCGGAATGTTGGTCAAAATAACCAATATGAATCGTACTGCCGATTTCTACTGTGCCGCTATCGGGTTCGAGTCGTCCTGTAATCAGATTTAAAAAGGTCGATTTGCCCGCCCCATTGCCGCCGATAATGCCGAGGCGATCGCCGGGATTAAATTCATAACTAAAGTCTTTAATGATCGTTTTATCATCGAAACTTTTACAGAGATTTTCGACGACAACAACTTTTTTGCCGATACGGCGACCGGGCGTATCGATCTCAACTTTTCCTTGGGCTTCCTTAAAGGTTTTATTTTGCATATCGGCAATCCGATCAATGCGCGCTTTTTGCTTTGTACTCCTCGCCTTCGGCCCCCGTTTGAGCCATTCTAATTCCCGTCGCAATACCCCTTTATGTTTTTGTTGACTACTAACTGCTGCTTCTTCTGCTAGAGCCTTTTTCTCTAGGTAATAGGAATAATTTCCGGCATAAGTATACAGATCACCGCGATCAATTTCAATGATACGGTTGGTGACTTTGTCAAGGAAATAACGGTCGTGGGTAATTAATAGTAATGCCCCTGAAAATTGAGTTAAATAGCTCTCTAACCATTCCACTGAATCGGCATCTAGGTGGTTCGTTGGTTCATCCATTAGGAGCAAATCAGGTTCTGATAACAATGCTGAAGCAAGGGCAATGCGTTTGCGGTAACCACCGGATAAATCCCCTACTTTTGTCTCAAAATCATCAATACCTAATTTACTCAAGATAATCTTGGCATTGGTTTCCACTTCCCAAGCATTCAGGGCATCCATTTTTTCGGTAATGCTGGACAATTTGCCCATGAGACTATTCAATTCATCACCAGAAGCCTTTGCCATTTTATGGGATAAATCTTCGTAGGCTTTAACCCATTTCATTTGTTCACTGCAATTGGCAAAAATCTGATCTAAAACAGTATTTTCTGGATCAATTTCCGGTTGTTGCGGTAGATAGATAATTCTTGCCCCAGAACGAACGAGCCGCTGTCCTCCATCAATGGGTTCAATCCCCGCAATCATTTTTAAAAGGGTTGATTTTCCGCCACCATTTACCCCGATCAAGCCGACTTTTTCGCCATCATCAATGCTCAAGCTCGCCTCTTTGAGAATTTCTTTAATGCCAAAATCTTTTTTGATGGATTGGAGGGTAATGATACTCATGGATAGTGAGGGAAGATAATTAAAATTACTGTTTGAATACTTGATCAGATCAGCTTAAAGATTGCGTTAACAATTGATTGCACTCTGTTGGAAAAGGATAATTTTGAGGGAATTCTACATCATATTCAATTTGCATATTTTCAAGGGCTTCTTGGTGGCAATCTAAGAAAATTTCTTGAAGATAATGTTTTAAGCTGGGAGAGTCCCTAAGAATTTTCAATATTCCTTTTTGGGTGCGTCGAATTGTCACGTCCCAACCGCGATGGCATTCTTCTAAAGGAACATATTTTCGTTTGAGGGCATGCTCAAATAAAGTAATTAAACGGCTTTCTAACTCGCGTTTTTCTCGTTTGCCCAAAGCCTCTATTTCCTCGATTAAATTGTCTCGATCAAGGGCTTCTAAGTCGCCTGATTTTAAGTCAGAGATGGTTTGTTCAATCCATTGATAAAAGTCTTGATCATAGAGGGTTTTTGATTTTGCCTGGGTCATAATTTAGCCCTCGCAATGAAGCGAAAAAGGGTTTACCACGGTAAACCCCTACGGATATTAGAAATTGGTGTGGTTCGTGTTGGCTTCGATGAGGCGGGAAATCACTTCCTCCATCGGAATCGCACCGAGTTCCCCAGAGGCACGGGTGCGGATACTGAGGCCATTGGCTTCGACTTCCTTTGCGCCGGCGATCGCCATCACAGGAACCTTCTGTTTTTCGGCATTGCGGATCAATTTGCCCAGACGTTCCCCAGAAGCATCGGCGATCGCCCGGATGCCAGCGGCTTGCAGTTTGTCCGCTTGGGCTTTGGCGTAGTCGAAAAATTCATCACTAACGGGGAAAATTCTGACCTGTTCGGGGGCGAGCCATAGAGGAAAATCACCCGCATATTCTTCGATCAGAATGCCGATCAATCGCTCCAAGGAACCGAAGGGCGCGCGGTGGATCATGATCGGTCGTTGGCGATCGCCATGCTCGGTAACGTATTCCAATTCAAACCGTTCGGGGAGATTGTAATCCACCTGCACCGTGCCCAGTTGCCATTCCCGTTCGAGGACATCTTGGAAAATAAAGTCGAGTTTCGGGCCATAAAAAGCGGCTTCCCCTTCGGCTTCAAAGTAGTCCATGTCGAGCTTGGTGACGGCTTTACGGATTGCGTTTTGCGCCTTTTCCCAGACCTCATCGGAGCCAATATATTTATCGGAGTTGGGGTCACGGAAGCTTAGTCGCGCCTTGAAATTTTTCAGTTGCAAACTCTTAAAGACGGTCAAAATTAAATCAACCACGTTAAAGAATTCTGCTTCCAGTTGATCTGGCGTAACGAAAAGGTGGGAATCGTCCACAGTAAAGCCCCGCACCCGCGTTAAACCGCCCAATTCACCGGATTGCTCGTAACGATAAACCGTGCCAAATTCCGCCAGACGGATCGGTAATTCCCGATAGGAGCGCAGTTGATCCTTATAAATTTGGATGTGGAAAGGGCAGTTCATCGGCTTCATCACAAAACCCTGTTCCGCCGCCCGTTCTGCGTCGCCGTCCGCCATCATCGGGAACATGTCCTCGCGGTAGTTCTGCCAGTGACCGGACACTTTAAAGAGATCCACGCGGGCGATGTGGGGAGTCACGACACCTTGGTAACCGCGTTTAGTTTGTTCCGTTTTAAGAAAATTTTCGAGGGTGGAACGAATTAACGTCCCTTTCGGCGTCCAGAGGGGTAAACCGGGGCCGACCTGATCGGAGAACATAAACAAACCCAGTTCTTTACCGAGTTTGCGGTGGTCGCGTTTGAGGGCTTCCTCTTTGCGGCGTTGGTATTCTTTGAGTTGTTCGGGGGTTTCCCAAGCGGTGCCGTAAATGCGCTGGAGTTGTTGGTTATTTTCGTCACCCCGCCAATAGGCTCCGGCGACAGATTCGAGGGCGATCGCCTTCGGGTTGATATCACCTGTATTTTCCACGTGGGGGCCAGCACAAAGATCCCACCATTGATCACCGAGGTAGTAGAGGGTGATCGGGTCGTGAATCCCTGCGAGGATTTCGAGTTTGTAGGGTTCGTTAATTTCCTTGATCCGTTTTTCGGCTTCGGCGCGGGAAATTTCTTCACGGATCACAGGCAATTTTTTCTTGACGATTTTCACCATCTCTTTTTTGATCGCCTTGAGATCCGCTTCCGTAAAAGGTTCTGGCTTATCGAAATCGTAGTAAAACCCATTCTCTGTCCAAGGACCAATGGTGACCTGGGCGTCGGGAAATAGCTTTTGCACTGCCATCGCCATGACGTGGGAGGTGGTGTGGCGAATCCGCTTGAGGGTGTCTGATTCACTGGTTTTGGGAAGTTTCATCGGTTCGAGTTGTTCACCATTCACCTGATCCATGGTTGAAATATGCTCCTTAAAATTGCTCCAAAAAGTTTAGCAGGTCGCCATTCTATGTTATCTGTTGTCTCTGCTGGACTGGGGAATTTTCACTTACCGAATCTCATTGCGCAAACCACAGGCGGCGGCATAGGCGATCGCAATGGCATCGACACTATCATCGATGGGCATCGTCTCCATCCCAAAAATCGACTGCACCAGGGTCGCCACTTCCCGCTTATCGGCCTTCGCATTACCGATGTGGCATTTCCAACTGGATTGGTGCAGATAAATCGGTTCGATGTTTAATTCTCGCAGGCTAACCAAGTTTAAAATGCCTAGACCCTGTAATACGCCCCCTGCTGCTTTGATCTGACGGCTAAAGAAGGGCATCTCGATGGCGATCGCCTCTGGGTGAAATTCCCCCAAAATTTCTGTGTAGTCCTGTTCAATCTCTAGGAGTCGTTGGGGCGTCGATAAATTTTTGGCTGTTTCGATGATGCCGTAGTCAAGAATTTGTGGCAGCGTTTGCCCCTGGTCTTCGAGGACAGCCCAACCGATAATCGCTAAACCAGGATCAATGCCAAGCCAACGCTTCATGGCAAAATAATTTTTATAAGGTATTCATTCAGTCACAAATCTAGCACGACATTCAGAATGCACTTCCAGCACAGTTGAGTAGCTAAAACTGCCAAGATTTCTGTGACGAATATTCAATGTAGGGCGATCGCTTTATTCTTCTATTTCTTCACCGGTGATGATCCCTTAACACTCCCGTTTACCCACTGTTAGTAGCTTTTCAGATTCATCAGCCAATTTACTAAAGACGGAGTACAAGTGAATTGTTAGACATGCTGTTGATTAGAATTGAATTAGAGATAATTAAAGAATGGAAACACCGCTTAAATGTCCATAACCATGTCCTTTATGATCAGGGCTTACAGGAGAATCAGCATTCTGTTTTGAGAGAATTAATTCTGACCAATTATTGAGACTTCTATTCGAAGTCCAATGTTCAAACTCATGTAGGGACTGAACGATTGGTGGCATATTTACCCTCATTAAAGAGCAATACTCGGTTTGCTTTACCATCTCTTCAAAAACTGTAGATGCAGCAATACTGTCATAGAAAGTTAAGATCAGCGGAATCACTGGCTTGTCATGAAGATTGAGGGATTCTACCGTTATTCCAATTTGCTCAAAGGCAGAGTGAATGCGGCACCAAAGATCGGCAAGTCTATCAGCTTGGAAATAGGCACTTGTATCAGAATGCATAACACAACTCTTACATTCTATTACAATATATGAACTTGAAGTTTCAACAAGAAAATCAGCACGCTTATCTTTATTAGAATTAGGGTTTTTGACTTCAGGAATCTTCTCGAAGGAGGAAGCACAAATAAAAGGAAATAATACCTTTTCAAGATAATCTTCAAAGGCGCAGCTTAATAAGTGATTCAGTTTTTCTCCATAGCTGCTTTTGGAAATGAGACCTCTTACCTGATTCCAACAGGATTCAGTAAAAGAAAAAGGATCTGGTAAACAGAACTCTTGACCTCTTAATTCAACAAAAGGAATTTCCAGAAAGTGATTGTAGAAAAGCGGTTGATAATATTCAGGAACACTATCAAGAGTTTTGGTAATCTTTCCACGAAACGAAGTATCGGTTTGTGCAGAGTGAGGGGCACTATTCTGTTGAATAAAAAGTTTGAGATTCTCTGAGGTAATTCCTGACTCCTGGAGTTGGTTATCTATATCGGGAAGTCGAGAAAAGTTGCAAAATCCTCTTTTTCCGGAAAGCCATCCAAACAGAGCCAAACAAGCCAAAAACTGCCTAAAGTAATTTGTCGGGCTTAATCCCACATAGTTTGAAAAAGTCTCTGAAAATTCTTGATTGGACTGGCTGTCCAATAGTTCAATTAGTTTGATTGTCCGATGTAAACGAGAAACTGGATGCCCAAAACCTGCATTTTGAAAAGCCCCTAAACGTTGTACAAATAAACCTGCTATATGAGTATGAACCACGCTTGAATCTAAAATTTCGCTTAACTTTACTGACCAATTGCGTACTTGTTTTTTATTTTTAGGATTACCCTCCCATTTCATAATCGAGTTTAATAAAATTTTTTCTTCTTCATCAAGAATGCGCCTATCTGAAATCGTATGTCTGTCCCAGTTATGGTAAGCATTGACCAAATTATCAAATACATGAGTATCCATACTCTGATGTCGGTGAGGATTACCCGCGCTTGCTAGTAACATGATTCGGACAGCATAATTACGTTCAGTGTTAGCAAGTACCCAATCTAGAGGATTGGCATACCTTACTTCCCAGTTTTGCCAGCATTTTTTAGTTCCAATTTCTAGGACAGATGTTGAATTATAACGACGAATAAACTGAAGAAATTCAGAAAATTGTTTGAAGTCCATTCGATTTTATTTTCTCTTAATCTAGCGGGACTGAAGCCACCTAACTATGTATTATACGGATGCTTTCTATATAACATTCTCTTTGTTGTTTTTATATAGAGTATTTCTGTATAAACACACAAAATGGAAGACTATTCAGACAAAATTTGTGTGATACCTTTGTAAAGGTAATATACAACTTTAAAAGTTTGGCATGAACTATCATCGCTATAAAATAATTCAGCCTAAATTAATGATGGCGACGTAAAATCAAGACTACAATAATTGGTGCGCCAAACATTGCCGTAACCGTATTTAAAGGTAACGTTAATTCACTGCCCGGCAATTGCACAATAATATCCGCCAGCAACGCCAGACTAGATCCCAATAAAGTCACCGCTGGCACCAAAAGCCGATGATCAACCGTTTTCAGTAAACCCCGACAGAGGTGCGGCACCGCAATCCCCAGGAAAGAAATCGGGCCACAAAACGCCGTGACAGATCCCGCCAAGAGCGCAGTGCTGACAATAATGTGACGACGGGTTGCCTTGAGGTTGAGGCCAACGCTTTGGGCATATTGTTTGCCGAGAAGAAGCGCATTCAAAGGTTTCGCCTGAAAAAAAGCCAGCAGTCCCCCCGCAAAAATTAACACCATAAAAATAGGCAACTGTTCCCGTTGGATTTCCGCAAAGCTGCCAAATGTCCAACTGAGATACAGGCGCAGCGCTTCCGTGGGGCTAAAGTGCAACAACAATGTGACAAGGGAATTACTGACATAGCCGAGCATCAACCCCAAAATCAGTAGGGTGCCATTGTGGGGAATCCGACGGGCGATCGCCAAAACGAGCAGCAACACCGCCACCGCCCCCAAACTTGCTGCCATCGCCACACTCAAATTTCCAAAAAGACCGCCCATAAAACCCGTTCCCAACAGCACCAGAGCCACCCCCAAACTCGCCCCAGAATTGATTCCCAGCACAAAGGGGCCAGCGAGGGGATTATTAAATAGGGTTTGCATCTGGAGGCCGCTAATTCCCAGGGCTGCCCCGGCAAAGGTGGCGGCGATCGCCCGTGGAAAGCGCAGTTGCCAAACGATTTCTGCCCACACCGGATTATCAATGGGTTGACCCAAGGCGATCGCCAATAGTTGATCCCAGGGAATGGTCGTCGAGCCCAGACTCAAACTGAGGAAAAATAAAACCCCCCATAATCCCCCCAGCAGGATAAATAACGAGGGCGATCGCCACCGCAGTTCCGGTAGGGACAAACAAGTTAGAGGGGTCGTGGTGTAGGGAATTTTCACGGGGAATCTTGCAGGTGACGGTAATAATAAAGCTCGTGGTCAGGTAATTGATCGGGGTGGGCGATTTTAATCACATCGGCAAGGATCACATCGGGATTGAGAATGCCCCCTTCCCAAAAATCATTGCCTCCCCCAGGCGCAACCCGGTTGTTGGCGGCATAGACTTGCTGGTTTTGCACCGCCTCAAACAGTTCATAGCGCGGGTCTTCCTGGAAAATATCGGCGGTGGTTTGCCAATCAGGATTCACATTCAGCCAAAGATCCGCTGTTTTTGCCCGACCTAGAACAGCCTCAAAATCTAGAGGTAAGCTCAAGCGGGCCGTTGTCGCATCCCAGGGGTAATTCACGTTGGCATCCCGCAGCAGTTGGGCCACATAGCTTTCGCCCCCCGGCACATACCAGACCCCTTGGTAGGGCGACCCACTCAGCACCGTTGGCGTGGTGTCTAGATCTTTGACTTGGTTCACGAGGGCTTGGTAACGCTTGGCGATCGCCCCAAAGGTTTCATTGGCCTTTGCTTCTTCGTTAAACAAAAGGGCCGTAAACTTGAGCCATTCAGCCCGGCCCAGGGGAGTCGGTTCCAGGTGCGCTGCGTCTAAAACCACCGTTAATCCCAAAGAATCTAGGGCGCTGGTATTGTTTCCTTCGCTGGCATCAAGACGATAATTCAAAATCACATCGGGCTGGAGACTGAGGATCGCTTCCCGGTCTAGCTGGAGGTTGCCCACTTCTTTGATTTCACCTGTTTCAATGGCCGCCCGAATTTCGGGACTGTAAATCAATTGGCGATCGCCTACCCCCACCAAATTTTCCGACTGCTTTAAAACTTCCAAATGGGGTAAATAAGTCGTCGAAAGGGCAATCACCCGGTTGACGGGCACTTCAACGATGGTCGCCCCTGGATAATCCTCTGGAATGGGCGTACCACACTGCACAAAAACATAGGTCAAATCCTGCTGGGCCGTTTCCCAGGGTTGCCGCACCGTCACCACTTTGTAATGACCGTGGTATGCCACCTGAAAGCCCCTGGCAAATTCTGGCGTCACCTTATCCGGGAAATAATCCACCGCCGGATCATAATTTTCGACACAGGCCGCCGTCGGTGTTGGGGTTTCTACGGTTTGTTGGGTGGGGCCACAACCCCCTAGCCACAGGGATAAACCCAGGCCCAGCAGAGGAATCGAACGGTGTGGCAAGAAGGGGAAACGCATCTTTTTTCTCCTACTCAAACCACGGAATGCGTTGGACTTTTGTCTGGAAGCGACCATCATCATGGAGTTCAAACAGACGGAAACCCGGTTGTTCCCACAGTTGGCGATCGCCTTCCCGCAATTCTTGATCTGGGGGGGTCACTTGGGTACAAGTCGATGGCGTACCAAAGCAAGGAATGCCCCCTTGGGTGACGCTGTATTCCAGATGCACATGGCCAAAGAAAACCGTTTTCACCTGGGGATGATGTTGCACAATCTGCCAAAATTCGGCGCGGTTGGTCACATCGATTTGATCGAGCCAATCAACGCCTGCTGGCACCACATGGTGATGGATGGCGATCGCCACCGGAGAGTTTGAAGATTGTTCCAGGTTTTCCGCGAGCCAGGCCAATTGTGCCGCATTTAAAAACCCCTCGCCATATTCTGGGTTCTCAAGAAACGAATCCAACAGCAACAGTTGCCAGTTCCCCAAAGAAACGTTCTTGTCTGGCGAAAGATAATCCCCCTGCAAAATCCCGGCCATGACCTCTGGATTGTCGTGGTTCCCCGGCAGCCAATAGCTAGGAATCTGCGTTGCTTCGACCAAATCCCGTAGCCGTTCGTAGGCGATCGCCTCACCATGATGGGCCAGATCCCCCGTCAAAATTAGCCGATCTGGTTTAAACTGTTGCACCGCCGCCAGGACTGCTTGAAAAGACGCATCGGTTTTCACGCCGCGCATTTCGGCATCTGGGTGATCGAGGAGGTGGGTATCAGTAATTTGGGCAATGAGAACCATAGGAAATTGTGGGCAAAATTAGGAAACGAAACAAAGCAGCTTAACGGAATTGAGCATTGACACCAATCTGAAACCTGCGCCCCACTCCAGGGTAAGCGGGGAATGTTTCAAAATCCGCATCAAACAAATTTTCGACACTCGCCGTTAAATTTACGGTATCACTGATGGGATAGCGCGCTCGCAGATCCAGGTTTGTGTAGCCTGCCAAGGATTCAGTATTGGCATTATTTGTCAGGCGATCGCCCACCCGTTTCAGGAAAATTCCGGCATAAATTCCCTGGGGATTTTCGTAGGCAAGACCCACATTGAAATAATCTGTCCCCGCAAAGGCGACCTCATTACCAACCACCGTCGGATCAGCATCGGCAAGAATTTTGGAGTTGTTCCAAGTGTAGTTAGCAAAGGCAGAAAAAGATCGGGACAATTGCAACGTCACCTCTGCTTCTAAACCTTGATTGCGGGCTTTCCGGACATTTTGGGGAGTGAATGTCCCAAGATCAAAAACGATGGCATCATCGAGGGTGTTATTAAAATAAGTCAGCCGCACCAAAGCACGATCCGAAAAACGGTGGTCAACACCCAGATCAAAACTATTCCCCAGTTCCGGCACTAAATCAGGATTGCTAAACCCCGGGAAATAGAGATCCACGGCAGTCGGCACCCGGAAATTGCGGGCATAGTTACCCCGAATGCGAGTTGATTCTCCCACTTGCCAGGCAAACCCTGCGCTGGGTGATGTGACTGAACCATCGGCCAAACTATTAAAGTCCTGGCGCACGCCCAGATTTAAAGCCAGTTCCGGAGCGATATCCAGGCCATAGCGAGCAAAAATTGCCCCTTGACTGAGATTTTCGTCGTAACTAAAGCCAAATACGCCAGGATCTTCTGCTTTTGCAGTCAAATAGCGATAATCAAAACCATAGGTGAGATTTTGGGTTTCATTTAGTTGCCAATTGTGCTGAATCTGGGCACCAAAAGAATTATTCTCATAGCGGGCATCTGTGCCGCCAAATTGAGTATTAAAGAAGCGAAAATCATTTAAGTCAGCAAATAATTTTGTCGTCAACAGAGAATCATCACTATTCCCTAGGCGAGACTCTAAATCCAGCGACAGCAGCCAGTTGTTATCATATTGCGTTGCGTCCGGGCTTGGGAAATCTACACCACTCGGAATTTCTAAATCCTTACTGCTGTAGATGCCGTTGAAGCGCAACCGGTGGCGATCGCCTAACTGATTAACCACCTGGAGATTCACGTTTTGAATATTCGTCGCCGCATTATCCCGGACACCCGACAAACCCCGCGCCGCAATGTCATAGTCAAAATCATTTTCTGCGGCGGTTCGGTCATAGGCCAGTCGCACTGCCTGGGTTTCCGAGCCAAAACTTACCCCAACATTTTGGCGATTGTAGCCAAAGCTCCCCAGATCGACCCCAGTTTCTACTGCAACTGGTTGGTTAAATCCGGGTTGGCGCGTCACAATATTGATCACGCCGCCAATGGCATTGGAACCAAACAGCACCGAACTGCCCCCAGGGATTAATTCAATGCGTTCAACATTATCGGTAGTCAAATTAGACAGATCAAAGTTCCCTGAATCGAAACGATTCAGCGGCCTGCCATCAAGCAAAATTAATGTTTGGGAAGAACTATTAGCCCCCCGAAAAATCTGAGAACTTTGGGCACCGAGGCGAGATCCAGCCGTGCTATCAATAAAAATCCCAGGGAAATATTTCAAGGCTTCGTTGACGGTGCGATACCCTTGGGCTTCAATTTGCTCCCGGTTAATCACATAGGCCGCACGGGTTGCATCTTGAACCGTTTCTTCCTGGCGCGACGGAGCATATACAGGTTGATTTAATAGCTGGTCAATGACCGTTAGTTCAAAATCAACGGTCTCTTGTTCATCATCTAGATCGTTCTCTTCTTGAGCAAAAACAGCGATACTACTACAGAGAAAACAAAGAATAGTAAAGCAAATCGTCTGGGGCGTAAAAAATGACGTCATCTAAGAATATTTTGGGCTAATTTCTAATGTAATGAAGGGAGAATTCGTGAAGCAATGGCAAGACTTTTAAGTCATAAAAAGCCTTGGTCAATAACCTTAAGAAAAGCAAAGCAGTTGAGCGATTAACATATCGTCGATTTTTTTCTGGTTTGCCAAAATCAATGCATTTCTCAACCTCATTGAATGAGGCCAATGCTGATGGAATAACGGGTTAAAGCAATGTTTAAGACAAACTCGCTAACGAGACTGGGTTTGCTGATTGCGGCGATATTGCAGTCTCAGAAGATAGAAATTATGGGCAGCAGAAAAAGACTGGGTGCTAAAAGAAAACATCATCCGTACCTCGCAGATGGGTAATTACTAAAACGTTTACACTTGGCTCGGCGGGCATTCTGACTTAGAAATTGCTGAAAATTTCCTTACAGCTGCGGGACAGCGACGGATTTGCACCGTTCTTTCCCCATTGCTTTTATCGGCTGATCCCCGATAAAACCGAACAGAGTCTAATTATATAGCAGGCGATCGCCCCCAATGTAAATAGATTTATGAAGTCCCCTTGAGCCTTGGGAGAAAAGCACCTTTAGGGATTAAGCAGGGCCGTAATGTGGGGGATAATCTGGGCGTGGTTGGTCAATAAATAATCCAGGCGATCGCTAATCAGCGACAAAATTAAATCCTCGTAGGTCATCCCCTCTTCTGATAGTCCCTGGGCAACCAAGCTGGTGACGTTGGCAGCGGGCCGCTTAAGATCGGGCTTGGGATTGGCCTCTAAAATTTGGATATTTCCCATCGCATCCATCCGGGCATCGATACGAATTAAGGCATTTAAACTAAATTCCCAGTAGACTTGTTGGGCGAGTTTTGCTAGCTTTTTTTTGGCTGAGTCACTATCATCTAAAAAGCGAATTCTTTGGCCTGTAATTGCCTTTTTATCCATCGAGGTAAAAATCTTTTCATCGGCTTCTAAAAGACGCTCTAAAATCGAAAACGTAAAGGGAAATTCTAATTTTTCAAACCGCCCTTGACGATGGCGCACATAGCCACACACAGAGACACAAAATTCGCGCCCGGTTAAGAAGGGTTCAATCAAAGCGGTGTTGTGAGTTTGCTGATGTATGTTGGCGATCGCCTCACCGAGATCCTGGGGCTGATCCACAAAATGAATGTTCAAAGAGGCACGACCAGACACGGGTTTAACCAGAAAACTGCCCTGGTAATCGCCAAAAGTCTGTTGGAAACGAGCGTTGTCCTTGGCAGTAAATTGCCCCTGGGCTGGATGCCAAATCATGAACGGCGCAGTGGGAAAACCGAGCCCTTGCAGTTCCCGTTTAAAGCTGTGTTTATTATCTAAAATCGAGCTATTTAAAGGGTTATGGCCGATATAGGGTACCCCCAACATTTCTAAAATTGCCGGGGTGTGGCAGACGGGATTGTAACCCTGAACCCCACCGGTATTCAGCCAAGCCAAATGAATTTGATTTTTCCGGAGGCGATCGCCTAAGGTGGCATCATCGGGCAACACAAACACGTGCTGGAACCCTAAATCTTCGAGGGCCGCGGCAATGTCATGGGCTACCACTTCATAGGTTTTGGTGGAGCGAGGATTGTGGGTTTGGTAGATCACGGCCCCCTGCGCTGCTTTGTCACCCCCATGGATTACGGCAATTTTTAACTTTTTCCGGAGAATTTCAAGGTAGTTTGGTAGTTGACTAAAATCGTAAACAAATCCCATCATTAACGTGACTTTCCCACAATTCTGAGCAGTTTTGTTATTTTAGAGGATCCCTGAGAAAGATATGGCAGGCAGAAAAAAAGAGGTTTAGTCTTTAAAAGTACTAAAATCTCTAAACAAAAAAATTACGTCCACATCCTATCCGACAGGCCTCACCAATGACCAATGGTCTCTCATCAAACCCTTACTTCCCCAGTTCAATCTAGCAAGCTCCTGTCCCACTGACCTGCGCCAGGTTGTTCATGCGCGCTTTTATATTATGCTCACAGGTGGTATTACCTAGCGCTTACTGCCCCGTAATTTTCCCCAATAGAAAACCGTCTCCCCCTGCGTCCGCTAATGGTGTGACGACACGACCCTCGAACCCATTAAGCAAACTCCCCACCAGTGGAAATGCCGCACAGGTCACGAGCACCCTCCTCACTCAGTTATGGAGTGGTAAATGCTCAATCGGTAGATACAGCCACAATGATTCATCAGGAGATCGGCTACCAAGGCAATGGGTTGAGGTGCTTGGCATAATTTTCAAAAGATTTGCTGCGTCAATCTGGTTCCATTGCGATAACGATCTTAATAGCACTTATGCTTACCGCTTCATCCCTGGCAAAAGATCCAAAGAGACCAATATTTAAGTCAATAAAACTTCTAGAAATTAGGCTTATATTTTCCTAATCAAACAAGAATTATTTCTTTATTTGTCAATGATATTTCTGAGATTGTCTGAATCATAAATCGTTATATGATTTTTGTTTTCTTATTGTAATTGGCAGCTAAAAATAGAAAAAAATCATACTTTCTTAAATGGCGAATGCCCTATTGTCCATAGACCCTTAGGGGGATTATGGTGAAAACTTAAGAAAAATAAACCTTACTTTAAAAAAAGCAACTTTCCCGAAACTTTGCCTGGTCTAGTCTATAGTTTTTATAAACTTAATTCTTTTCATTTTCTAAAGTCAATACTTACTATAAAAAAATGACTATACCTCTATTGACCTACGAACCAAGCTCTCAGAATCAACGGGTACAAGATTTTTTTATCGGCAGTGAAGAAAGTCCCAAGCAATTTAGCGTGGAATCGGCTTTTGCAAAAACAGATTTTGAGACCTTAATCCAGGCGGCCTATCGCCAAATTTTCAATGAGCAGCAGATGCTTGAACAAAATCGCCTAAAAGTTCAAGAATCTAAGCTGAAATCAGGTTTTATTACCGTTCAAGACTTTATCCGGGCGTTGCTCTTGTCTGAGTCTTTTCGGCAACGGAACTATGACGTGAACAATAACTATCGCTTTGTGCAGATGTGCGTGCAGCGGGTACTGGGCCGGGATGTTTATGGTCAGAAAGAGGTTCTGGCTTGGTCAATTTTGTTGGCGACCCAGGGTTTAAATGGCTTTGTGGATGCCCTCTTGAACTCTGAGGAATATCTCGACAATTTTGGCTTAGATACTGTCCCTTATCAGCGGCGACGCATCTTACCCCAACGCACAGAAGGAAATTTACCCTTTGCACGGATGCCCCGTTATGACGCTGATTATCGTCAACAATTAGAAGATCTGGGCTATTTCCAAGAACGGGATGAAACGCCATGGGTCGCTCCTGCCTGGGTCAGCGTGATCGGGAAAACGGTTACCATTGCTGGGGCTGGGACATTGATTTTAGGGGCGATCGCCGTTGCTTTGGCCGCTTTTGAAATCATTAAGCTGTAGGTCTATGGTTCGATTGAGGGCAAGACTTCAATACCTTGGACAATACATAAAATTCAACCTCAAGGCCTAACAGGAGCAGATCTTGGGGTTTGGTTTATTCTGCTTCAACTAAATCCGGTTGAACACCGCGATCAATCACTTCAATATCCCATTGCCCCGTGCGATCGCCTTCAAAGGCGACCCAACGACCATCGCCGCTAACGGTAGGATTACGCACTTGACCGATGTAGGTGCGGGTCAGATTTTGGCTTTGGAAGGTTTGGCGGTCGTAGAGATAAATATTGGTTTTTCCTTCCTGCTCGGAAGTGTAGACAATGAAGCGACCATTACGGCTAATGTCTGGCTGGTCGTAGAACACATTGGGTTGATTTAAACCGGGCAGGGGCAAAAGCTTGCGTTGGGCGAGATCATACAAAAAAATACGCCGTTGTTGGCGGCGATCGCTACTAAAGACCAGGTAACGGCCTTCATCGGAAAGGCGGGGATTTTTTTCGCTATGGAGACTATTGAGATTATTGCCAAGGGGGTCGGCTGGGGGCGTCACAAAACTGGTACTCTGGCAGCCGATACACAAAACCCCTAGAAGGGCGATCGCCCAAGCATGGTTCATGAATCCGAGGTAGCAGACTGATTCGGGAGGGCACAACAGTTCACATTATCCAGGCACACTTTCCCCCACTGTAACGCCCAGCGCACCAGGGAAACGCGATTATCCGTCGCCGTTTTTGTCAAAATATTACTAATGTGGTTGTCCACCGTGCGCTTGCTAATGTCGAGGCGCGCCGCAATCTCATGGTTCGTCAGACCCGCTGCCACCAAATCGACAATTTCGATCTCCCGTTCCGATAAAGCCGCTTCACTTGCCGTCTTTTCCGTAGCCATAGACCCTTCTTTTGTCTGTGTATTGTTATTTTCCTATTGTAGGGGAGGTTTTCACGTTGGCTAGATTGTACACAATTCCCTCCCCCAGACAACTAAAGATTTAACCCCGGAAAATCGGCGATCGCCATCGTCGAACTGACAAGCTGCATCCCGGCTGCGGCAAATCGATCAAAGGCTTGATCGGCCTGGGCCGTAAAATCAACTACCCCAGGAATCACGACCGGAGAAGTACAGTCTTCCAAAAGATAAACTTTCTTTGCCAAGGCTGGATCATGACGCAAAATTTCCGAGAGTAAATCGTCCACCGTCCAGGCTAGACAGTGGCTTTTCGCCTGCCCCGCAATAATCAGCGCATCAAAGGCCAACAATTTTTGCAGGAAACGGGTATTTTCTTGGGCAATGGGTTGTCCCTGGGCATCGTCTAAGACCTCTGGCCGCAACGCAGAATAATTTTCCGTGAGGGGATTGTCTCCTTTAATTTCAAAATGGGTTTGGCTATGGCGCACTAAGTTATGGAAAAACAGAGCCTCTTCCACCGCTGGTACAAGGGCATGGCCAATCCCCCCCAACATGGCGTGGTAGGGCCAAATCGTCAGGGGATATTTCCCTGCTTGGCTGAGTTGGGCGGTGTAGTGACGGGAATATTGTTGTAAGTCTTCGTAGTCGCGCTTCGTACTAAAGGCGATCGCCGGATTGACGCGCCAAAGACCCTGTTCAACCTCCGCAAAGCTGATATTGCTCGCGGGTTGGGGATGTTCGCCCGCTCCATTGACCCAAAAGACCGGGTGAAAAATTTGCACCGCCTTGTGGGTGTCCATGGTGGGGGTAATGGTGGTAATTGTTCCGAGATTTCGGTAGATAAATTCACACAAACGTCGGTTATCTTCCACGGCCCCCAGCCCTGATTGGCCGCCGACAAACAGCTCGAACTCCGGGATACAAAAGGTATTCTGCACATCGACCACCAGCAGACAAACGCGACAGCGGTCAGTGGTGGCCGGCTGAATCCCGTGTTCCTTGGCCCAGGTTTCAGCAGCGGCAGCCCGGTCTAGATAGGGGACACGCCAGATCTCACCAACGGTCTGGGGATTAAAAAAAGCAGGAATGGGTAGTTGGTTCGCCATCATCGACACCTCAATTGGCAACAGATATTTTCGCCATACCCTTATTGTGGTGTTTCAAAAACACATTGTCAAATCGGGGTCAGCCGAGGGAAAGGCGATCGCCCAGCTTTAGTTACATCGGCCGGAGCGACAATTTGCATCATGTATTTTTAGGATTGATTCGATGTGCTTTTGTCGTGAAGCATTGATTTTTGTGATAGTTTCCCAGATTCAACATACAATTGTTGCCATTTAAAAGCGTATCTTTAATTACATTGCGTTGATTTTTTAAACCGTTTAATAGCAAGCAACCACTCCACTAAAAGTCTTCCTCCTAACACTTACTGGGACATTTTCTTCACAAAAATTATTTCAGTAAATCAAGTTAGAGGCTGATATTTCGTGATATGGCCCGGACAAATTTGCTCTGATTAATCACTCAAATTGTCCGCCAATTCTGTGCAGTTAAATTTATTTGATAACGGAGAAACATTTCTATGGCGATCGCCGTAATTACCGAAAAGTTACTTGCTGCCAAAAAAGTAACAGGTCTTAGTTTTGCGACCCTCGGCGAAAAAGTTGGCCGCGATGAAACTTGGGTCGCTGCTGTATTCTACCGTCAAGCCAGTGCCGATGAGACGGAAGCAAACACCCTCGTCACCGCCGTCGGTTTACCGGAAGATTTCGCCGCAGCACTTACCGAACCGCCCCTCAAAGGTTCCCTAGAGCCCGTCATTCCCACCGATCCGTTGATCTATCGCTTCTACGAAATCATGCAAGTGTATGGGATGCCCGTCAAAGCAGTAATCCACGAAAAATTCGGCGATGGGATCATGAGTGCCATTGATTTTTCCATTGAAGTGGATAAGGTCGAAGACCCCAAAGGCGATCGCGTGCAAGTAACCATGTGTGGCAAATTTTTACCCTACAAAAAATGGTAAGCCATTGAAAAGTGATTGGGTTTCTCTTTTTTAAATTTCAAGCTTGATGTACATAGCAAAGTCCCTAGATTTTTGACAGAATCCAGGGACTTTTACTTGGTTTAAACGTACAAAATCAAGGGCTGACTTTAAGGATTAGAGGTGGCCACTTGGCTCTGGGCTTCCCGGAGTTTTTCTTGATCCTTACGACGTTTTTTCGCATAGAGTTGGATTGCGGCGGCCATAAAAACAATCAACGCCAGAATTAAACCTCCTGTCCAATTGAGGGGCAAACTATTTTTAAACACGGCCAACATCACAATGGTTACCAACAGGAGGGTCGGCGCTTCGTTGAGGGCGCGGAACTGTTGACCTGTCCAGGTGCAGGTGCCTTCTGCCAGTTTGCGCATAATCCGCCCGCAGAAGAAATGATAGACCAATAACAGGACAACCAAGGCCAATTTCGCATGGAGCCACCAGGCTTTTAGAACCCCCGGTTCGGTACTGATCACGGCGATCGCCATGGCCACAGTCACAAACATTCCCGGTTGGGTAATGATGTTGTAGAGGCGCTTTTCCATCAACTCATATTGTTTTTTGAGGATGCTCCGGGCGGGTTCGGGTTCCTTTTCGGCTTCGGCATGGTAGACAAAAAGGCGCACGAGGTAAAATAACCCCGCAAACCAAACCACCACACCGATAATATGGAAAGCCTTGAACCAAAAATAGGCCTGGGGAGCAATCTCTGACCAAAACTGTGTCATAGCAAGTTTCGATAAAAATCTTTATATCGTTTTTAGTCAGTGTAAAAGGGGCTGGGGGCGATCGCCGCAGTTTTTTCCGAAGTTGACATTAAATGTTAGATTCCCTATCACTGCCAAACCAAGCTGGAGAAAGGAGATCACCGTAGACCACGCCGTGATTTTCCCTGGCAAGGTTTGTATCCCCACTGGGACTCACCCGCCAAATGGGCCAGGTTTCCTCCCCCATCACCCCGGTTTGGAATAGGACATCCTCAGCATATTGTTCGCTCCAGCCCAACAAAATGGCATGGCTATATTCGGCTCCGATATTGGGTTGGAGGGTGATACTCCGTTGGGTTTTGGCATCCCAGACCACCGCAAAATCTGACATTACGCCACTGTTAAAAAAGCCTTCAAACTGCCGCGCCAGGAGCCTTTGGCCATCGGCAGACCAAGATACGGGAATCAATAGTGAAATTAAACCTGCAGCATCGTTACCTTCGACTTCTTGAAATGCTTGGGGAGCGAGGGGCGATCGCGCCATTACCGTGCTTAAAATGCCTGTTTGCAAATTTTCCACAAATAAAACACTGGTGACCTGACTCTCCTGGAGCTGCGGGCGCAGTGCTAGCTGGATGCGACTGTAGGCGGCGTACTGATGGCGACCATTATTTAAGGCAGGACTACGACACACATCGGCACTACTCTGGTTCCCGGCGGCCACCGTAGCTTGGGTCTCTAAAATCCACTGCCAAGGGATAGGGAAAGGGCTGTGGAGTGGATCCGTAATGAGCTGGGGGTCGGCGGTGGAGATGGACATGATCTCAGGGGGGAAAGAGCGGCAAAAAAAGGACAGAACGGCCAGGAAATGGTTTACATAAACCTGAGCGGTGGGGTCTCTAGGGCATTAGAATAGCGATAAATTATTGTGCCGATGGCGACGACAACTGTGAGTTCATCTTCACCCCACCCCCCAATACCGTCAACGAAATCCCGCTTTTCTGTAACAAAATGGATCATCGCAACCTTGGGCCGCACAGCACTTTTGCTGGGTTCTGGTTTCGGGGCGATCGCTTTGGGGATCCTGGTGGGTCATTTTATGCCACGGGCCGAGCCAAAACCGCCATTATTTTTACGGTTATGGGCGACAAATTCTGCTGGAATCGCCAAGCCGACCCTCAACGAAACCATTGCTGAATTATCGGCGGAAGACCGGGCCGCCATCGAACAAGAAATTGCCGGTATTCAGGCCCAACTGGATGTCCTCGAAGCGCGCACCCAACAACTAGAGGCAGAACTCGATCTGGGTCAACAACAGGCGGATCTCGGCGATCGCCTCACCAATTTGACCGCACTCCTCGCCGCTGACCCCAGCACCTTTGACCCCCAGGCGACCCCCGCAACGACTTCGCAAAATCCAGAACCGTTAAAAATCACCCTGCCCAGCAATGCCCTATTTAGTGCCGATGGGCAACTCGCCGCCGATGCCGCCGAAATTCTAGGGGCGATCGCCATCGATCTTCAACAACAGGAGCGGCAAACGATCACCATTCGCAGTTATCAAGTTGGGGACGATGCCACTAAAGCGACAAGCCTTGCCCAACAGCAGGCCCAGGCCGTCCAAACTTACCTGGCCGAGGCTCTCCCCGGTGATTATCGCTGGCTCGTGGTGGGCTATGGTGAACAAGCCGCCGCTGATCCCCCAGAAGCCACAACAGAAACCAGCAGCCAAGCCCGCCTTGAAATTAGTACCCAGTAGTTACCGGTTTTGCCGATGGATCTCCTCGATATCTTGCGCCAGGATTACCAAAACTTTCCCCAAGATCAAACCTTTGCCATTTACAGTGACGATGTTTTTTTCCAAGACCCCCTCAATCGGTTCCAGGGGCGCGATCGCTATCAAAAAATGATTGGTTTTTTAGGACGCTGGTTTCGGGATATTCACTTGGAACTCCATGACATCCAGCAAACTCAACAGACCATCCGCAGCGAGTGGACTTTATCCATGACCTGTCCTCTGCCCTGGCAACCCCGATTACGCATTTCTGGCCATAGCCTGTTGGCGGTCAATGCCGATAACTTGATCGTCTCCCACATTGATTACTGGCAAAAACCGCCCCTAAAGATTTTGCTGCAAGTTTTTCAACCGTCTTCCTAGCTCATTTCTTTTAGGCTCCGGCGGATTTTGTTGGCCATTGCTGTAAAACTTCAACGAGAAATTCCGCCAACGTGACCCCATCAACCCCGGCAACAGTTCTGGCCTGGGCGGCGCGAATTCCGGCCTGGGCGTGCCACCAAGCGGCTGCTGTAGCGACCTCTAAGGGGGCCTCTGGATGTTGGGCCAAAAGGCCACCGATTAAACCAAGGAGGACATCGCCACTACCGCCTCTAGCTAAAGCTGGAGTACTTTCTGTAACGCAATGGGTCACGCCATCGGGACGGGCAATGACAGTTTTTGCCCCCTTCAAAAGGGCGATCGCCCCGGTCAGTTGGGCCGCCTTTTGGGTCATCTGGAATCGGTCGGCAGTGATGGGGATTTGGTCAGCAAATAGACGCTTAAATTCGCCGAGATGGGGCGTCAAAATTGTGGGGAAATGACGGTTTTGAAGCACTTCTAGATCTTCCTCGGCCAGCCAATTGAGGGCATCGGCGTCTAACACTAGAGGCACTTCCCGCGGCATGAGGTCAGGCATTAAATTAATCGCCCCCGCAAGGGTTAGACCACAGCCACAGGCCACCGCTTGGTATCGGGAAAAGTCTAGGCTTGGTAGTTGGGCGATCGCCCCCGTTTCATCCTCCGGGCAACCAAGCACCAAGGCTTCCGGCAGTTGGGCCACCACCAATAATTTCAGAGATTCTGGCACCGCAATGGTGAGCATACCAATCCCCGTCGCCCGCGCCCCCAAAGCCGCCAGCAACACACTGCCCAGGTAAGTTTGGGAGCCACCAATGAGCAATAAATGGCCCTGTTTGTATTTGTGGGTTAACGGCGATCGCCCCAGGGGTAACAAACGTTGTAACAAGCTTTGGGGAATGCCTTGAATCGTATTTTTGGCAGATAAAGTTTCTGCAATTAAATGGGAGGGAATACCAAAATCAAGGCGGTTAACTTTACCTAGATAAGGCGTGGCGGCATCCTGGCCGTAGGCCCGCTTCCAAAGCCCTAAACAAAGACTTTCCGTTGCTTGAATCGCTGTACCCAACACTGCCCCGGTATCGGTATGGAGCCCCGAAGGCAAATCAATACTGACAATGGGCCGTCCTGATTCATTCAGTTCATCGATTAATAAACCTAAATCTCCCGTAATTGGTCGCGTTAAACCAAAGCCAAATAAACCATCAATAATTAAATGACTTTCCAGAAAAATATCAAGATCTTTTGTGTGGGAAATTCCTAAAAATTGTGCATAATCCCAGTGGCTTTGGGTCAGGGATTTTAGCTTTTCTAGGGGACGAAATGAGCATATTTTATAACCTGCAAAAGATAACTCCCGCGCAACAACTAAGGCATCGCCGCCATTGTGACCAGGCCCTACTAAAACACTAATTTTCCGATAATTTTTTAAAGGATAATGATTTTGAATATATTGGGCAATTAACCCCGCCGCCTTTTCCATAAGGGCTGGTATCGGCATTCCTTGGTTAAAAATTGCTGTTTCAAGGTGCTGCATTTGGACAGCAGTGACAAAAATCTGGTCAAGCTCAAGCATTTTTCTCTAGATAACGGTAAAAGGTCAATTAACTTTTAAAATACTCATTTTTCGGTAATGCCGTGGCTTTTGCCCAAAACCCAATGGCGACGGAAAAAACGATAAAGGGATGTTTCTTCTAGGGCTAGGTAAATGGGTCGACCGTGGGGACAGGTACTTGGGTTTTGACACCGTTGCCAACGATCAATAATTGTTTGCATGGTCGGGAAATCTAGCGGTGTGCCATTACGGACAGCAGTCCGGCAGGCGATCGCCACCTGGGCGGCATCGAGATCTCCCCCTAGACTGAGTTCTAGTAAAGCTGCTTCTAAGTCAAGATTATCTTGCAAAGCACTCGGAATGGTATTCACTCGCCAAATATTTTCCCCAAAAACTTCCAGTTCAAGGCCAATATTCTCTGTTAATTGCTCGATTTGCTTAGGAGATAAATGGTTTAAAAGTATCGGTTGGGAGAGAGAAACTAACTGCCAATTTTTGTGTAAATCTTCATAGATTGCCCGCTCATCGGCAATGTGCTGTTCTACAAGCCAAATCCCTTCGGTATGCTCTACTAAAATATAGGTGTTGCGAGCTTGACCAATCACTTTTAAGGATTTTTTTAATGGATTTTCTGAGGTAATATCGGCTTGTTTTTTTAATGATTTAAGTGAATAACTTTCTGATTTTTCTGCGGCTTGAATGAGATTTAAAACCCGTTGATTTTCGACACGCGGCAAACTCACTTCACTAAAACTTAAACTTTTGGCGATCGCCTGAGGGATAATCTCTTGCCAGAGGGCTTGATTTTGCAGATAAATTTCACTTTTTGCAGGGTGACGATTCCAGTCGATTTGTTCTGGCGGCACGTGGAGATGGACAAAACAAACGGGATGGCGATCGCGCGGCAGTGTGCGAGAAAAAGCTTTCATCATCGCCTGCTCTAAGGCCGAAAATCTCACGATTCGCCCATTAATACCGAGCTTTAACCAGTCAGCTTGGTGGCGGTGACAACGGTCTGGTAAACCAAGGACTAATTCCAAACGGCTTTGAGAAAAACTAGGCAGATTTTCTATCAGAACATCTGCGGCTTGATAGCACCGATAAATTAAGTCTTGAATATTAATTGATTTCAGCAGTTGTGGCAGAATATCCTGGGCATTTTTTCCAGCACTAATGGCAAACCAAGGTTGATTATTTTGGGTCACTTGCCAAGTAATTTGTGGCTGACACAAGGCCAAATGATAAATAATTTGCTGGGCGGTTTTTAATTGCTGGGCGATCGCTGGTAGGGCATGGCGTCGCACCGGAAAATTCTGAAAAATATCTGTCACCGTCACCATCGTTCCCACAGCCATCGGCTGAAGCATCGGCTCGGAAACCTTATCTTGATGAACTGTAAGTTGATAACCTTGCTGGTTTGGTTGGCAACTGGCGATGGTTAGCTTTGCCACCTGGGCAATGCTGTGGAGGGCTTCCCCTCGAAATCCGAGGCTTTTGATGTGGGCTAAATCTTGGCGATCGCCAATCTTACTTGTCCGGTGAGGGAGGGCGCACTGTTGCAAATCCTCCAGATCCATTCCCTGACCATTATCTACAACGCGAATTTGCCAACGTTGGGGCTGAATATCGATGTTAATGCGTGTCGCCCCAGCATCAACGGCATTTTCTGCCAACTCCCGCACCACCGCCGCCAGGGAATCAATCACTTCACCGGCTGCAATTAACTGGATGACATCATTAGGGAGTTGTTTGATATTGGCCATTTAGTGCTGAGTAATTATTTATTTTTGGCGATCAAGTTATGATTAAGATCTCAGTAATTTAAGACCAGGCTTTAACAACTTAGCACTCACTTTTGATGAAGATTGAAAATTTTCATGGAAGACTATTTTATCTTCAAATCAAACATCAGAGAATAATCATGACCCCATTTTTAGCCAACTAAACACCTCAGCGGCGGTCAAGGTTAAGGGAATATTCGGTAGAATCTTGAGTGCATCTTCTTGCGTGAGCAGTTGTGGTTGTTGATTAGGCTGAAAAATTAGAATTGATCGATCGCCTGGATCAATAAGCCACCCCAACTGACAGCCATGCTCTAAGCAGTACAAAATATTGCCAGTGACTCGGTTAGGGCTTTGTTCAGGGGAAAGAATTTCAATTGTCCAATCTGGACACAGCAGAAAATTATCTGGGACTTCACCATCTGCTTCCAACGGGATACGTGACCATTGAAACACCGCAATATCGGGAACAATAGAGCGATCGCCAAAACTACAGCGCAATTCTGGAAAGGCATAGGCAAGTTGAGTTGTTTCAGTAACAGCATTGATATGATTGCTGAGTTTTAACTGAAGACGGCTATGTTTACCCTTTGGCATTGGCTTTTGGTAGATGGCACCATTGATATATTCGCTTGCAGGTTTTGTTTCAGGACGCGCTAAAAAATCTTGTAATGATATCTGTAGTGAAGTTAAAGCGGTCATAATTTCGCTCTATCTCAAGAATATCCATAGTCTAACATTGACATCTTCTGATTTCTGCCATTGACACAGGAGCGGTCGCTAACCTGATGACTAGAGTTGTAGAAAAAGCTTTGTATAATGTAGAAAATAAGAAAGCGCGAATCTATGCGAAGTATTTACCGTCTCAAAGCCGATGAACTTAATACAGATTTCCTTGAAGGCTTAAAACTTATTTTCAAAAATCAAGAAATAGAAATTATTGTTTCGGCTGTTGGCGAGGAGCTTGAAGCAGATACTTCTGAAGTAATTCAGGCTAGTTTGAAACAGGCTTTACAAGATGTAAAAGCAGGGAAAACAAGACCGATTTCAGAGCTTTGGACAGGAATTGATGACTAAAAAAAAGCAAATTTCTATAGAGTTTGCTGATGAATTTCAAAAAAGGGTCCGCAAGCTTTTCAAAAAATATCGTAGTATCAAACAAGATCTCACACCGATTATTCAGCAGCTACAAAATGGGGAGACTTTAGGTGATCGCCTGTCTGGTGTTGACAATAATGCTATCTACAAAGTTCGCGTCAAAAATTCTGATATTAAGAAAGGCAAAAGTGCTGGCTATCGAGTGCTTTATTTATTGAAAAAGGAAACAAAGATTATCCTCTTAACTATTTACAGTAAGTCAGAGCAAGCAAATATTTCGGCGAAAGAACTTTTAAGTATTTTACAGGATTTTTATGGTGAGTAGGCGAGTGTCCTTTTAATTTTATTCTTCTTCATCTTGTTTTGGTTGAGGTAGACACTTTGGAGCTAAAGATGCATTCATTGAAATGGAAGAAGAATCTTGAGACATATTCAAATAAGCCTCATATAAACTTGATGAATTTTCAACTAATCTTTGAGATTCTTCTATTTTGTGAATAAATTGCTCATAGTTAGGCACCCAATATTGTTCAATTGCTGGAACGATGCTAATCATATCCGAAGGTGAAGGGCAAGCCCAAAACAAAAAGCCCAAAGCCAATCCTTTTACTTTATTAAATGTTGTTTTCGGTTGATCTTCTAAATCTATAGATTTTTCAGCAAGAAGAAGATCAGTCATCATAGATTTCGCAACTTTTTGTAACCCCTCAGTACCGTCAATTTGATATCGACTAATCACTCTTAAAATTTCATTTAGGTGACTTATGAGTACATTTTTGACATTAGAAGGTAGTCCTGATTTATCAACATCATCTAGAAGTTGATTGATTTTTTGAGCGATTTTTTTAAGGTCTTCCTCATCAACAGTCTTTAATTTATATGCTGAGTAATAATAGTTGGATAAGTTATCAAGCAATAAAATATAATTAGCGTTTTTTAAAAAAGTACTGAATTTTTGCCAGGGTGTATTCCAGATATTATTCTCAACAAAAAATCGATTAAGTTTTGTGATTGACTGCAAAGATTCTTGCAATATGTCCTTTTCCATTGTAGGAGATGATCTGAAGCTGTTTACTTCATTGGCTGCATTAAATAAAACTCCATAAAACGTAATAACGCTATCTGCGTTTACTGGCAATTTCATTAATGGCAAAATTACATCCTTTGCTGCACTATCTATCTTTCCTGATTTAATAGCTTCCTTGAAAATTCTCTGTAAAGTTCTAAGCTGACTTGATTGTTGAGTCATATTAATAAAATGGAGAAGAAATCACTTTCTTCTCCATATCATAAACTATCTTGTAGTGAAGCTAATTCGCTAGTCTAACTGCAATCAAATATTAGAATAAGTCGATATCTGTTACTGCACCTTTACTGCTGGTGGAAACAATCTTGGCATACTTCCCAAGGACACCACGCTTATAACGAGGTTCACGGGGTTTCCAAGCGGCACGACGTTTTGCCAGTTCCTCATCAGAAACATTGATTTGCAACAGTTTTTCGTGGGCATCGATGGTGATGCTGTCCCCTTCTTCCACGAGGGCAATATTGCCACCCACAAACGCTTCCGGGGCAACGTGACCAACCACAAGACCATAGGTTCCGCCAGAGAAACGACCATCGGTGATCAGACCGACAGAATCGCCCAGACCAGCGCCAATAATCGCGGAAGTGGGCGCTAACATTTCTCGCATCCCGGGGCCCCCCTTCGGCCCTTCATAACGAACAATCACCACATCACCAGCAACAATCTTGCCAGCCAGGATTGCATCGAGACATTCTTCTTCGGACTCAAAAACACGGGCAGGGCCAGTGATCCGGGGATTTTTTACGCCGCTAATTTTCGCGACGGAACCTTCTTCGGCCAAGTTGCCCTTGAGGATCGCCAGGTGTCCTTTTTCGTACATCGGCTTATCCCAAGGACGAATCACATCCTGATCGAGAGAGGGTTCGCTGGGAATATCGGCGAGGGTTTCAGCGACGGTTTTGCCAGTAACTGTTAGACAGTCGCCATGGAGAAGACCGTGATCCAAGAGCATTTTCATCACCTGGGGAATGCCGCCCGCCTTGTGGAGATCGGTAGCCACGTAGCGACCAGAGGGCTTGAGATCACAGATGACGGGGACGCGCTGGCGGATGGTTTCAAAGTCATCGATGGTCAGATCCACACCGATAGTATTGGCGATCGCCAACAAATGTAAAACGGAATTTGTCGAGCCGCCCACGGCCATAATTACGGAAATCGCGTTTTCAAATGCCTTGCGCGTGAGGATGTCCTTCGGCAAAATCTGCTTCTTGATCGCATTGACCAAAACGCGTGCCGACTCTTCCGCACTGACAGCTTTTTCTTCATCTTCAGCGGCCATCGTCGAGGAGTAGGGCAAACTGATCCCCATCGCCTCAAAAGCCGAGGACATCGTATTGGCCGTGTACATCCCGCCACAGGAGCCAGCCCCCGGACAAGCATTTTTCTCAACGGCTAATAATCTTTCTTCGTCGATTTTTCCGGCGCTAAATTCACCGACAGCCTCGAACGCACTGACCACTGTGAGGTCTTCACCGTCTAAATGGCCGGGTTTGATCGTGCCACCATAGACAAAAATTGCGGGAATATTCATCCGGGCGATCGCCAACACTGCCCCCGGCATATTCTTATCACAGCCACCGATCGCCAGCACCGCATCCATGCTCTGGCCATTACAAGCCGTCTCAATAGAATCAGCGATCACATCACGAGAAACCAAAGAATACTTCATCCCCTCCGTACCCATAGAGATCCCATCACTAATGGTGATCGTCCCAAACATCTGCGGCATCGCTCCCGCTTCCCGGATCGCCTTATCCGCTCGCTGGGCGAGGTCATTGATTCCCATATTGCATGGCGTAATCGTACTGTACCCATTCGCCAAGCCCACAATTGGTTTACTAAAATCATCATCCCCAAAGCCCACAGCCCGGAGCATGGCGCGGTTTGGGCTCCGCTGATGACCTTCGGTGACTACCCGGCTACGTCGATTGTCGCTCATAACAAATAGAAATCAAGATTTACATCAAAATAACCTTTCTATTGTCCTTTTTTTTCGAGCTTTTGGATAGGGACTGCCTAAAGTTAACCACGACTACTCAGGCACAACCGGGCAATACTGGGGAGCCGTCAGCACCAACGCCAAAATAACCTGAACCGTCTCAAAAAAGCCCATGAGCCACTGGCACTCTGCCTTGGGCTGGTCTTGATATTGTCCGAGCAGAAGATTGAGGGCTTGCATCAGTTCACCATAGGTTTCTGGCGCGACCAATACCAATTTCAACAACAAAATACTGTGGGTTAAATATTCCCGCTGAATCATTAAAACGGGCAGAGGATGGGATAAATCTTGCAAATGTTCAGGATTGAGTAGGTAATGGATCAAATTGCGGCAAACATCAGTAATCAGCGCCCGGTCTAGGGTGATACTGTCTCCTGCGGGATAACACTGTTTCAGATGTTGCAAAATCTTATCGGGCAGCCACTTCAAACGGCGTGGTGAAGTCATAGCACAGAACAAATAGTCAACAAAATAGGGCTGCCAAGTGACAAAGGTATGCTCGTCTGTCTGGGCTAAAAATTGCGTGGCAATATCAGGGTAACTGGGCTGCTTTTTAACCACTAAACGGTGAATCAGATTCAGGGTTACATCTTCAATGAGGGTAGGATTTTTAATGGCCTCTCCTGTCGCTGTCATTTTTCCCTTCGTTGACAGGTACATCACCAAGCGGTAGCGATAGCGGTTATTAAATAGTTGGTAAAGCAGCTTAGAGGCCCGTTGTTGTTCTGGGGAAGATTGTGGATCCGTCGCTTGGGCAAATAACATAAAACCAACATAGCGATCGCCCCAAGTCCGTTGATTTGTCTCACTAGGAGGTGCTAAAACCCGCAAGACCCGACATTCCTCGCTCTGAATAAATCCCCTTAGCCAATCCTGAAATCGCTCTGTGGTCAACGACGCATCACCCGTCTGCGATGTTGGCGTCAACAGCAAATGGGCCAGTTGAGTAATGTGCTGGATACTTTCTTGATTGAGGCAAGTTTCGATAAATAGATAACAACACCGTTTAAGAACCGCAATAAATCCCGTGCGCCGATTGCCAATAATCAGCTGATAACTTGCTTGTTGTAGGGGTTCTGGACATTGGGCCGCGTCATAACCAACGAAAAACCCTTGAAATAACCCCAAGAACTCATCAAGGGAAGCAGTTTGTAGCGTTTGGGCAAAGAAATCAAAAACAACCTGTTCCGGGGGGATTTCTGGCTTCGGCAACGATGATTCTACGGGAGCTAAGGAGGTTTCAAAATCACGGCCTGGAGTCATGTCCGGCATCATCTCTGTTGATTGCAGTACTGTCTCTTCCGATGATACATTGGCTCGCCCTGATGGGTCAGTCTTTGGGCTGCGGCGAACCGATTTCGACGTGATCGGCCGTAGGTGGTTCAGTGGCAACAGTTGCTTCATGATGTTTCTCCCCCCGGCAATCCTCAGTTTTCTTGACTACCTCCATGATAAAGTTCCAGGTCTGTTGAGCATTGCTTTCTTGGACAATTCAAAGAAAAGCTTTATACTTCATTGCTTCTTTAGATATATAGCCAAACTTTATTGTAAATTCACATTGGCGCAGGCCCTGTCAGTTACTCAAAAAAACAATGGCCTCCCCCAATTTTCGGGAAGGCCAGCACAGTGTTTATGATTTGACGGCGTCATGGAAAATGACAGTCCGTGAACTATTCAGTCGGTTCTTCGAGAACTTTTTGAGTTTCGGGGCTTTTACCCAGTTGTAGTTTGACAACTTTTTTCGCTGCGGGAACAACTTTGGGCAGCTTCAGGGTAAGAATGCCATCTTTAAATTCTGCTGTGGCATTTTCGTGGTCGACGGCGACCGGAAGCGCAATGGTGCGGTCAAATTTTCCATAGCGGAATTCAGAATGATAGCAGCCTTCATCTTCTTTTTCTTCTTCGTATTTATATTCCCCGGAGAGGCGGACTGATTCACGGGTCAACTGAATATCGATATCGTCAGCGGCAATGCCAGGAAGGGCGGCTTTTAAGGTTAATTCTGCGTCCCCATTGAGTAGCTCGACAGAGGGACGCCAGGGGGAGCGACCTTCCCCTTGCCAGCCGGCAAGTTCATCGAGAATGCGATTCATTTGGGTCTGAACTGTTTCTAGTTCAGAAAACGGCGAAAAATGTACTAAAGACATATATGACCTCCTAAGAGAATCAGCTTCTTGCTACATTTTTATTTTCTACTATCTTCAAGGGGTTTGTAGATGACACAAACCGTATTTTTTTGGTGGAATTACCGCAGAATTGCTACTTTTTCTTGGGATTACAAATTACATTTTTTTAGGAAAAATTTAAGGGTTTTTCGATCACCATTGGGGCAGGTTGGCCATTCCCCCCGCAAAAGGCGATCGCCACCGGACAGAGCCTCCCTGCCGATGGGGTTTCTCAATCCGGCCCTAGAGCCCTAAAAATGTCGGCTTCAATCCCACCTAGATTGATGGCGCAAGAAAGGCTCAGGAATGATACGATGTCACTTGCTGCGATAGGTTTTAGAACGATTTCATATGGCGGAAACTTTACTTTTTAATGCGCTGCGTCAAGCTATCGATGAAGAGATGGCACGTGACGAAACTGTCTTCGTTATGGGCGAAGATGTGGGTCATTACGGCGGTTCCTACAAGGTAACGAAGGATCTTGCGAAAAAATATGGCGACCTGCGCGTTCTGGATACACCCATCGCAGAAAACAGCTTCACCGGGATGGCTGTTGGCGCTGCCATGACTGGACTGCGGCCGATCATCGAAGGGATGAATATGGGCTTTTTGCTGTTGGCCTTTAACCAAATTTCCAATAACGCTGGGATGTTGCGCTACACATCCGGCGGTAATTTCACAATTCCGATGGTGATCCGTGGGCCTGGGGGGGTCGGTCGGCAGTTGGGGGCAGAACACTCCCAGCGTCTAGAAGCCTATTTCCAAGCCGTCCCTGGTTTGAAGATCGTCGCCTGTTCCACCCCTTACAATGCCAAAGGTTTATTAAAAGCGGCGATTCGTGACGAAAACCCCGTGCTTTTCTTTGAACACGTGCTGCTCTACAACCTCAAAGAGAATTTGCCCGATGGGGAATATGTGCTGCCCCTCGATAAGGCGGAATTGGTACGGGAAGGGAAAGATGTGACGATTCTGACCTATTCGCGGATGCGTCACCATTGCACCCAAGCGATTAAAACCCTCGAAAAACAAGGCATCGATCCAGAATTAATTGATCTCATCTCCCTGAAGCCCATCGACATGGAGGCGATCGCCAAATCCGTGAAGAAAACCCACCGGGTGATCATCGTCGAAGAATGTATGAAAACGGCGGGGATTGCGGCGGAAGTGATGTCCTTGATCAACGAGCAACTGTTTGACGAATTAGATGCCCCCGTAATGCGTCTCTCGTCCCAGGATATTCCCACCCCCTACAACGGTACCCTGGAGCGACTCACCATCGTCCAACCGGACAACATCGTCGAAGCAGTGCAAAATATGTTGGCCCTGAACGTCTAAACACCAGCGACCAACTGCGGTTCATCCTCCTAGATCCATCATGCAAAAACAACGGTTAATCATAGTTGCAATTCTTTTTTTGGTGGCGATCGCCATCACAATTTTGACAACCTTACCCCTCCAGCTCGGTCTGGATCTCAAAGGTGGTGCCCAACTGACGATTCAGGTGCAACCCAATGCCGAAGGAGTCGTCGTTGAGGCCGATGATACGGCTGCCGTGAAGCGAGTCATCGAAAATCGCATCAATGGTCTAGGAGTGGCCGAACCCATCACCCAACTTGTGGGGAACGACCGGATCCTCGTGCAATTGCCTGGAGTGACAGATCCTGAGCAGGCTGAACGGGTTCTCGGTGGCACCGCTCAGCTAGAGTTTCGGCCCCAAAACCCTGGCACCGAAGCCGAATTCCAAGAAAAGTACGCCCTCCGTCGCCAACTCGACGCCCAGTTAACCAGTCTCCGTGGCAGTGCAAGCCCTGCCGCTAGCGATGCCGAAATCGAAGAATTAGAAACCAATATTGACAGTCTCGATCAAGAGATTCTCGCTCTGTTTGAACCCGTTGGTCTAGTCGGCGAATACGTCACCAATGCCCAACCTGCCCCCACCCAAACGGGCAACAGTTGGCAAGTTTTTCTCAATTTCAATAGTGAAGGGGCCGAACTTTTTGCAGAAATCACAAAAGGTCTAGCTGGTACAGGCCGGAGTGTCGGCATTTTCTTAGATGATGCTCTTCTCAGCGCCCCCACCGTTGGCCCAGAATATACTGCCCAAGGGATCGCCGGGGGGAACGTGACCATTACCGGCAACTTTGATATTGATACCGCCAGTGATCTCGCCATTCAGATTCGGGGTGGGTCGTTACCCTTCCCGGTGGCCGTGGTCGAGAACCGTACCGTAGGGGCAACCCTAGGCCAAGATTCCATTCGCCAAAGTATCTATGCAGGGATTGCGGGCCTAATTCTGGTGTTGATCTTTGTGGCAGTCTATTACCGTTTGCCGGGGCTGATCGCAGATGTGGCGTTAGTGGTTTATACCCTACTCACTTTGGCCTGCTATTCCCTTGTGGGGGTTACGCTGACGTTACCGGGGATTGCTGGTTTTATTCTCAGTATCGGTATGGCCGTGGATGCAAATGTGCTGATCTTTGAGCGCACCCGGGAGGAAATCTATAAGGGAAATACCTTGTACCGGGCCGTGGAATCGGGATTTTTTAACGCTTTCTCCAGTATTCTCGACAGTAATGTCACCACTTTGATCGCCTGTGCGGCCCTCTTTTTCTTGGGTTCGGGTTTGGTAAAAGGTTTTGCGTTGACCTTGGCGATCGGGGTGGGGGTGAGTATGTTTACGGCAGTGACTTGCAGCCGCACTTTACTGCTGTTAACGGTATTGGGCTTACCGGCGGTGCGCCAAAATCCTAAGTTGTTTGCGCCTAAAGTCCCCAACTAATTTCCTTTGCCCTCTAGTCTGTTGTTAACCCGATGACTTTTAAATTTAGCGTCATTAAACAGCGTCTCCTTTGGTGGTCCATCTCGGCGATCGCCATCCTTGCGAGTGTGTTGTTTATGGGCATTTCTTTCAACCAACTTCAAGCGCCCCTCCGACCCAGTCTCGACTTTGTTGGGGGCACAAAAATCCAAGTGGCCCTCGACTGTACGGTGGCTGGCAACTGTACTGATCCTTTAGAAACAGCGACAATTCAAACCGTGGTGAATAACCAGGGGGTCGGCAGCAGTACGGTGCAAATTTTGGGCCAAGAGCGGACAACGTTTTCGGTGCGGACGCCGCAGCTTGATGTGGATCAACGCAGCCGTTTGCTCGACGCCCTAGAATCCGAAGTGGGCGCCCTAGATCCTGGCACGATCCAAATTGACTCGGTGGGGCCAACCATTGGTCGGGAATTGTTTATCCAAGGGATGCTCGCCCTCCTGGTTTCTTTTTTCGGGATTATTGTCTACTTGAGTATCCGCTTTCAGTTCGATTATGCGCTGTTTGCGATCGCCGCATTATTCCATGATGTGCTGGTCACGGCTGGTGTCTTTGCGCTACTCGGTCTGGTGTTGGGCGTTGAAGTAGATAGCCTTTTCCTCGTGGCCCTACTGACGATTATTGGTTTTTCTGTGAATGATACGGTGGTCATTTATGACCGCGTTCGTGAGAATCTCAAGGCCGACGAGGGAGACAACATCGATCAAGTTGTTGATCATTCCGTCCAGCAAACCCTGGGCCGTTCGATCAATACCACCCTCACCACCCTATTGCCGCTGGTGGCGATCTTTTTGTTCGGCGGTTCGACCCTCAAGTTTTTTGCCCTCGCCTTGATTATTGGGTTTATTTGCGGTTCTTACTCTAGTATTTTTGTCGCCAGTACCCTCTTGGCCTGGTGGCGTAATCGTAATGGCCAACCCCCCACGGTCACCAAAGAAGCGGTGAATGTTACAGAATTGTCCTAGCCATTGCAGGGGAACTTCCCGGTAACGGCGGCAATCCCAGGATTTGGCCTGACCCACTCGGTAAAGATGTTTAGGGTGAAAAAATATGGGCGATCGCCAACTTCAGGAAGCACCAACAGACCATCATTTTAGTCCCTTGGCCCGCAAGCTGGTGCGGTTCACCTTCCTCTGGCGTTGGCTATTGGTCGCCTTGCTGTGGCTGATCTTGGGAAGCTACGGCATTTGGGCGTTGCGGGGAGAATTTGCCCTCTGGCGCGACCATCTCACCTGGGCCGTGGTGCGTTTGAGCCTCGGTTATCATTACTGGGCCAGCGTTGCCTTGACGATCTGTGTCGCCTATACCTGTGCTGTTTTGGTTTGGCATAGCCAGAAATTAACCCAAGGCTGGTCTCAACGGGAAAAGTATCGTTTCAATCAATGGGCAGAAAAATTAACCCGAAATCAGCAGCATTGGCTTTGGTTTTTCCTAAGGCGTTTATAGTGTGATTTCAGCCATCTATAGGGTGTCAAAAGAAAAACAGCCAGCATTCGCAAATACGCCAAATTACTGAAAGCCGCTCTTTTGGGAGAGCGAGTCGCTGAAACTTTTCTGGATTAATCCCCTCCAAAGTTCCAGATAATTGCGGGTTTCTGTACTAATGTTCACTACTGACTGACGTAGGTGAGCTGGCTCGCGTTAACTAGAAAGAGAATTTGTGCTTAATTTACCGATGCCGTGCTTGATTCTGCTTGCTTGATTGTTGATTTGCAAAAGGTTCAGCGCATTACCCAGGGCATTTCTGGTTGTCTGGAACCAACGCTGATCGCCAAACGTTTAACCGAAGCATTGATTGGAGACTTTAATTGCGCCTTTGCGCGAATTTGGTTAACTGAGCCAGATCAACGATCGCTCCGGTTAGTGGCCTCATCGGGTCTGTCTGAAAACATTAATGGCAGTTTTGCACGGGTTCCCATGGGCGCCTATAAGGTCGGAAAAATTGCCAAAAATGGAATTCCTTTCTTGAGTAATCAACTGGCGGAAGAAGCTTGGGTAAAAGACCGTGACTGGGCGATCGCCAACGGAATTCAAGGTTTTGCGGGTTATCCCCTTGCCAGTCAACAGCGAATTATTGGTGTGTTAGCGGCCTTTAGCCATGAAACTTTTTTACCAGAATTTTTAGAGGTTTTGCAGGTGCTATGTATGGCTGGGGCGATCGCCTTAGATGCCGCCCAAAAAAGCCCCCAAGATCCTAGCAAAAGCCAGACAAGAGAATCTCACCCCCTCTCGGATCACCTGGGCAGCCTTTTAAGTACCAGCCAGCTTAGTTTGATTGGTACGGAACGACCTCTGACACCAAGTTCGACCTATCTCTTGATCAAAACCGTAGAAATTCTCAATCAATTCAACTGTCACTATTGCCGACTCATTTACGGTGATACGGAAATTTGTCTCGAAGGGATTATCGCTGCCCCTACCCCGACGAAAAACAAAGGGCGATCGCCTTTTGCCGACATTGAATTTTTCGTACAAACCCTTGGGGGGAACTGCGATGTCGGGATCAACACCCAGGAAGCAGTTCACCAAATTCGCCTTACTTTGCCCTATGGAGCGACCACCCAAGTCTACAAATCAAAAGAATCACTATCCCAACGGGAACGTCAGGTTTTAGCGCTCCTCACCAAAGGGTTGCGTGATCGCGACATTGCCCAGCAGCTCCACATCAGTGAAAGTACCGTAAAATTCCACCTAAACCGCACCTTGAGTAAACTACAAGCTAAAAACCGCTATCAAGCCATTTACCAAGCCACAAAACAAGGTCTGATTTAAACGCGATCGCTAGTTCCACTATCCCCCAACAGCCGATCCAATTTCGGAGGATGTCGCCCAACATCTCGATCCGCTTGCCGAATCAACAGAACGCGTTCCCGATTCATATCTAATCTGGCGATCGTTGCCCGCCCAATTTCCGTTAAGCCTACCAAAATAACTCCATCTTCTGCCCAAACAAAATGATCAGCCCATCGATCACAACGCGGGTTAAACAAGCGAACTTCCGCCCCTGACAGCAGATCAACTCCTGTCACAAAACTTGACTTTTTACGATTGCAATGAAAACAAGCCAACGCCAAATTTTCCACATCATCCGAACCGCCCCGAGCCTGTGGAATGACATGATCAATCGTGAAGCGAACATACTGCCATAACTCCACCCCATGGCAATACTCACATAGACCCTTAGCCCTTGCTCTGACTTTATTTTGAATTTTTTCTGGAAGTGGTGACCTACCCATTTCCTATGCCACCATGCTCCCAGCAACAGCATTACGAACTGTCCGATTCACAAAACTCAAATAATCATCAATTTCTTCATAACAGTCCAATTCTTCCTCCTCAGCCTCGGTCAATCCTTCAGACTGCTGCTTCTCCAACAAAACTTCAACCCGCGCCTGTACCTGTACTGAAGCTCGAAAAATCAGAACCCCTTCCACCAAATCAAGTCGAACAGCACCATCAAGCGGTATGGAATTCGACAAACGTTGCAGCACAGGAAAAGCAGAAGCAGCCATAATGTTTAAATCGAAAAACTATGATCATCATAACTTAATAAACTGCTCGTCACTAAGTCAGGAACTCGGTACTAAGTCAGGAACTCGGTTTTTATTTGATTGAGGAAGTTTAGAATTCCTAATGAACGTCTTTCAACTGAAACCGGATTAATAATCCTTCGTTCGGTTGTTAAGCAGAAGCCGGAACCAAAAGCCTTACTGTAATTTGTGTCGCCAAATATTCTGCATCGCGAGCGACACCAGAAAAGCGACCAGAACCCCAGGTATAGAGCCAGGGCAAACCGAGAAAATATAATCCATCTACAGCAGTCACACCCCGGTCATGTAGCGGTTCTCCCAATTCATTAAAAACCGGTAGATCAATCCAACCAAAATTCGAGCGAAAGCCCGTCGCCCAAATAACTGCACCAATGTTGGTTGCCTTGAGGTTGAGGGATGATGGTTCTAATTCTGGCTCCCAGACGGGTTGATAATGGGCCTCTGGGGGAGCGGTGATGTTGTTATCAGCGATAAATTTGTCAATATTCCGTTGGATGCGCACCACGGTGGCATCAGCCCGATCTAAATTTTGTTTTAAATCTTTCCCAAAGTGGAGAGTCTGCCCGGTAATACTTTGCAAGCGACCATAGAGGTGCATTCCCTGTTGGGCAAAGCGGCGCAGATCAATATCACGACCCCCATCCCGGCCTGTGACATAGTGATTGGTTTTATGACGCACCGTTTCTTTTTGGGGATGCTGGTCGATGGGTAGGTCGTAATAACCCATGCGTTCGAGCCACTCCACCACATCCTTACCCCGATAGCGGCGCGGCGCTCGGGGCGCACTACCGGTAACAAGGTGAACTGTTTTCCCTGCTAAATGAAGATCCTCAGCAATTTGACAACCCGACTGGCCAGTGCCCACAATCAACACTTCATCGGGAAGATCCTGGGGATTTTTGTACTGTACGGAATGGATTTGCTGCAACTCACGGAGCAGTTGGGCGGCGATGGGCGGAATTTTTGGAATATGGTATCCCCCCGTGGCGATCGCCACTTGATCAGCCGTGTAGTTACCGATAGATGTTTTTACTGCAAACTGGGTTCCAGACGAACTTACTTTTAAGACGGTTACTCTCTCTCGAATTGGCGGATTAAAAGAGCGGGCATAGGCTTCTAAATAAGCAACAATCTCTTCCTTGGCCATAAAGCCATTAGGATCAGGCCCCGCATAGGAAAAACCAGGGAGCCGACATTGCCAATTAGGGGTCACCAAACAAAAAGAATTCCAGCGTTCATTACGCCACGCATGACCAATTTTGTGTTTCTCAAAGATTAGGTGGTCAATGTTGTTTTGCTTGAGGAGATAGCTGAGGGCAAGTCCTGCCTGGCCACCCCCAACAATTATTACCGGGTAATGGGTCTGCATTGCCGTTGCTCTTAAGTGGATTGGATTTAACTGTAAACCCGCTCAATTCTTTTTCTTGTAAGGGTTGTTACCGATCCCAGCGGTTTGTGATTACCCATAGGCGATCGCCAAATTACTGCCAAATAGTTGCTATTTTGGTGGTCTGACCTAGCGAAATCAATAGTTCTTTTTAGAACACAATCACAACAACTTAATCGGGACAGAACTACCAGATATTCACCGTTAAACAAGCTTAAGCTTAGTCAGAAAGCCAATCTTTACATCACCTTTTTTATTTAAAAACTATTGCTTTATATAGAAGGTCTTCTTTTGTCAGCAATGATACAGGTTGCCTTGAGTTCTCCCCTTACAGTAATGCACAACTCAACCCATTAAAACCTAAAAACTAAAGGAAAATTTCTCATGCCTGAAGTAACAATCCCTGCCCATCAGACCGGTGACTTTCTTGTGGATTACGAAGAAAAGGTTTTTCCTGATGTCCAAGCAGAGCCCGGCGAAAAAGCATTGATTACCTTTCATACAGTAGCCTTTGAAGGATCTATTGGTTTAGTCAATTTATTACAAGCTAGTCGCCTCATCAAAAAAGGGTTTGAAACGTCTGTGCTACTTTATGGCCCTGGGGTGACTTTGGGAGTACAGCGGGGCTTTCCAAAACTCGGCGATGAAGGTTTTCCGGGGCACTTAGCCATGAATGATCGTCTGGTCAAGATTATGGAATCTGGCGGAAAGGTCTATGCCTGTCGTTTTGCACTACAAGCTCTTTATGGCCACGGAGAACCTTCTTTGATTCCTGGTATTCGCCCGATTAATCCCTTAGATGTGATGGATTTGATTTTAATGCACCGCAAAGAAGGGGCATTTATCCTTGATACCTGGACGATGTAAAAACAAAGGTTTTACTTCTGAAAATTTCCAAAGAGTTCACAAGAACAATTTTTAGATTTTTTTTGCACTCTTTGAAAACTTCCGAGTCTTTAAAAAAGTTTTGTTGGAATATTTTCGGTTACCAAATCCGTTTTCCGTGAGTTTGTTGTTTCCCTGGTAGCGACTATGTTTGATTATTCAAAAACGATTCGGGCAGCAGCAGCACAAATCAGTCCGGTTTTGTTTAGTTGTTCAGATACAACAGAAAAAATTCTAGAGACAATTACCCAAGCGGCCAAGGAGGGAGTGCAACTCATTGTTTTTCCAGAGACCTTTGTTCCTTACTACCCTTACTTTTCTTTTATCGAGCCCCCAGTGCTGATGGGCAAAAGCCATCTCCAGCTCTATGAGCAAGCAGTCACAGTCCCTGGCCCAGTTACGGAAGCGGTGGCTGAAGCGGCCCAAGCCCATGACATGGTGGTGGTTTTAGGGGTGAATGAACGGGAGGAGGGTTCCCTTTACAATACCCAATTGATTTTTGATCACGATGGGACATTGCGCCTTAAGCGCCGCAAAATCACTCCCACCTACCATGAGCGAATGGTTTGGGGCCAGGGAGATGGGGCTGGTTTAACGACGGTCGATACGGCGGTGGGCCGTGTGGGTGCTTTAGCTTGTTGGGAGCACTATAATCCCCTTGCTCGCTATAGTCTGATGGCCCAACATGAGCAGATTCACTGTGGTCAATTTCCGGGATCTATGGTGGGGCAAATTTTTACGGAGCAGATGGAAGTGACCATGCGTCACCATGCTCTTGAATCCGGCTGTTTTGTGATCAATGCAACGGGATGGCTCTCGGCAGAACAGAAGACCCAATTAACCAGCAATGAAAAGATGCACAAAGCCCTTAGTGGTGGTTGTTATACGGCCATCATTAGTCCTGAAGGTAAGCATTTAACGGCTCCGATTTATGAAGGGGAAGGTTTGGCGATCGCCGATTTAGATTTCTCCCTGATTACCAAACGCAAGCGAATGATGGATTCGGTGGGACATTACTCCCGCCCTGATCTATTCCAGGTACAACTCAATGACGCACCTTGGGCCACCCTCAACACGAGTTCCTTGCCCTTACCCTCAGAAGTAACACCACTGCCGAATACCCCGGCCCCAGATATTCCTGCTTCCTGTCCCTAATCTAGCGCGCCCTCACCCATCCCTATGACTATGCCCATGGATAGACAACGTCTGATTACAGAACTCCAGTCCCACGGCCTCCGCCTCACAGAGACCACAATGACGGGACGCCAAGGGGGGGCAGGGCCTTCGGATCACCGGGCAGTGACCATTGGCGGGATCACCGTGATGGTTCCTATTTATACGAATACCGCTGGGCGATCGCCTTACCATGCCACCCTAGATTCCCAACGGAGTGAAGCCAAGCTCCAGAAACATCACCAAGAAATTGCCCCCATTACCCTGCAAGGACGTCCCAAATTCTACGATCTAGAGACAGCGGAAGGGATTCCCTACTGGAAAATTGCCCTTCTCCATAGCAACAATGTGCTCGCCACAACGGTGCAACAAACCTGTATGCGCTATCGGGACGAAAGCACGGCCTGTCAATTTTGTGCGATCGAGAAATCCCTAGAAGCAGAACAAACCATTGCCCGTAAACTCCCAGAACAGTTAGCAGAGGTTGTGGAAGCGGCGGTGCGGCTCGATGGCATTGAGCAGGTGATCATGACCACAGGGACCCCCAACACAGGCGATCGCGGTGCGGCTTACCTGACCAAATGTGCCGCTGCCATCAAAGCCAAAGTCGATATTCCCATCCAATCCCAATGTGAACCCCCTGCCGATTTTGTTTGGTTTGAGCGCTTAAAAGCCGCTGGTGTCGATAGTTTAGGAATGCACCTAGAGGCCGTTGATCCCGCAGTCCGTGCCAAAATCATGCCGGGCAAAGCGGAAGTCCCTGTTTCCTACTACTACCAAGCCTATGCAGCGGCAGTGCAAGTATTCGGTTGGGGCCAAGTTAGCACCTACCTTTTAGCGGGTTTAGGTGATAGTTTTGCGACGCTTGTGACAGCAGCAGAAAAATTAGTCAGTCTTGGCGTTTATCCTTTTGTGGTACCTTTTGTCCCCATTTCTGGCACGCCCTTAGCAACCCATCCAGCCCCTGATCCAGAGTTTATGTTCGCTCTCTACCAAAAGGTGGGTCAGATTCTCAAGGAAGCGGGAATGTCTTCCCAGGCAATTAAAGCTGGTTGTGCGAAATGTGGTGCCTGTTCAGCATTATCTACCTTTGAAAATTAGGGAGGTTACGGGAAATGAGTCGTCAACGATTTCAGTTTGAACTCGCCCAGTCTGCGGTGGAAATCCGCGCTTATTTTGCTTTAAGACGGGATATTTTTTGTGAAGAACAGGGGATTTTTAGCGGCAATGATTTTGATGACCTCGATCCCATTGCCTATCCGATTGTTGCCTTGGACAAGAGCTCATCCCCTCAGAGTAAGGTGGTTGGGGTTGTGCGCATCTACGAAAGTGAGCCCCAGGTTTGGTATGGTGGCCGCCTGGGAGTCCAGCCAGAGTTTCGGCGCGTAGGACGCATTGGTAAGGGGTTAATCTACAAAGCGGTCACAACGGCCCATGGTTGGGGCTGTACTAAGTTTCTGGCGACGGTACAGCTACAGAATGTACGTTTTTTCCAGCGGCAACATTGGCATTCCCTGGCGGAAATGGACATTTGCGATCGCCCCCACCATCTCATGGAGGCAGATTTAAACTTTTACCCACCGGCAGTGAATCCCCGACCCCAACTTGACCTGGGGACTTGGCTCGTTTCCTAAAGGAAAAAATAATCGAAATACTTGGCGTGAACATCACTTTACCCCAGTTGGCAGAGACCCTACGCCACAATCTGGGCCTTTTACACAAACGAGATATTCAACTCGCTTCCCGGCAATTTCAACGGCAATTTACAGCCCAGGGGCAAGCCATTCGCCTTGGGGATGATTGTGCAGCCATTCCAGACCAAGCTGGTTTTCTCCTTCTCGCCGCAGAGGGCATGAGCCCCGCATTGGTGCAGCAAGATCCGTGGTTTGCGGGCTGGTGTGGGGTGCTCGTGAATGTCAGTGATATTTATGCCATGGGAGGACGACCACTGGCCGTTGTGGATGCTCTGTGGGCCTGTGGAGATCAGCAGGCGCGGCAGATTTGGGCCGGGATGCAGGCAGCGGCAGAAAAGTTTCAGGTACCGATTGTCGGGGGTCATACCAATACCCACAGTGAATATGATGCCTTGGGGGTCGCGATTCTCGGTCGGGCAAAACGACTGATTACCAGTTTTGATGCCCAGGTGGGCGATCGCCTCGTGTTAGTCGCTAATTTTCAGGGGCAACCCCGGCCCCAACTGCCCTACTGTTGGGATGCCGCCACCCAAGCCGATCCAGCGCAACTCCAGGCCCAATGGGATTTATTACCGCTCTTGGCTGAACGGGGTTTATGTAGCGCTGGCAAAGATGTCAGTATGGGGGGAATTATCGGCACAACTTTGATGCTTTTGGAAACGTCTAATTGCGGTGCGATCTTGGATATCGGCGCAGTTCCCTGTCCACCACAGCTCGATTTGCAACAATGGCTCCTCAGTTTTCCAAGCTACGGGTTTTTGCTGACTGTGCCGCCAGAGCAGGTCTCTGAAGTACAGATGTTGTGCAAAGATCAGGGGTTGGTCGCTCAGGCGATCGCCACCATTACCCCAGGCCACACCTTAACCCTTAAACTGGGGGAAACTAGCCTCGACTTTTGGCACCTCGACCATGTTCCGCTCACTGGCTTTACCGGAGGCTCCTAAATTCTATGCCAGCCGTTACTTTTGACATTGTTTGGCCCGACGGCTCCCAGGATCAATTTTATTCCCCCTCCACCGTCGTCCATGACTACTTTCAGGTGGGACAAGGCTACGCCCTGGCGGATTTTGTGCATCGCTCCCAAACGGCCCTCACCCTTGCCAGTAAGCGGGTCGAACAGCGCTATGGTAGCCCCTGTTCCCTGGCCCTGAGGCAACTCCAACGTGTTGAACAAAAGGCCAGTACATTCATGGATCAACCCAATGCCCAAGTCACAATCTTGGCGGATGATCACTAAGCTGATAGGAAAATTTTGGCCGTTGGCGATCGCCGCGATGGGAGTGATCTTGGGGGGCTGTGGTCGGGCCTTGTTCTATCAGCCCCAGATTGCCACGGGGGGAATTAATAGTAATTTTGCCGAAGAATTTCCGAGCTACAGCGGTGATGGCCGTTATCTCGCCTTTGCCTCAGAACGGGATGGCCGCCGCAATATTTTTCTCTACGATCTCCAGACTAATCAATTAGTTAACCTGCCTAATCTCAACCGCCGCGACTCTAGCCAAGACCAACCGGATCTCAGTGAAGATGGCCGTTTTATCGCCTATGTTTCCACCGAACGGGGCCGCCAGGATGTGTTTGTCTATGATCGCAACCAGGGGCGATCGCAGTTGTTGACAGTAAACTTACGGGGGTCGGTACAAAATCCCACCATTAGCGGCGATGGACGTCGGGTCGCCTTCCAGAGTAACGAACGGGGGCAATGGAATTTGATGCTGGTGGACGTGGTTCCCTAGCGGGAAATTTCCCCGCAATTGCATCTACAGATCAGAATGGTGCTGGCGTGACCGGAGACGTTTATGGATCGCAGACAGTTGGTCGCGGGCATAGTGAGGACAGTGGGGCACGGGAATATTAACATTCGGCCAATCTGCGAGATCCGCACAGGGGCAGCCATTTTTCAAACCCACCGCATCGAAGGGCATCGGCATCGCACAGCGGGGACAATCGGCAATATCCCACCGCTCTGAGAGCAAATCCGCGATGGTTTGGGTTGTACCCTGGAGATAACAGTCACGGTTTGCATTGAGGTCTTGCCAACAGGCCTCAAAATCTGGGGAATATTGATTTCCTTCGAGCACGGTCATCGGTAAAATTTGGCGATCGCCCTTGGGACAAATCACCGGTTTGCCCACCTGAAACCAGTAGGCTAAATATTGTTTAACTTGATTCACGGTCGCCATATATCTATCTTCTTCCTGCTGCATATCAATTCCTAAAGCTACGCCGTCCCCATCGTCCCTATCCTATCGAGAAAAAAGAAGACCCGTGGCGATCGCCCCCGTCTGAACCTTGAAAAGCAATTTTTTTTAAGATCGTTTTTAGATTTAAGCCCATCACCGCCTTTTTATATGAATTTTTGTGAACCGCCCCACAGTGGCTACCACTGGGATCACCACACCCCCCGTTTCTTTGAAGGTTGGTACTTTCGTGTCACCTTGCCGGAGTTGGGTGATAATTTTGCCTTCATGTATTCCATCGAAGATCCCCTCGGCGATCGCCCCCATAGTGGTGGTGCCGTGCAAGTTCTGGGCCTCCAGGATGAATATCTCTGGCGCACCTTACCGAACGTCAAAAATTTTTGGGCCGATCATCAACGCCTCGCCCTGGGCCATTGGCGACATTGCCCCCCCAATTTAAAACCCCAACGCCTCGCCCCCAGGGTTTTTCAGGAGAAAATTCACGAAGGCTACCAGGCAACGGCAACCCTCAACCAAGGCCGTATTATCGACCCAGGCACCGGGGAAATTTGCCAGTGGCACTATGAAACAAAGCCGATCTACGGTTGGGGAAGGCCTGCTAAGCCCACCGCCAATTGGTATTCTTTTTTGCCCATTTACGATCCCGGTTGGCAGGTGTTGCTGGCCCATGGGTTGAGTACGGGTTGGATCGAATGGCAGGGCAAACGCTATGAATTCAGAAATGCCCCGGCCTATAGCGAAAAAAATTGGGGCAAATCCTTTCCAAAGGCTTGGTTTTGGCTCAATTGCAATGCTTTCAAAGAAGAAAAAGATCTCGCCCTCACTGCCGCTGGTGGCATTCGTCAAATTTTAGCGAGGGAAGAGGAAGTGGGTTTAATTGGCATTCACCACCACGGAAAATTTTATGAATTTGCCCCATGGACAAGCAATCTTACTTGGCAGTTTTCGCCCTGGGGAAGTTGGGAAATGACCGCAGGCGATCGCCAAGGCTTTACGATTCATCTCAGTGGGGAAACTGACCTACCGGGACAACCCCTGCGAGCACCGACCCACACGGGCCTACGGTTTTGTTGTCAGGATACCCTGCGGGGCCAAATTTCCCTCGAACTATTCGCCCCGGACAAAACGCCCCTCATCCAAGCAACGAGCGATCTGGGGGGGTTAGAAGTGGGGGGACAGTGGTGGCGGCGCGATTTTGACTAATGCTGACGGCCAGTTTAATCGCTTCTTTCATGCTGGTGGGATTGGCGCTGCCTTGCCCCGCAATGTCGAAGGCGGTGCCGTGGTCGGGGGAAGTCCGAATAAAGGGTAAACCAATGGTGGTATTGATCGCGTAGTCAAAGGCCATCAGTTTCACTGGGATTAACCCTTGGTCGTGGTAGAGAGCCAGATACGCATCGGCGGCGGGTTTGAATTCTGGTTTGCCATACCAAGCTTTGCCCGCATTGACCCACATGGTATCCGGAGGATAAAGCCCTAACAGAGTTGCATTGGGATATTTTTGTCGCGCATCTTCTAGCCAACCGTTAAGCCAGTCCAGTTCTTCTGTACCTAGTTGACCATTTTCGCCACTGTGGGGATTTAAGCCGGCGATCGCCACCTGGGGATTTTCTAACCCAAAATCCTGCTGGAGCGACTCTAAAAGAAGACTAAGTTTCAAATCCATCAGCCCTGGGTTGAGGGTTTCTGGCACTGCTTTTAAAGGAATGTGGGTCGTCGCTAGCAGGCTCCGCAATGTCCAGCCCGTATAAGGAGATTTGCCAATAAAGGCCATGCCATAGCGGGTGGTTTGGCTCTTTTGGGCGAGAACCTCCGTTTGGCCGGGGTAGTCGTGGCCCGCTGCTTTCCAGAGGGATTTAGCAATGGGGGCGGTGACAATGCCCGAAAATTCTCCCTCCAGGGTTTTTTCAATCGCCGTGTCGAGGTACTGGAAAGCGCGATCGCCTGTTTCTACCGAACCTTCCCCCCAGGTGAAATTTCTCAGAAATTCATTGCCACTCGGTTCGACAATCTCTAACTCACTGGGATCAAGGAGATCAGATTCCGTCCGAGTTTTGAGGTGCTGATAGGTTTTTTCGAGCAAGGGGCGATCGCCAATGACCGTCATCGGACAAAGCGCTCTAATTTCTGGATCCGCCAGAGCTTTTAAAAGTACCTCTGGGCCAATCCCGGCCGGATCACCAATAGTCAAAGCGAGGCGAGTTTTCATAGGGGAGAATAGTCAATAAATAAAAAAATCCTCCCTAGAGGGAGGTGCCAAAGGCGGAGGGTGCATGTCCCTAGAGGGAGGTGCCAAAGGTGAAGGGTGTGAGGGCGTCTACTCGGCCTTCGGTTCAAACTTCAGGGCCACGGAATTGATACAGTAGCGCAAGCCCGTGGGAGGGGGGCCATCGTTAAATACATGACCTAGGTGGGCATCACATTTCGCGCAGAGCACTTCTGTCCGCTTCATAAAGAAACTAAAGTCATTTTTTTCGGCGATCGCCTGATCATTCACCGGTTGCCAATAGCTCGGCCAGCCAGTACCCGAATTAAACTTCGTCTCCGAGGTAAACAGGGGCGCACCACAGCACACACAATTGTAGGTGCCTTCCCCCTTAAAATCGTGATATTCACCCGTAAAGGCCCGCTCGGTGCCATGTTTGCGGGTAACTTTGTAGGCCTCTGGGGAAAGTTGCGCTTGCCATTCGGCGTCAGTTTTGACAACTTTGTCGGTCATGGTGGTGTTTTGTCTCCAAAAGTGAGGTTGCACTGCTTTGTATCGTAACAAGATCGACTAGGGGAAAACAGGTGAGAAATCCCCCAATGGATGTTGTGGGGTCGGGGCTTTCGGCTATACTCAACAAGGTTTTTTTATTCAAGTTCAAGGAGAGCGCCAAAAGATGCGATGTGCCATTATTAGTCGTGCCGGTCAAACTCTGGCGCGAGGGAAGTTAGTCTTAACCCCGATTGAAAACGATCAACAACGGCTTGATCTGGTTACGGACGGGGGTCGCTACCTAGAGGGAGGGCTGGTTGCTCCTGATGGTGATATGACCGAAGCCAGCCTAGAGCTATCGCGGAAATTTTTTGCGATGTGGGGCATGAGTAATCTCCAGCTACAAATCACCCTCCGCTAGATCCATAATTAAAGTTAGACAATGCCAAGGAGACTGGCCATCAGCGCTTTTTGGGCGTGCATCCGGTTTTCGGCTTGATCCCAAATTTTGGCTTGGGGGCCTTCCATCACGTCGGCAGTAATTTCTTCGCCTCGATGGGCGGGCAAACAGTGGAGGGCGATCGCCTCTTTATCGGCGAGGGCCATGAGTTCGGCGTTGACTTGGTAGGGTTGGAAAATGGGTACCCGACTGTTGGCGAGGTCTTCTTGGCCCATACTGGCCCACACATCGGTGTAGATGGCGTGACAGCCTTCGGCGGCTTCCTTGGGATCATGGGTAATTAAAATTTGACTGCGATCGCCTGCAATGGCCTGGGCCTGGGCGACAATTTTCGGGCTAGGTTCGTAATCTTTGGGGGTAGCGATGCGAATATTCATGCCGACTAACGCGCCACCGAGGAGGATCGAGTGGGCGACATTATTGCCATCACCCACATAGGTCATGGTCAGGCCTTCTAGTTGGCCGAAGGTTTCCTGCATCGTTTGCAGATCCGCCAACATCTGACAGGGGTGTTCTAAATCTGTAAGGGCGTTGATAATCGGCATTTCACAGTAATCAGCGAAGGTTTCGAGATCCTGTTGATCGAAGGTACGAATCGCCAAAATATCGAGGTAGCGGTCTAAAACCCTGGCGGTGTCCTCGATGGGTTCGCCGCGACCTACTTGGGTACGGTTTGGGTTCAGGTCAATGACATTGCCACCCAGTTGGTACATGGCCACGCTGAAGGAGACTCTGGTGCGGGTAGAGGCTTTGTAGAACAACAGGCCGAGGGTTTTGGGGCAGGTGGGGGCGATTTTTCCCTGTTTGAGATCTGCCGCCAGGTTTAGCAGGGTAATAATTTCTGTGCTGCTGAGATCTGCAATGCTCAGAAGATCCCGACCCTTGAGTGCATTCATCCTGTTTTCGGCTCCTTACCGTGGCAAAAAAATCATTATAAGCTCCCCTCCAGATTCCACAAAAGCTTGCAAGGGCGATCGCCACTGGTCTTCGTCAGGAAATGTTGATGGCGATCCCAAGGGGGTGACACTTGAAAAACTGTCTACTTTTGGGGAGATGGGTGAAATCTGGTTTTAAAGTAGGATTGTAGCCATGATTTCAGCTTGTTTTTTGCGCTTTTAAATGGAATTGCCATGAGCACTGCTCCCTACGACCAGATCCAATCTTTATCAGAAATTTGGGCGATCGCCGCTGAGCGTTATGCCGACATTGTTGCCCTCTATGATCCCCACCAAAAACCAGAATTCAAACTGACCTATCATCAGCTCTGGCAAGGGATTCAGCAGTTTGGGGCTGGCCTCCAAGCCCTTGGTCTTCAACCCCAGGAAAAAGTCGCCCTGATTGCGGATAATAGCCCCCGTTGGTTCATCGCCGATCAAGGTAGTATTGCGGCAGGGGCCGTGAATGCGGTGCGCTCATCCCAGGCAGAAAAACAAGAACTGCTCTACATCTACACTGACAGCGAAAGTCGATTTCTCATCGTCGAAGACCGCAAAACCTTTGAACGCCTCAATCCAGAAATTACAAATCTCCAACCCAGGGCCGTCATTTTCCTCACCGACGAAGAAGTGCCAGAAACGGAACTCCCGATTTTCAACTTTTCCCAACTGATGACCCTCGGCAGCCAGGAACCCCTGACGATGCCTGGGCGATCGCCCCAAGATTTAATGACCTTGATCTACACGTCTGGGACGACGGGCAAACCCAAAGGGGTGATGCTTTCCCACGGCAATGTCCTCTACCAAGTGCGCAACCTCGACCAGGTGATTCAACCGAATCCTGGCGATGTCACCCTCAGCATTCTCCCCACCTGGCATTCCTACGAACGGGCTGCTGAATATTTCCTCCTATCCCAGGGCTGCACCCAAATTTATACGAATATCCGCAACATCAAAAAAGATCTCCAAACCTACAAGCCCGGTTACATGGTTGCGGTGCCGCGCATTTGGGAATCGATTTACGAAGGAGTGCAGAAAAATCTCCGGGAACAACCCGCCAAGAAACAAAAGCTGGTGAACTTTTTCCTCACCTGCTCCCAAAATTATGTCCTGGCCCAGCGTATCGCCAACAACCTCAGCCTGGAGCATTTCCATGTTTCTCCCCTAACGCGGTTAATGGCTAGAGCAAAGGCGATCGCCCTTTACCCCTTTCACCTCCTCGGCAACAAACTCGTTTACGAAAAAATTCGGGGGGCCACTGGCGGCAAAATTCGCTACGTAATCAGCGGCGGCGGCTCCCTCGCCCAACACATCGACACCTTTTTTGAAATCGTGGGGATCAATATCCTCGTGGGTTATGGCCTCACCGAAACCTCCCCAGTGACCAATGCCCGTCGGCCCGAACGCAATGTGCGTGGCTCCGCTGGCCCCGCCCTCAAGGGCACCGAAATTCGCATTGTCGATCCCGAAACGCGACAAACCCTCTCCCAAGGCCAAAAGGGACTGGTTTTAATCCGTGGCCCCCAGGTGATGCAGGGCTACTACCGCAAACCCGAAGCCACCGCCAAGGCTATTGATCCCGAAGGCTGGTTTGACAGCGGCGACCTCGGCTGGGTGACGCCCCAGGGGGATCTCGTTTTAACGGGTCGGGCAAAGGATACTATTGTCCTCACCAACGGCGAAAACATCGAACCACAACCCATCGAAGATGCCTGCGCCCGCAGTCCCTACATCGATCAAATTATGCTGGTGGGCCAGGATCAAAAATCCCTCGGTGCTTTAATTGTGCCGAACCTCGAAGCCCTCGGCCAGTGGGTGTCCCAGGGTGGCCTTGGTTTGCAATTGCCAGATCCTGACATTCCTTCAGAACAACTGCCCCAAACGGATTTGTACAGTAAGCCAGTCTTGAATTTATTTAAACAGGAGCTGAATCGAGAAATTAAAAATCGGCCTGGCTATCGGGTGGATGACCGCATTAGTGATTTTGCGTTGATTTTGGAGCCTTTTTCCATTGAGAATGGCCTAATGACCCAGACGCTAAAGGTAAAGCGGCCAGTGGTGGCAGAGAAATATGCGGCCTTAATTGCTTCCCTTTACGACAAAGATTAAGCGATCCGAATGGCGGAATCTTCGGGTATTGATGCTACCCTGAAAATATTTTGCAGATAGGGCCCCTTTAGCCCACTGATTTAACAAAACCGAGTTACATTTCTCTAGGAAAACATTCACATGGACGGAAACCAAGTGCCTACTGTTACCCTCAAACGCCCAATTAATCTGAAGGTCATCGTGACCCCCCGCTGGAAAGAGGAAGTACAGCAGCAACTCCAGGGACAAATAGCGACTTTTGATGGTCAATTACAACAACTGGATGTCCAAGGAAATCGCACCATTAGTGAACTTCAACAACAGGGCAATACCCCCCAGGTCGCTCAACAAATGGAAAATATCCAACTCCAGGTTAACCAAAAAAAGCGGGAACTCCTTGAGAAGAAAAACCAAGTACTCCAGCAGCTCCAACAGGTACAAAACTTAGAATTAGATCAAGAGTTTCTCCAGGGTCAGATGGAGAGTTTCTTTGAAGTGAAAGTGGGCGATAATCTGGTGCGCAAGCTGAATGTTGAACTTGTGGTCCGGGATGGTGTTGTTGAAGAAATTCGCGGCGACCTCTAAATTTTTTTGTGATTGCTGTCGCGTGACAGTGTTCGGCTCCCCCGATGACACTTGCGGTGCGGGGGATTTTTAATGGGGAAAAAATTCATGAAAATTGGCATTGTCGGGCTGGGTTTAATCGGTGGATCTTTGGCGATCGCCTTTCGGGAAAAAGGGTTAGAAGTATTGGGAGTTTCCCGGAAAAATACAACCTGCGAAACGGCCTTGAGAAAGGGAATTGTCGACCAAGCCAGCACAGATTTTTCTCTTCTCAAGGATGCGGATGTGGTGTTTCTCTGCACGCCGATCAAAGCGATTTTGCCCACGGCCCAAACCCTTATTCCCCACCTCAAACCCACGACGATTTTGACGGATGTGGCCTCGGTGAAGGGGGAAATTGTCCAGGCGATCGCCCCGCTGTGGCCCAATTTTGTCGGGGGACATCCCATGGCGGGCACAGCCGAACAGGGTATTGACGCCGCACTCCCCGGATTGTTTATCAACGCACCCTACGTTTTAACGCCGACCGATGAAACTTCCCCTGATGCGGTGAAAATCCTTAAAGACTTAATCCTGCTGCTCCAGAGTCGTTTTTACTGCTGCGCCCCGGAGATTCACGATCAAGCGGTGGCCTGGATTTCCCATTTACCCGTTTACGTTGGTGCGAGTCTGATCGCGGCCTGTGGGTCGGAAATCAATTCAGAAGTGCTACAAATGGCCCAAGCTTTAGCGAGTTCTGGCTTTCGGGATACCAGTCGTGTCGGCGGTGGCAATCCAGAATTGGGGTTGATGATGGCCCAGGGGAATCGACAGGCGCTGTTAAAATCCCTCACCCATTATCGGCAGCAGTTAGATCAAGTCATTGCAGATCTTGAAACAGAAAACTGGGAGGCGATCGCCCAATTCCTCACAGCGGCCCAACAACAGCGGCCCGACTTTCTCTAGATTCCAGGAGTACAATGGAGGTAGGAGGAAGTCGAAGGATTCATAACTGAAATGATCCTCGCCAGCGACCATGGATCTTCCACCCACCAATGATTTCTGTGCCGATCCCACCGTTGCGTTACGTCAGCGGATGGTTAAGCAGCAAATTATCGCCAGGGGCGTGAACGATCCAGCCGTCTTAGCCGCGCTCCAGCAAGTGCCCCGGCATCGCTTTGTGCCCGCTTCTCTCCAAAATCTCGCCTACGCCGATCAACCCCTCACCATCGGCTATGGCCAAACCATTTCCCAACCCTACATCGTCGCCTACATGACCGAGGCGGCCCACCTGACGCCCAGCAGCAAAGTTTTAGAAATTGGTACGGGGTGCGGTTATCAAGCGGCAATCCTCGCCGAAATTGCCCAGGAAGTTTTTACCGTTGAAGTTGTGCCCGAATTAGCCCGGCAAGCCCGCGATCGCCTAGAACAATTAGGTTACAAAAATATCCACTACAAGATTGGTGACGGTTACCAGGGCTGGCCAGAATTTGCTCCCTACGACGCGATCCTTGTTACGGCGGCCCCAGACCATCGGCCCCAACCGTTACTGCAACAATTGGCCGTGGGCGGTCACCTGGTAATTCCTGTGGGCACCGTCGGCCAACGCCTTGAAGTCCTCCACAAAACCAGCACTGACTTAGAAATGGAAAAGGCGATCGCTGTGCGGTTTGTGCCACTCCAGGGCCACAGCTACGGATTTTGAAACAATCTTTTGACCCGAAAAACCAGCATTGACTTGGAAATGGAAAAGGCGATCTCGGAGAGATCCGCTGTGCGGCACGCTGTGCGGTTTGTGCCACTCCAGGGTCACAGCTACGGATTTTGAGTAAATTTGGATAGGTCGCCAGATTAATTGTCCCATCTCTATTGCTCGCATCGAGGGCATTGCCTTCCTGGAGAGTGACCCAGACGGTTTGGGAATCCGGCGCAACGGCCACATATTTTGTGGAGGCGATCGCCTAAAATTGAACCAGCTTTCTCTACACCTTTTCTTTCTGTTATCGTGACTTTGCCTCCCCTAACAACGGACACCATTCAGCAAATCATCGACGATCGCCTTGAGGATGAAACGCTCCATCAGTTGGTCTGGCATTACCTCGGCTACCGTTACAATGAAACTCAAAAATGCTGGAATCTTGACCAAGTTGATCCAGCCTGGGCCGAAAAATATCCAGAACCACCTAAGTTCATTGAGGAGCGTCCCCCCACGGTACAACTGACCCGCTCGATCCCCAAACCCTATAAGGCTCTGCTCAAGGAAAAAATGGGCTTTAAGGGCTACACAGTTGATCAACTGATTCCGCGCCTGACGCGGCGGGCGACCATGGCCAGTTGGCTCCTTAGCTATATGGCCCAACACGATTTGTTAGAGGTTTAGCGAGTGGCACGGGTGACGGCCTTATGGATTTATCCGGTGAAGTCCTGCGGTGGGATTCCCTTGGAGACAGTGGAAGTTTTAACCCAGGGTTTTCAAGGCGATCGCCAATGGATGATTGTTGATGCCGACGGGAAATTTCTCAGTCAACGGCAATATCCCCAACTGGCCAGGGTTAAGCCCCACATGACAGAGGATAATCTCACCTTAACTTTTGATGATTTTTCGCCCCTGAAACTGTCTCCCAAAACCGTAGGCTCCCTCAAACCTGTGACAATCTGGCGCAACCAGACCCAAGCCCTTGACCAAGGCCCTGAAGCTGCCGCTTGGTTTTCGGAGGTGCTACAAACCCCCTGCCGTCTCGTGCGCCAATCCCCCGACCATCCCCGGCCCCTTAACCCAAAATACGCCCTGTGGGAGACCCAAAATGTCAGTTTTGCCGATGGTTATCCGGTGCTCCTCACCAATACTGCTTCTTTAAAGCTGCTGGAAGAAAAATTAGGGGCAGCCGTTTCGATGAATCAGTTTCGTCCCAATCTGGTAGTCGAGACAGCACAACCCTTTGCGGAAGATCATTGGCAGACTGTGGGTATTGGTGGCACGACCTTTGTCACCGCCAAACCCTGCGAACGTTGCATTGTGATTACGACGAATCAAACCACAGGCGATCGCCACCCAACCCAAGAACCCCTCCGCACTCTGGGCACTTTTCGACGCACTGCCAAAGGCATTCTTTTTGGCATTAATCTCATGCCTACCAGTTCAGGCAAGATTTCAGTGGGAGATGCTGTGATCCTGAATCCAACGTCTTCTTAAAGCTCCCTGTCCCCAGACGTCATTAAACCTGAAGGCAGCGAATCGCTTCCAACATCCCCCTGGCCTTATCGAGGGTTTCTTGGTATTCTCGCTCCGGCTCTGAATCCGCGACGATGCCCGCGCCCGCCTGGACAAAGACCTGGTGCTGATTCCCCTGCGATCGCACAATCATGCTCCGGATCGTAATCGCCGTATTCAGTTGGCCTTCAAAATCGTAGTAACCGTAGACGCCAGAGTAGGGGCCGCGCCGTTCGGGTTCCAGTTCATTGATAATTTCTAAAGCCCGAATTTTCGGCGCACCGCTGACTGTTCCGGCGGGAAAACAAGCCTGTAATAAATTCCAAGCCGATTGGTCGGGGGCTAAATCTCCCATCACATTACTCACGATGTGCATCACGTGGGAATAGCGTTCGATGATCATCAAATCCCCAACTGTGACCGTGCCTTTTTCGCAGACGCGACCGAGATCATTGCGGCCCAAATCCACAAGCATCACGTGTTCAGCGATTTCCTTAGGGTCGGCCAAGAGGTCTTTTTCTAACGCTAAATCCTCAGCTTGGGTTTTCCCCCGGCGTCGCGTGCCCGCAATCGGTCGGAGCATCGCCTGGAGTTTTCCGTCTGGCGCTTGCTCGGCTTTGACCATAATCTCTGGGCTAGAACCGATGAGTTGCCAGTCCCCAAAATTGTAAAAAGACATATAGGGAGAAGGGTTAATCAGGCGCAAGGAACGGTAGAGATCAAAGGGATGGCCTTCGTAGCTCGTCTGGAGCCGCTGGGACAGCACCACCTGGAAAATATCCCCGGCCTTAATGTATTCCTTTGCCTTGGCGACGTTCTGGCAAAACTGTGCTTGGGAAGTGTTGCTTTCGTACTTGAGGGCTTCCCCGTCTGGGTTGGCGAGCCATTCTAAGGGTTTGGCGGCAACAGGCAAAGGCAACTTGAGCTTGAGGACTAATTTCGTCACGCGATCGCAGGCATTTAGGTAGGCTTCTTCTAGGGGCACCGCCGGATCCCGCAGGTCAGCATAGGTGATGACCCAAATCTTGCGTTTAACTTGGTCAAAAATAATCAAGCTATCAATTTGCATCCAGAGGCCATCGGGCAGATCCTCTTCTTGGCGTTCGTACACTGGCACCCGTGGCTCGATCCAGCGCATCAACTCATAGCCCCACATCCCAAATAGGCCACCAATCCCCGGTGGTAATTCCGGCAGTTGGACAGGCTTAATGCTGGCGAGACATTGGGCCAACACATCAAAGGGATTGCCGCTAAATTCTTGGACGGCCCCATCACGGAATTTTTGCGTGGTGCGATCGCCTTTATTTTCTAAGACCCAAACCGGATCGCAACCGAGGAAACTATAGCGACCAATATTTTCGCCCCCCTCAACGGACTCCAACAGAAAATTGTAGGGTTGATCTGCACAAACCTTGTACCAAGCCGACACTGGCGTTTCGAGATCCGCCACCCACTCCTGATAGACCGGAATAAAATTACCCTGTTGACTGAGATGCCGAAACTGCTCGAAATCAGGAAAAATCATAGGAAATGCGTCGGTCGCCTGGGGCACATGGAGGGCCGCTGGGACAGTGAATAAAAGTAAAAATAGAGCTAGACACAAAGAAGCGGAAGCCTTTTGTTCAGCTTTTCATCATAACAGACTTTCTTCATCGGTCTGGGCTAATCGCCGCCACCAAGAAAGCCTTCATAACTCAAACTAAAACTGTCAACTTCCGCCCGGACTGTTGTGGTAAAAATCTAGGCTTCGTAGGGGGCCACACCAGAAAACTTCAGGGTTGCCGGTTCGGGGTTGCTCCCGATATTGCGGTCAACTTTCCCTTTGTATTCGCGACCTTCGTTTACCTTCTCAGAAGGTACACCATCGAGAGGATAGAGGAACTGAGTTTCGCCGGAGGGGAAGACACGGTAAATCTTATAGTCGGTAATCTTGGGCTTAAATTGTGTTTTCAGCTGAGTCCCGAGGGCAAGGCACTGTTCCTTGCGGGCAAAGTACATGAGGTTATCGCCTTCGTTCATGACCGCTGCACCACCGGTGGGCAGTTCAAAAACCTGCTCTTTTGCGCTAGACCAGGTGATGGCGTATTTTTCCTCCCGTTCAGCAGCGGCGAGTAGACCACCCGTGCTGCCACCGAATTTCGGTGTTTTTCCAGTAAGCTCGTTAGACATGCTCAAAAATCTTTATTAAATAAAGGGTGTTTCGCAAATGCTATCACCAGACCCCTACGCCATAGATCAAGTGTCAAGAACTGTAACAGTTATTTTCTATTTGTAAGGGAAGCAGACAGGCAAATTTATCATCCTTTAGGGACTGTTTTGGTGGGAATGGCCCTAGGGGCAAAAGTTTCTGGCAAAAGCCACTAGAATGCGAGAAAATCCCCTTTTTTCCACTGCAAAACCGAGGCTTAGTAGAAGGTGAGCATCCGTTGTTTTTGGAATTTTTGGGTTAGGGGATGGGTTGAACCCAGCAGGTTAAAAAACATCTATGGCAGAAGAATTTTACAAAGGTGGACAACGGGCTTGGTTCCATGATCAGGGCCATTGGGGCGGTTTTTTCCATACCTATGATCAGTTGCAACTCAAGGGTTTTGGGGCGTATTTTGATCAACCCCGCAAAATCCATGTCTTTTTACCACGAGATTATGAAGTAACTGGCGATCGCCTGCCCGTACTTTACTGCAACGATGGCGACCATATTTTTTTCCCCGATGGGGATTTTGGTCAATGTTGGCAGGCGGCAGAGCGCTTGAGTCGACTGTACCTGCGGGAGCAATTGCAAAAACTGATTGTCGTAGCCATTTGCCCCAATGATCGTGCTTACGAATATTCCCATATCCCGGATCAAGGTGGTGGCCTAGGGGATTACAGTCGTTATCTTGCCAAAGGACTGAAACCCTTTATCGATGCGCAATACCGCACCCAAACCGATCAAACGCTCATCGTCGGTGCTGCCCAAGGCGGGTTGGCTGCTTTTTACACGGCTACCCAGCACCCCCGCCAGTTTCCCCAAGTGGCCGCTTTATCCCCCTCTTTTTGGCTGGGACTGGAGGCAAACCCAATGTCCATAAATGGTTTAGATGGAGCTTTTAAGATATCCCTTGAAAATTCGGCGTTGGTTTTTGCCGCGACTCCCGTTTTGAGCAATCCCAAATTGCGCCCCAAAATTTACCTAGACTGGGGTTTAATGGCTGATGCCCAGCACCAGGAGGCACGGGCGAGATTACGGGGCCAAGAAATGCGATCGCTTTTAATCGAAGAGTTCCAATACCAAGAAAATGTGAATCTTTTTACCCTTGAAGATCCCCTTGGTCGCCACGATGAACTTACCTGGGGCGATCGCCTTGAGACAATTTTGCAGCTTTTCTTCTAGCCCGTGGGCAAAAATCTGACCTCTAATACTGAATGCGATCGGTGGTTTTCCCAGGAGCGGCATTCTTTTCGAGATATTCAATAATTTTTCCGGCCACATCAACCCCGGTGGTTTTTTCGATGCCTTCTAATCCCGGTGAAGAGTTAATTTCCATCACCAGAGGCCCGTGGTTTGAACGCAACAAATCTACCCCAGCGACCCGCAATCCCATCGCTTTAGCGGCCCGGACAGCGGTACTGCGCTCTTCGGGGGTGAGTCGAACTTTGTCCGCTTTGCCACCCCGGTGCAAATTAGACCGAAATTCTCCCTCTGCTCCCTGGCGCTTCATTGCCGCCACGACTTTCTCGCCCACCACAAAACAGCGGATATCTGTACCCTTGGCTTCGGCGATGTATTCTTGCACCAAAATGTTGGCATCCAACCCCCGAAAGGCTTCGATCACGGATTTGGCGGCCTGGTGGGTTTCCGCGAGCACCACACCAATACCCTGGGTGCCTTCTAAAAGTTTAATGACCACGGGGGCACCACCCACGGTTTCGATGAGGCCATCAATGTCCTGGGTCGCGTGGGCAAAACCTGTCACCGGAAGTCCAATGCCTTTGCGGGCTAAAATTTGCAGCGATCGCAGTTTATCGCGGGACCGAGAAATCGCCTGGGATGTATTGGCACTAAACCCTCCCATCACTTCAAACTGACGCACCACCGCCGTACCGTAAAAAGTGGCCGATGCTCCAATGCGAGGAATAATCGCGTCAAAATTTTCTAACCGCTGCCCCTGGTAAATGACAAAGGGTTGATGGGATGTGATATTCATGTAGCAGCGCATGAAATTAATCACCTGGACGTCGTGGTGACGATTTTCGGCGGCTTCCCGGAGACGACGGGTGGAATAGAGTTTTGGATCTTGGGAGAGAATGGCAATTTTCATGGTTGGTGGGGATGATCCGGTTGGCTTTGGAGAAAAGATTTGCTCACATCAACGAGGAATCGTTTGCGCAGGGCCTGGCGTCCAAGGAGCATCCGATAACCCATTAAGGAGCGATTGGTGAGATTGAGTTCAATGAGCCAACGGTGTTCGCCTAGTTGAACATGGGTTTCGATGACGGGCCGCAGTTGCTTTTGGCCATTGGAACTTTTGATGCTGCGGTGTTCGACCAAAGGGGCTTCTATGGTAACGGTGTCATGGATATTGTGCTGGTGGGGGTGAATTTGGAAACGAACCATCTCGCGATCGCCTTGGTGAAAATAGTGAATGCGGGTGGCATGGATCGAGGAGGAGCCAGCACCGGTATCAATTTTGGCGCGAATCACGGGGATCTGAAAATCCGGGAGCGCCACACATTCTCGCCAACCAATGGTCGATAGGATGGGTTTTCTTTTCATACAACGGCAGTCTAGGAGACAAAGTTTAAATTCTTGCTAAGGCTTCAGCTAGAAGCACTGGTATAAAACCGTAGGGCAAACCGCCACACCACATTAGACAATAACAGCAGCAGCAGGCCCAAACAACCGGCACCAGCAATCCACCCCAAAGGCGATCGCCCCAACATGGTTTCCGCAGGAATGGTCGTTAAAAAAACAATGGGGACAATGAAGGTAAAGAAAAAACGAAAGACCCCCGGATAGGCCACAATCGGGTAACGCCCCGCCTCAAGGAAACCCCGCAGCACCTCGGTGACGTTATAAATTTTCACAAACCAGATACTCGTTGCCCCCAACATAAACCAGAGGCTGTAGAGGATCAACATCCCAAACCCGATGGGAATCAGGCTCAACACATAATTGAGCGGTGACAGACCCAACTGCAGCCCGATGTAGATCAAAATTCCCAGTCCTAAAACTAAGTCAGGCAAGCCCCAGGGGGAAATCATCCGCGCCGAGAGCCAAAATTGACTACTGATGGGCTTGAGTAGCACAAAATCGAGGGTGCCTTCCTGTACCTGTTGGACGATCCGGTTGAGATTCGGCGAAAAAAAAGTATTGGCCACCCCCTGCAAGAGGGTAAACATTCCCACCACCAACATCGCCTCTTGCCAAGTCCAACCGGAAAATTGATATCCCGTGCGGTAAAACAAAAAGAGGCTGAACAGGCTGCCCGCTAAATTTCCCACACTACTGAGGGCCGCAATGAAAAAATTTAAACGATACTCCAATTCGGCGGCGATCGCCGTACTCCAAAACAGTCCTAAAATGCGCCAATACTTGCCCATGGAGTCGAGCCTATTTCTCCACTGCCCGGATATCAATCACGCTGCCATTGAAATCGTAATTAAACCCCTCAAGGCGCAGGGTATGGCCAATTTTGACCTTGTTGTTGCCAAAAACATAGCCATTATCTGTTTTCTGGGCTTCGCTGGTTAACACAATCCGAAAATCCCCAATATTCTGCACCTCAGGACGGGGATCATTTAACGGTAAAACAGAGCCGTCCGGCTGGGGCACAGGGGTTGTCCGGGGTAAAAGCTCAATGGACTTAATGCCAACATTGGCAAAGGGTTGATTGCGGATCACGATGGAGGTCGTTTCAGACCCTTGAAATTCTGCCACAAAGGTCTCTGGGGACTTTACACTCAGACCCCGCACCAGGACTTCCACCTCGATCGCTTCCATGGCTGACCCAATTTGGGCCACGGAACCCGAACGACCGGGGAGGAAAAAAATACCAAAAATTACGCCGAGAATGATCAGAAGTGCCCCCAGATCGAGGATGCTCACTTTGCCGAAAAGACGCCCTTTTGAATCCAACAGAGCCATATGTTTGTGGAAATACACTAAAAGTTTTTTTAACCCTCCACATTATAGGGGAGGTGGCCGCCGTCCCCCGATAAATTCGCCCTTAACCGTCTTGGGGAGGGGACATCGGCAGCGGCGATCGCCCAACTTCTGGGGAGGCTTGTCTCTGTATTTGAGGCCGTCGTCGGGACTGTTGATAGAGTCGGTAAAGGGCATAGGTAAATAGAGAAGGCCCCACCAGAGCACAAAGCACAATGACGCCATAAATCCAGAGGGGTAACACGGACGGTTCTCCCCCAGGGGAATCTGTCTGAGCATTAGTCTCGGCGGGTGGCGGCGTTGTTGTTGCCGGGGAGGCGTCCGCGCCACTGACCGTTTGGGATGATGGGGATTCCGTTTCCTCCAAAACCCGCGCCGCTGTCTGGACCGGCAATTGTCCCAAAAGACTATCCACCACCGGAATCGGCACCCGAGGATTGACCAGGGTTGCGAAGCCCACACTTGTGAGGGTTAACATCGCCAAGCAACTACCACCCAGGAAATAAGCGCGACCATGGTGGGTTTTAATGAGTTGTTTAAAGGTGATCAGGCGAGGCGGTTGTTTTTTCGGGGAAGTAGAAGCCATCGGCGGTGACAAAATTTAAAGATTAGTAGCCTTTGAGCCAAGGAGATTAAAACAAGGTAATCGCTGACAACTTCAGCATAACGAACTGGATTTAGGACGGGGAGGTTTGTGATTTTGGGTGGGCGTCAACGGGATTCAAGATTCCCCTATGTTGCTCTAAATGATGGGCAACCTTACCTAGAAGTTCCTCCAAAGAGACCGGGTGATAAATAATGTCATCACAAGCTAACCGCGAATGCTCATCTTGCTGATTTTGAAAGATATCGGCGGTAATCACGATGAGTTTTGGGTCTTCGGTTAGGGGGACTGTTTGGAGCTGTTGTTGGATATTACTCAAGATCTCCGCACCATCGACGGAGGCCAGTTTCAGGTCAACCAAAATTAGGTCTGGTGTCCATTGTTGCCATGGGTGATTGGAGATTGCTTCCATGGCGATCGCCTGGGTTTCGATACCAGCCCTGGCCAGTCGCTGACAGAGTAATTCCCGCTGCTCGACTTGATCCTTGAGGAGCAAAATTTTGGGCGATCGCCCCGTGTGTTCTCCAAAAGCCTGAATTGAAACGTCTGCTTGATCTTTTTCTGGCGAAGCGAGGGACAGCTCAAACCAAAAGCAACTACCCTGGTTTTCTGCCGTTGTTACCTGGATTTCTCCCCCCATGAGCTGTACCAACTGCTGACTGATGGCGAGACCTAGGCCCGTACCTTGGCGCGAACGGATTCCTGTGCTGGTTTGCTGAAAAACCTGAAATAATTTGTTCTGCTCATGTTCTGGGATGCCAGGCCCCGTATCAATTACGGCAAAGTGTAAGTTCTGTTGGTGGGCATCATAGGTAATTTTGAGGGTAACGCGACCCACCTCAGTAAATTTAATGGCATTACTCAAGAGATTAATTAAGACTTGCTTGAGCTTTTTTTCATCGAGGTAAATCACCTCCGGTACATTGGCATCACGCTCAAAGATCAGTTCTAGTTGCTTTTGTTTCGCCGCAAGGACAACAAAATCGTAGATAACATTGAGAGCTTCAACGAGATTAAAGGCTTCTCGAAGGACGCTGGTCTCCCCGGCCTCAATTTTTGAGAGGGAGAGAATATCGTTGATCAGGTTCAGCAGGTGCTGGGCACTCTGGGTAATGATGTCGAGGGATTCGAGTTGATCGGCAGTGAGGTTAGTATCCCCCGTGAGTAGCTCCGTAAACCCCAAAATGGCGCTGAGGGGTGTGCGGAGTTCATGGCTCATATTGGCCAAAAATTGACTTTTTGCTTGGTTTGCCTTTTCTGCCTCTTCCTTGGCTGCCTGTAGGGTTTCTAGGAGTTGGGCCTGTTGGAGGGCCACACCCAGTTGGGTAGCGATCTGCCGCAGCATTTCGATTTCCTCGGTAAGCCAGGTGCGGGGGGCGTTGTTTTGGTAGATGCCGAGGAGTCCCCACAGGCGATCGCCTAGGAAAATCGGTAGGGTGATATAGGCTTTGGCTTGGAAGTTTTCGAGGAGCTCGATGTAACAGGGAGGAAACCCAGCTTTGTAAATATCATGGACTGCCCGGTAGGTATTGCCTTGACGATAAATCCCCCCCTGGGTTTCCTGGAGATAGGTATCTTCTACCCAGCCCGGTAGCTCACTTTCAAAAACTTTGACAATACAACGGTCATCACGCACTGCGGAATATTTTAGGAGTTCACGCTGTCGCGCACTGGCGTCATTCATCAGCGATCGCCATTGGGGAGACATGGCCTCAGCCACAAAGTGACCACTCCAGTCGGGGTTAAACTTGTAGATCACCACCCGGTCACAATGCAGGGCATCATGGATTTCTTTAGTCGTGCTCTGAAAAATTTCGTTGAGGTTGAGGGTACGACGAATCCGATTGATCACGACCCGGAGAATTCTTTGGCGGGTGATTGTCTGTTGCAGTTGCTCGGTTTGGTTTGACCACAGGGCTTGGAGATGTTTGTGGTTAAGTTGTTGTTGGACACGTTTTTGTAATTCGGTGCTGGTGCAGGGCAATAGCAACACATCATCGGCCCCAAACGAGAAAGCCTCGGCCCGGGTTTGGGCATGGATATCCGTGGTGGTAATAATCAGGGGGATATCGCGGCTGTGCAGATCACTTTTAAGCTGGGCAAACAGTTTGCGCTCCGGACGGGACACAAAATCGAGGTTCACAATGATCAGTTCTGGATGATTGGCGATCGCCAAAGCCGACAAATGGGCGGCGCTGGGGGCAACCTGCACTGCGGCAATACCCCGGAGGGTCTCCAGGAAAAATTCAAGGAAATGGGCTTGGTGCTCACCGACTAAAATCATGACAAAATTGCAAACCTCAGGGCAGGAGATAATGGGAAGAAAAATCAGACCGCTCCTCTCCAAAGAGCAGATGCAGATCAAAATTTCAGGCCGCACGCTGAAACCACGGGACAAAAAGTTCCCCGGTAGCTCAGCCAGAAAAAATAATCGAGATTAAGGGCTGGGGTTGTCTCTTCCAGTGGGTTGGCACGGGGGGATCTGGGCGGCAATAATGCCCACCATCAACCACCAGAGGGTATTGACCTGGGGACGATACCAAACGGTATCAAAGAGGCCCTGGATCAACAGTCCTGTCATCGCGGCGATCGCCCCAACTAACCATAGTCCTTCTATTTTATGCTGGGACTGAAAGTCTTTAAGGCTTTGTAAAGCTTGGCTAAAGATATTGATCAGCAACCACACAAATGTGGTCAAACCCAGTAAACCAGTTTCCACAGCGGTCTCCAGAAAAATTGAATAGGCACTCAGGGCCGAAAAACGACTTTCCATATACTGGGGGTACACCGCATTAAAGGCATCATGGCCTGGCCCAATCCCCAGCAGGGGGCGATCGCCAATCATCCGCAGCACCGCCAACCACACATTAATCCGGAAATTATTACTACTATCGCCCCGCCAGGAAAAAATACTCAGCAACCGTAGGCGAATGGCATCAACGCCCAATACCGCAATGAGCAGTAACCCCGCCCCAAAGCCGAAACACAAGGGCAGCAACCATTTACGCCAAAAAGGACTGAGGCGATCGCCATACCAACTGTAGAGTAATAATCCCCCCACAATGGCCGCTCCCACCATCGCCAGCCAGCCCCCCCGACTATCGGTAAAAAATAGGCAAGCTGCATTGGTTACAAACATGACCGCTGCTAAAGTTTTCTGGATCTTGGTGCGCCAAATCAGCATCGCTACGCTACTAAAGGCGATCGCCCCCAGGAGATAACCCGCCAAAAGATTCGGGTTGCCTAGGTAACTGTAAACCCTAGTATCATTGGCAAACTCCGACAAAGGATCATTCCAGGTGGCCAACTGTTCTACCCCAAAAAATTCCTGACGAATGCCGTAGCCGCTCACCACCAGGGACACTATTAAATACACCCAAATGACCGCCGCGAGAATTTTAGGCGATCGCAAGACCCGCGCACAAAACGCAAAGAAAATCAGATATAGCAACAACTGCACCAACCCAGACAGGGCCGCCCCCTTAACCGGCGACAAGACCGTGGCGATCGCCGCGATGCCCCCATACAGCGCAACCAAAAGATGAATTCCCGTCACCTGTCCCAGGGGCAGATCTGACAGACTTAGCAAAATCCAATAGCCCGCACAGGCCAACAGCAAAAATCCGATTAAGGTTGTCGAGACAAAGGGCGCTGCCACCAACAATACACAGAGAATCATTGCCCCCAGGGGTTCTGCCCATTGCAATAGCCAACTGCCGCCCCGCCAGGACTGCAAAAGTCCAAACACCCGGTAACTGACACTGGCCCGTAACCAAGGCTCAAAGGGAAAGCGCAAAAAGAGAATCTGCTGCCACACTGCCGCCATGAACCATCAACCTCAGTATTGTGTAACTGTTCATTGTAAAAGAGATTTAGCCGTCGTCGTTCCCATACAACTCATCGAGGGATTGCTTTTCGTATAGATCTTTTAAATTTTGGTGCCGTTCCCGCCGGGAAGTCCGTCGATATTTTTTGGTCGCTAGTTTCGGTTCGTGAATTTGTTTGCCCGCCGCTGTAATTTTGACCTTGAGGTGATCTTCTTCATCCCGTTGCTGCTGCTGGACTTCACGGTAGGCGATCGCCTCTTCGAGAAATTTTTCATAGATCTCATAGCGTTCCCAATCCCGTCCCACCGCACAGTTGGGTTCCTGCAGGTGTAGGCAATCCTTAAACTGGCAATTTTGTTGTTTGAGTTGGGCACGAATTTCTGGGAAATACCCCCCCAACGCCTGGGGCAGCACCGACCAATCCGGCTGATTAAATCCAGGACTATCGGCCAAAAGTCCCCCCTGGGGCAGTGGAAATAGTTCCACATGGCGGGTTGTGTGTCGTCCCCGCTGCAATTTGCCTGAAACTTCGCCCACCCGTAGCTCTACCTGGGGAATTAAGCGGTTGATCAGACTTGATTTTCCCACCCCCGAAGGCCCAGCCACCACGGTGATTTTATTCTTAAGACTGGCTTCTAGGGCGGCAATGCCAGCATCCTGGAGCACACTAAAAAAGACAGCCCGATAGCCCCATTGTTGGAGGCGTTCAGCCCAGGTCTGTTGTTCTTTTTTAGAGAGTAAATCTTGTTTATTAAGACCCAATAATAACGGCAACCCCGTTGATTCTGCTTTGATCAAGAAGCGACTCAGTTGCCAGGGATCAAGGGATGGTTCCGCTAGGGCAAACACCAACAAGAGTTGGTCGGCATTGGCCACAGGGGGTCGATCTAAAACGGTGCGGCGGGATAAAACCTGGGCGATCGCCCCCCGTCTATCTTGAAAATCAACTTCTTCAACGATGACCTGGTCTCCCACCATGACCCGTTGACCAATTTTTTTTAAGCGGGCTCGCCTTGTACAGAGTAAATGTCCTGCCCCAGCTTGGAGTTGCACATGGTAAAAGTTTGCCTGAACCGCCGTTACGGTTCCCTGGCAGTTCTCTGGGACTAAGCCACCACTCATGTCGCCGGACAACGTACCCATAATACGTAGTGTCCCTCCGGTTGGGCGATCGCCTTTTCTACCAAATACCCTTCCATCGTCAAACTATCGGGCACTTGCTCCATGGGTTCCCCCGCATCGAGCCACACTTCGAGCAGGGCATTGGCGGCCATTTTCTTGAGTTGTAACTTTGTGCGCACAAAATTAATCGGGCAGGGAGTCCCCCGCAAATCTAACCGTGCGTCTGCCTCTAATGTTTGCGGATTGCTCATTTGTTATGGAATAGGTTCCCCAATAACCCTTCAAAACCACCTTTGCTGTGTTCAGTTCCCTTTAATTTCGCCAGTTGGTGCAACAGTTCTTTTTCTTCTCGACTTACTTTCGTCGGAATCACGACTTTTACCGTGATTAGATGATCACCACGGCTCACTGGATTACCCAGTTTAGGCACCCCTTTTCCTTCCAACGTAAGCACTTTATTGGGCTGTAAACCAGCGGGAATCGTCAAATCTTCTGTACCATCAACGGTTTTAACCTTTACCGTATCCCCAAGAATTGCTTGGAGATAGCTAATTTCAATTTCCGAGAGGATATTTGTACCGTCGCGACGAAACTCTTTATCCGCATTGACGGCTAAGTAAACGTAAAGATCCCCAGGGGGGCCACCTTTAACGCCAGCATCACCTTCCCGCGATACTCGCAGCCGCGTGCCACTATCAACTCCAGCTGGAATTGTGATTTTGAGCTTTTTGGTTTCTTGTTTGCGGCCAGCACCACCACAGGATTCACACTTCTCGGTGATCACTTGTCCTTCCCCATTACAGGTCGGACAGACGGAAACTTGAGCAAAACTACCGAAGGGGGTTCGGGTCGCCCGCCGCACTTGGCCAGTGCCATTACAAGTGCCGCAGGTATTTGCCGAAGTACCAGCCTTTGCTCCAGAGCCACTGCACGTTTTACAGGTCTCTAGGTGGGGAATACGAATTTCCTTTTCGCCCCCAAAAATCGCTTCTTTAAAGTCGAGCTTTAGGTCTAGGCGGAGGTCATCGCCTCGCATCGGCCCACTGCGTCGGCGGCCGCCCCCGGTGGCACCAGTGCCCATACCACCAAACCCGCTGAAAATGGTCTCAAAAATATCAGCAAAGCCGCCCATGTCGCCATAGTCAGCCCCAGCAGCACCAGCCCCAGAGACACCAGCTTCACCAAAGCGATCATAGCGGGCTCGGGTTTCCGGTTCCGAGAGGACTTCGTAGGCGCGGTTAATTTCTTTAAATTTTTCTTCGGCCCCAGGGTCTTTATTCACATCTGGGTGATATTGACGAGCTAGACGACGATAAGCCCGCTTGAGTTCATCTTTCCCACAATCACGGGAGACACCAAGAATTTCGTAAAAGTCGCCTGCCATAAACCTTTTCTAATAACGAGCACAATCTAGCCTTTACCAATCTTAACTTGAACTGGGAAAACCTGAAAAGTGTTATGGGGAATAGATGTGTTATCTGGGTCAAGGTTTAGCCATAACCCAATCAATCAATGGTTTCATAATCCCCAGTAATATTGCCTTCGCCATTTTCAATGACAACACCAGCTTCGGTGGGAAACTCGATCAAATCATCGTCGGCAGTGGTTGGCACAGGGGTCACTGAGATGGGGCGATAGATCGGTGTATCGCCTTCGCGGTCATAGAGTTTTGAGCCAATGGCCAGGAGTGCTGTCTTAAAGTCTTCGAGTAGACGGCGAATTTCTGCGGTCGAGAAGGAACGGTCGGTAAAGGATTGTTCTAAAACAGCACGTTTTTGGATTAGTTGGGTTTTAACTTCATTGGTTAACAATTCGCTATTTTCTCGCAGGGTGGCATCAAGGCTGTAGAAGAGGCTATCGGCTTGGTTTTGGAGGTCAACTACTTGGAGACGTTGGCGGTCTTGTTCGGCGTACTTTGCGGCTTCGGCGCGCATTGCTTCGATTTCAGCGGGGTCAAGGCCTCCGGTATTGGTGATTTTAATGCCCTGTTCTTTGCCGGTACCGCGATCCTGGGCGGACACTTGCAAAATACCGTTGACATCGATTTCGAAGCTAACTTCAATTTGAGGCAAGCCCCGGGGAGCAGGTGGAATCCCTGTGAGCAGAAATTTTCCTAGACTTTTATTGTCTTTTGCGAGGGCGCGCTCACCTTGCAGAACATGGATTTCTACAGAGGTTTGGCCGTCGGTGGCGGTGGAAAAAACTTGGGAATTGTTGGTTGGCAGGGTGGTGTTACGGTCAATGATTTTGGTAAAGACTTCGCCGAGGGTTTCGATGCCGAGGGAAATGGGGGTGACATCAAGGAGGAGAACGTCTTTCACTTCACCATTGAGGACCCCGGCTTGGATTGCGGCCCCAATGGCGATCGCCTCGTCAGGATTTACAGAACGGTCAATTTGTTTGCCATGGAAAAAACCTTGAATCGCCTGCTGGACTGCGGGAATGCGCGTGGAACCTCCCACCAAAATAATCCGATCAATATTATCGACCGTTAATTCTGCATCTTTTAGGGCTTGTTCTACGGGGCGGAGGGTTGCCTCAATGTAATCTTTGGCTAATTCCTCAAACTTCGAGCGACTCAAATCAATTTCAAAGTGCTTAGGGCCAGTGTCATCGGCCGTGATAAACGGCAAATTAATGGATGTCGTAATGGTGCTAGACAACTCAATCTTGGCCTTTTCTGCCGCTTCCCGGAGCCGTTGGAGGGCCATCTTATCGCTACTTAGATCAATGCCTTCGAGTTGCTGAAACCGTTCAACCATCCATTCCACAATGGCGTTGTCGAAATCATCACCACCCAGTTGATTGTTTCCAGAGGTCGCCTTGACCTCAAACACCCCGTCTCCCAACTGCAGGATGGAAACATCGAAGGTGCCGCCCCCAAGGTCAAATACGAGGATAAATTGTTCTTGGTCTTGTTTGTCTAGGCCATAGGCAAGGGCCGCAGCGGTCGGTTCATTGATAATTCGCAGCACTTCAAGACCGGCGATCGTTCCGGCATCTTTGGTGGCTTGACGTTGGGCATCGGTAAAGTAGGCTGGCACGGTGATGACCGCTTGAAAAACTTCCTCCCCTAAAAATGCCTCTGCATCGGCCTTGATCTTTTGGAGCACCATTGCTGAAATTTCTTGGGGCGTAAAAACCTGTTTCCGCACCGCGACATCAACGGTATCATCCTTTCCCTTAACACATTTGTAAGGAACCCGACGGCGTTCTTGTTCCGTATCATCCCAGCGACGGCCAATGAACCGCTTGATACTATAGACTGTGTTTTCGGCATTGGTTACGCTCTGGCGTTTTGCCAATTGACCCACGAGGCGAATATCGCTTTTGCCAAAACCGACAATACTTGGCGTAGTCCGTGCCCCTTCTGCGTTGGTAATGACAAGGGGATTACCGCCCTCAAGGACAGAAACACAGCTATTGGTAGTGCCAAGATCGATGCCAATTACTTTGCCCATGGTTCGCGGCCGAAAGACGATAAGGATTTTTTCAATACTACTGAAGATTTTGTCTGGGGCCAGGAACTACAACAGTTTAGTCTATAGGCCCCATCGCAAAAATTGGGTTTAACCCTTAACTTTCACTGGTGCTGGTTTCACCGCTGGGGGGTTCTTCGGGCGCGGCGGCAACCTTAACCATGGCATGGCGTAACACCATGTCCCCTAAAAGATAGCCACGCACGACCTGCTCAATCACAGTGCCTTCTGGGTGCTCACTGGTGGGTTCTTGGAAGATCGCTTCGTGGAAATTGGGATCAAATTCTTCTCCTTCTGGACGCATGGCAGAGACACCAATTTTCTTCAATCCATCGACAAGTTGTTTATAAACCCCTTGATAGCTTTTGTGGATTGTCATTTCGCCATCTGTGGAGGGCTTGATCTGCAATCTGGCCCGCTCAAAGTTGTCAACGGCACCCAAGATTTCATTGACGGTATTGCACTTGATCCGCAATTCCATTTCTTCTTTTTCTTTGCTGGTGCGCTTGCGGAAATTTTCAAAATCGGCGGCGATCCGCATATATTGGCTTTTGAAATTTTCGGTTTGTTGACTTTGGGTACTGAGCTGTTGGCGCAGGGTACTGACTTCCTGCTGGAGAGCGGCAATGACAGCTTCTAGTTCGGCACCATCGAGGGGCGTGTCATCGACCTCCTGGTCAGAGGCTTGATCTGCGGTATCGGTGTTTGTTTCTCCTTGAGCTTCAATCGTTGTGGCATCCTCCCCAAGGTTAGACTCGATGGTTGTCTCGGGGGCCTCGTCGGAAACAGACTCGGGCGTGCTTCCTGGATCAATTGGGCTATCAAGATTTTTCGCGTCTTCTACCATGGTTGCTTGAACTAGTTGTTTTAGGATTGGCTATTGGGTTATATCGATGTTTTTAGTCGTTTCTATCCTAGTAGTGATGGTGGGCGATCGCCTAACCTAGAGTAAAAACATCAAATATAGGTCTTTTAACATTACCAAATGTAACATTGTCCCCTATGGATCCCGTCTTTCCCAGGTAAAAAGAATAAAACTTCAAGCAACCGCTATATTAGGAAGAAACAACCCTGGCACCGTAACCGACACAGACAGCTGCCATTATTAAGCCCCGACCGATCCCCTTGATCCCAAAAAGCAGATTCTTTCTGCTACATTCAGCATTGAACTACGAATCATCATAATATTGCCAACAACTATCCCGCTTTTCTTTTTTGCCTAGTCTGCCGTCATTTGCCAATGCTGTCTGGTTTTTCCTATGACCCACTCTTCCCTTCCCAAACGGACAAGAGCCCTTGCCCTCCGCAATGATTTCTCTCCTTTCGGCAACAAGCTCATTCAACAGGGAGTTGTAGACCATCAACAGATGGAAAAAGCCCTCGTTGAAACCCGGCGTAGTGGACGCCCCCTCACGGCCATTGTCGAAGAACTAACCGGGAAAGCCCTGTCCCCTGAGCTAGTCCGACAGTACAAAAAACATCATCTCTTTGAACTGAAGATCCTCTACGGTCTCAATTCCATTGACCCAGAAGTTCAAAAAATTGACATCGATCAGATGGGCGAGTTGATCAATTCCCTCGTGCCCGTAGAATTATGTCGCCGCCATCGTCTCCTCCCGATCCGGCGGGTTCAAGATGAAGTGATTGTGGCGATGGTAGAGCCCGATAACCTAGCCGCCCAAGATGATTTAAACCGTCTTTTTCGCCTGCAAAATCTGACGTTACGGCGCATCGTGATCACAGAAGACGACTATCGTCAGGTTCTAGATGGCTATTTAGAACAGCAAGTCCAGATTCAAATCCAACAGCAGGAACAAGCAGCCAAGGCCGCCGAAGCAGCAGAACTGAAAAAAGCAGTTGATATCGAAGATCTTGATCTCGGTGTAGCCGGGGAATTAGACGAGCAGGAAGAAGAAAGCGCCGACTTGATGAATGAAAATCAGGCTAGCTCTGCTCCGGTGATCAAACTTGTCAATAAAGTGCTACTTAAAGCTCTCCAGGAAGGGGCCTCAGATATTCACATCGAACCCCAAGAAAATGATCTGCGGATTCGTTTCCGTAAAGATGGGGTTCTGCAATACGCATTTGATCCGCTGCCCAAACGGATTGTGCCGGCGGTGACGGCCCGGTTTAAAATTATGGCGGACCTAGACATTGCGGAACGTCGTTCGCCTCAGGATGGTCGGATTCGGCGGATGTTTAAGGGGCGCAAGGTGGACTTTCGTGTCAATAGCCTACCCAGTCGCTACGGCGAAAAAATTGTTTTACGGATTCTCGATAATTCTTCAACCCAGTTGGGCTTGGATTTGTTAATTACCAACCAAGATATTCTGGGGCAGGTGCGGGAAATGGCCCAGCGGCCATTTGGTCTAATTTTGGTGACGGGGCCAACAGGCTCAGGAAAATCAACAACTTTGTACTCAATTCTGGCGGAGCGCAACGAGCCGGGCATCAACATCAGTACCGCAGAAGACCCCATTGAATATACTTTGCCGGGCATTACCCAGGTGCAGGTCATCCGGGAAAAGGGGATGGATTTTGCGTCAATTTTGCGGGCATTTTTGCGGCAGGATCCAGATGTCATTCTTGTGGGGGAAACCCGGGATAAGGAAACGGCAAAAACAGCCATTGAGGCGGCTTTAACGGGGCACTTGGTACTAACGACTCTCCACACCAATGATGCTCCAGGGGCGATCGCCCGTCTAGATGAGATGGGAGTTGAACCCTTTATGATTTCCGGGTCACTCCTGGGAGTTCTGGCCCAGCGCTTGATGCGACGGGTTTGTGGGGAATGCCGCATCCCCTATCAGCCCACAGTGGAAGAACTGGCACGCTACGGCCTTTCCAGTAATGATCGCCATCCTTTAACGGTGTACCGGGCCAATACCCTGACGCCAGAGCAAATCCAAATGGCCAAAGAAGCCGGCAGTCTCTGTCCTAAATGTGGCGGCGGCGGCTACAAAGGCCGGGTAGGGGTCTATGAGTTTATGCAAAATAGCGAAGAAATTGAACGGTTGATTAATACCGGGGCCACTACGGACATGATTAAAGAAGTGGCAGTGCAAGAGGGCATGTTGAGTATCTTGGCCTACAGTTTGGAGTTGGTCAAAGAAGGCCATACAACCTTTGAGGAAGTAGACCGCGTTACCTTTACGGATTCTGGTCTTGAGGCAGAACTAAAGGCGAAACGAAAAACGGGCCTGGTTTGTGACACCTGTAATGCTGAGTTGCAGCCGGATTGGCTAGATTGTCCCTACTGTATGACGCCCCGCTTTAGTTAAGACTCTTCACTCTCTGTTCCCTGGCGATCGCCTTTTGGGCAGAATAATGGCAGCGACAATCTTTCACCCCAACTTTTTTCTTTTCCTATCCCAGGCGATCGCCCAAGGAGTAACAAGCCAATGGATTACATGATCGAAGACCTCATGGAGCAACTCGTAGAAATGGGCGGCTCCGATATGCACATCCAGGCCGGTGCCCCCGTTTATTTCCGAGTCAGTGGGAAACTTGGCCCCATTAATGACGAGCCCCTCTCCGCCCAAGATGCCCAAAAGCTCATCTTCAGTATGCTCAACAACACCCAACGCAAAGACCTGGAGCAAAATTGGGAACTAGACTGTTCCTATGGCGTGAAAGGACTCGCGCGCTTCCGGGTCAATGTCTACAAAGAACGGGGCTGTTATGCCGCTTGCCTGCGGGCCTTGTCCTCGAAAATTCCCAACTTTGATCAACTCGGTTTACCCGATATTGTGCGGGAAATGGCCGAGCGTCCCCGGGGCTTGGTGCTGGTTACGGGCCAAACGGGTTCTGGGAAAACCACCACCATGGCTGCGATGTTGGATTTGATCAACCGCACCCGTGCCGAACATATCCTCACCGTCGAAGACCCCATTGAATACGTTTTCCCAAACCACAAAAGCCTTTTCCACCAACGGCAAAAGGGAGAAGACACCAAAAGCTTTGCCAATGCGCTCCGGGCCGCGCTCCGGGAAGATCCAGACATCATCCTCGTCGGGGAAATGCGAGACCTCGAAACTATCTCCTTGGCTATCTCCGCCGCTGAAACCGGGCACCTCGTCTTCGGGACGCTCCACACCAACTCCGCCGCCAGCACCATCGACCGGATGTTAGACGTGTTCCCGCCGATCCAACAGCCCCAAATTCGGGCGATGCTCTCCAACTCTCTCTTGGCTGTTTTTAGTCAATGCCTGGTGAAAAAAGCGAATCCGAAACCCGGTGAATTCGGGCGCTCTATGGCCCAAGAAATTATGGTTGTCACCCCGGCGATCGCCAATCTGATTCGTGAAGGAAAAAGCGCCCAGGTCTACTCAGCAATCCAAACGGGGATGAAACTCGGCATGCAAACCATGGAGCAAGCCCTGGCGGGTTTAGTGGCCACAGGCACCGTTACCTTTGAAGAAGCCCTGTCGAAGAGTGGTAAACCCGATGAACTACAACGACTCGTTGGGGGAGCCTTGGGGGCTAGTCCAACCGCAAAACGTCGCTAAATAAATATTGTCAGTTAAGCTGGCAAGAGCACCCTTTATTCCATTTTTCCCAGTGAACGAAAGCCATGGCACAGTATGTCGCACAAGTCGTTGATCGCAACGGTCAAAAGCTAAAAGAAAAAATCGAAGCCAACTCCCCCGAACAAGCCCGCACCATGCTAGCGACGCGCTATCCAGAAGTGGGCAAGATCATGAAGCCGGGGGAAATCGATCTCTCGTTTTTAGAAGAGGCCCTCGCGAAAGTTTCCATCAAAGATAAAGCCGTATTTTCGCGACAATTTGCGGTGATGATCAATGCTGGGGTGGCGATCGTTCGTTGTCTAAGCATCTTGGGAGAAAACCACTCCAACATCAAGATGCGTAAAGCCCTCACTGCCATCAAGGCCGAAGTTCAGCAGGGGGTGAATCTTTCCGACGCGATGCGGCCCCACGAAGAATGCTTCGATACCCTGTATGTCAGCATGGTAGAAGCTGGTGAAATTGGTGGGGTGCTCGATGAAGTCCTGAACCGTTTGGCGAAGGTACTCGAAGACATGGCCAAACTGGAAAACCAAATCAAATCAGCCATGACCTACCCAATGGCCGTGGCATTTTTGGCGGTGGCGGTGTTCTTTGGGATGACCGTCTTTTTGATTCCGGTTTTTGCCGATATTTTTGAAAGTATTGGCACAGAACTTCCGGCTTTAACGATCATCATGATGGGGATCAGTAACTTTCTGCGGACTAGCGAAGGGTTATTGCCAATGCCTTTTGGGAATGTGCTCCTGATGATTATTGGTGCCAATATTCTCTTTTTTGCGATCCGCCGCTACTACAACACCGAAATGGGGCGGTGGCAAATTGATTCTTTGTTACTAAAGTTGCCTCTGTTTGGGGATTTGCTCCGGAAAAATGCGGTGGCTCGGTTCTGTCGGATCTTCGGGACATTAACCCGGTCTGGGGTACCGATCCTCAATTCCTTTGATATTGTCGGGGCAACGGCGGGGAATGTGGTCATTGCCAAGGCGATTAATGATGCCAAGTCTGAAATTCAAGAAGGGGGGATGTTAAGTGTTGCCCTCGATCGCGACCGGGTTTTTCCGATCCTTGCGATTCAAATGATGACCATTGGTGAGGAAACAGGGGAATTAGATAGCATGATGATGAAGGTGGCAGATTTTTACGAAGATGAAGTAGAGCAGACGGTAAAGGCGCTGACCAGTATTCTAGAACCAGCGATGATGGTGATTATTGCGGCGATGGTTGGTGTTATTTTGCTCTCGATGTATCTGCCGATGTTTAAGGTATTTGAAGATTTGGGTTAGAACAAACGATGACCGGACAGCAAAGTCAGTATGAAACGCTTTTAGCGGCCTACAGTGATCGACAAACGGCGATCGCCTTACTGAAGCAACATCGCCCTTACCTTTCTTTGGTACCCAGTGTCCGGCGTCCTGAAGGGAGCTTAATTGTGATGCCGCTGCCGGTGATGCGCCACCTCAGCAGGAATGAACAGCGCTCCACTCCAAAAACCTTGATTTTGCCTTGTGATTTGGCGATTTTAACCTGTGATCCGGAGTGGCAAATTAAGCTAGATGCCGAAATTATGGTGTTTATCCATCGGCCTGGGGAAACTTTTTCGGAGCTATTGCTGCGCTGGCGTCATACCCAGGTTTACCTTGATCAAGATTACGAGTGGTTATTGCCAGAGTCGGAGGCCCACATGATCAGTAATCTTCCGGCCCAAATTCACCCTCTGTTTGTGGTGTTCCCGACAACCCCTGAGCACATTATTAAGGGACTTACGGGGGCGCATCTCCCCTTTGTTCTGGGGGAATCACCGTTTCCTGAACCGGAGTCTGTACCTGAGGTTTTCGTCACAGAGCATTAATGGCTGAGAAATTCGGCAATGGCTTGGGCGATCGCCTTTGTGCCCGTCTTATCGATGGGTTGATTGCCTTGGGGTGGTTGGGGTGATTCCCGGAGAAAATCCCAATCACCCTGGGCAAATTGCTCTGGATCTAAAATTTGGTGGTGGCCATATTGTTGGAGGTTTTTAATTAAAATTGGCCCTTCGGCAAAATCATCCCTAGGCAAGGTCACAACGGGAAGATCGAGGCGCAGGGCTTCGGCGTAGGTACTAAAGCCCGGTTTGGAAATAATGCGATCGCACAGGGGCATAAAGTCAACGGGGCGGTACTGGGTCTCTGTAATTTTGCGGAGATTTGCTAAATCGGGGGCGTCACGGTCGAAGCTAATAAATTGATAATCAGGAAATTGCGCCAAGGCTTCATAGGGCATTCCGGCAAAACCGAGGCCGCCAAAACTGAGAAGAATAGTTTTTTCCTTGGGATGAGTTAATTGAAATTTTTCCCGCAGGGCTGCCAGATCATATTGCGGATCGCCGCCCGTCAGTCCGACATCGGTAACGTTTGCAAAATTCCCCATAGGTTCGTGCAGCGGTAAACGAAACAGGCGATCGCCTTCACGATAAAGCTCTGTAATCCAATCGGCTTCGGGAATAAATTCTCCACCCCAAGCACGGTAAATAAAATCCCAACCAAAATTCCCCATACACCAACAGGGAATATCCGCACCATGGGCAATGGGAATCGCCAGGGGCGGCAAATCAGCTAAAACCAATTGGGCACGATTTAACCGTAAAAAGTCCACTTCACTCGCAATAATCCGGGGCGATCGCCGACGAATTTCCCGCAATTTTTCTAGGGTCGCACCGTAGTTCATGGAGAAACTATCCGCCTGAATTACCCCCACATCCAACCGTTTCGGCCGCTGAATAAAATCTCCTTTGACATAACTGCGAATCAACCAGTGGGGCGCTGTCGTCACAAAAATCAGCAATACATCGGGCAGTAATTTCTGCACCTGGGCCGCCACCGAAGCCACCCGCACCACATGGCCAAACCCATGACTCGTAATCGCCAAATACAAAACAGGACGCATAGAACCTTCCGCAATCGTTGAAAACTATTAGACCATGGGGGGCTGGGTTAAACCTTTTAGGGAAGTCTGAAGCTGATCATCCATGAGATTTTTTCCCTGAACCAAGACATAAAAGCCCCCTAAACCCATGGGATCGATCAACTGATGGAGGGCATCCCGACGACGAAACAGAGTCATCACATCAGTGGGATTTTGAGATAAAGCATTGAGGCGATCGCCTAACCCTAAAGCCATCAGAAAAAGTCCCTGTTGCGTCAAACCTAAAGTTACTAATCCCAGAGATTCGCCATGGTTTTGGAGGCTGGTAAAATCCACATGGGCTGTTAGATCCTGTTCGCCTAAATTGGTGTAGGGATTATCATGGCGACGGTGCTGAAAATAACATTGCAAAGTGCCCTGAGACCGTTGGGGATGATAATATTTTGCCGCTGGATAGCCATAGTCAATGGTGAGAATATAGCCGGTTTTTAGTTTGGTCTGTAGCTGCTCTAACCAACTCAGTATCCCTAAATTAACTTCTGTGCGATAACCATCAGGATAATTAGAGAAATCAATATTTAAGTGATTAAAATAAGCTTGAATCTCCGGTGTAGATAGAGAATCCTCCACTTCCTGTAATGAATTTTTAGCAGGATTATATTGAACATAAATCTCCTTGAGTGCCCCGGCCTGAACTATGACTAAATGTACAGGAAAAGCATCAAGCAATTCATTAGAAATAAAACAGCCTTGGATACTATTTTCTGGCAACTCTGACCAATCACACCATTGAATTTTTACAGGGGAAAACCCCGCTAATTTTTCCTGTTGTTGCTGGCGGAGAGCCGGGGATTTTTCAATAATATAATATTCAATTTCTTCAAGTTCTTTTGGATAATGCTGCTGGAGGTAAGACAAAATATCCTTCGCCAAGTCGCCCTTGCCTGCTCCCATTTCGACGATCTGAAACGGCGATCGCCCCAAAATCTGCTTCATGTGAAGCAACTGTTCTGCCAATAATTCCCCAAAGTCTGGGCCGAGGGATGTGGCCGTAAAGAAATCCCCCTGGGCACCGATCGCCACTTTCCCGCTACTGTAGTAACCTGCCATGGGGTGATAGAGCGCCAATTCCATAAACTCTGCAAAGGTGAGGCGCTGGTGCGGTGCGGTCTGGAGTTTTTCCTGGAGGATCGCCAAAAGGGGGGAAGCCATGGACAAGTCCGTTAAAATGATGTGCGATTAGTGTATGCTGCCGCCTTTTTGAGGTGCAACCTTTTACCTGTGAAGTCTTCTATTTCTCCCACTGCCCCGCGACCGTCATTTCTTGCTTCCCTATGGCAATTTTCCCGTCCCCATACGATTATCGGCACGAGTCTGAGTGTTTGGGCCTTGGCGCTGTTGGCGGTGACCCCTGAAACATTTTCCTGGGGCTATGGTCAGTCGGTGCTTGGTGCTTGGCTCGCTTGTCTGGCGGGCAATGTCTTTATTGTCGGCCTCAATCAACTAACGGACATTGACATTGACAAAATTAATAAACCCCATTTACCAGTGGCGGCGGGACATTTTTCTCGAAAAACAGGTTGGGGTATTGTCTGGTTTTGCGGAGCTTTAGCGCTGATTTTGAGTGCTTTTAGTGGCCTGTGGCTTGGGGTGACGGTGTGGGGCAGTTTGGCCATCGGGACAATGTATTCTCTGCCCCCAGTGCGCCTGAAACGATTTCCCCTACTCGCAGCGATGTGTATTTTTACGGTGCGGGGTGTGGTGGTGAACCTTGGTCTTTTTGCCCATTTTCAGACGATGTTACAGAACCCAGTGGTGATTACGCCGACGGTATGGCTGTTGACGGGGTTTATTATTGTGTTTACGGTGGCGATCGCCATTTTTAAAGACGTGCCGGATCTAGAGGGCGATCGCCAATATCAAATCACAACCTTTACAATTTTGTTGGGCAAAAAACGGATTTTTCAGCTTTCGTTGGGGATTATTTTTGCCTGTTACGCCGGGATGATTGTCGGTGAAATAATGATGACCACCAGCTTGAATCAACTGCTATTTATTGGGTGTCACCTTATCCTGGGTGCTCTGCTGTGGTGGCGTAGTCGTCAGATTGATCTTGAATCGAAAAAATCTATTGCCAGCTTTTATCAATTTATTTGGAAACTCTTTTTTCTGGAATATCTTTTGTTTCCCCTTGCCCATTGGCTTTAAGTTTGCTGTTGGTTAAGCCAGTTTTTGATTAAGGCGATCGCCTCTATGTTGTCTTGGACTTTAACCATTTGTGATTGGGGAATTTTTTGGGCAAACAATAAGGCTTGGTGGGAGCCTTGATCGGCTGAAACAATTAACGTAGGTGCAGTTAGCTGAGACAATTCAGAGTTTAGATATTCTGCCTGAATTTCACTGGGATGCCGCTGAAACAAAAGTCGTCGACTGGCCGGAGATTTAAGCAACTGTTGTCGATAGTTGAGAAGTTTTTGAATCTTTTGACCGAGGCCAATTAGCTTACCTAGGGGGTAGAGTAATTTAAGTCCCCAAGGCAAAATTGGAATTGGTAATAATAAGCATTTTTCAAGGAAATAACCAGCATTATTGGGGGCTTCAAAACCGATGGGGGAAAGCAAAATTAAGCCTTGAATTTGTTCAGGATTGTTCAGGGCGTAACGAGTGGCGACCCAAGCCCCAAGGGAATCTCCCACAAAATATATTTTCTTAAGATTTAACTGACTAAAAAATTCCGCTAAAATTTCACTTTGCCATTGAATAGACTGGGACGAAACTGCTGGATCAGAATCCCCAAACCCCAACAAATCCGGCGCAAAGCATTGATAATCTGGCCCTAAATTTTCAAAAAAATCTAACCACTGACTACCGTCGCTATATTCCCGGTGAATAAAGGCGATCGCCTCCCCTTGACCTGTTTCTCGCCAAAAAATCTGGCCTTGATTTAAACGTAGGCGTCCATTCCGAACAACACATCCCATAAATATTTTTTGATAATCTTTAGCGAGGGTTTTTGAGCGATCAACTTTTGCGTGGATAAATTCTCCAGAAACGATGGATTGGCTTAACCTTTCATTTGTTGCTTTTTCTCTTTTTTGAGATCCCGCTTGCTGGCTGCTTCGATTTCGGCATCCATGAGGGTCTTACCCGTAGCCGCGAGATAAACGTCATCCAAACTAGGCCGCGCTTGACTCAAGCTAAAAATGGGCAGTCCAGCCGCCTGAATGCTTTGCTCAATGGTGCTCAGGTGATTGCCCTGGCGACTCACCACCAGATTCAAAGAATTCCCTTGGGAGCCATTAATGATCACGCTCTCAACAAAATCCAAGGCCGATACCACTTCTTTCGCTTTTTCAGCATTCTGGGCAGAGGTAAATTCTTCGATGCGTAACGTGATGCGATCGCCACCCACTTTATCCTTGAGTTCGTTGGGGGTACCATTGGCAATGACTTTGCCCTGATCAATGATCGCGACACTATCGGCGAGGGCATCAATTTCTTCGAGGTAATGGCTGGTGATAATTACCGTTGTGCCTGCCGCCCGCAGTTGCCGCAGAAAATCCCAAACTGCAACGCGACTTTCGATATCGAGGCCCACCGTCGGCTCGTCTAGAACCAACACATCTGGCTGATGGAGCAGACCTGCCGCCAAATCTAAGCGTTTTCGCAAACCACCGGAATAGGTGCCTGTTTTCTGGTCAGCGTAATCGTTTAAACCTAGGGCATTAAGGAGTTGTTCCACCCGCTGGGGAATAAAGCTTTTCGGCAGATGGTAGAGGGCCGCCTGTAAATTCAGCAGTTCCCGCCCGGTGAGAATTTTGTCGATTGCCACTTCCTGGGCCACATAACCGAGCCGTTGTCGCACTGCTTTCGGTTGAGTCAGGGCAGAAATACCGCAGACTTCGATCTGGCCTCCGTCCGGTTGGGCGAGGGTACAGAGACAGCGAATCGTCGTCGTTTTGCCTGCGCCGTTTGGCCCCAACAGCCCAAATATTTTTCCTTGTTCCACCGTGAAGGAGACATCCTTTACCGCTTGGGTGGTGCCGTAGCTTTTCTGGAGGTGGTCAATGGCAACCGCAACAGTCATGGTCGGGGGAGTCCTCGCAATGGTTCGTCAAAATACTCAGTTGTGTATTGTATCGAAGTTCTTTACAATCCGTATTTTTCGCAGACCTGATCGCCGATAAATTGTACCCAGGGTTTGAAGACGGGAATTAGTTCTGCCCGACTCGCTGTTAAACAAGGAAAAGGGCGATCGCCATAATTTTTGCCGATTTCTAAAGGAAACATCGGGTTTGGTTCTAGGGATTCAATGGCTCCTCCAGCCGCCTGGATAATCGCCCACACCGCCGCAATATCCCAAATTTTCGACGTCGCTTCCACGCCCCCTAGGGCCGCCCCCGAAGCCACGATTAAAACGTTATAGCTGGCAACCCCCATCAAGCGGATCTTACAGGGAAAATTCGGTTGGGCTGCCACCGCCGTACTGCGGGCACAGAGGTTAAAAATATGGTTTAGGCTCGGCTCGTCGTCGCTGGTCTGGAGCGGTTCGCCATTACAAAATGCCCCGGTCGGCCCCGTTAAACCGGAGTCTCCGTACCAATAGCCATGGAAGGATTGACGCAACCAAGGGAAATGCACATAGCCAAAAACAGGGGTGCCTTTGTAGAGTAGCCCCAGGGAAATGCCCCAGATCGGAATGCCCCGCGTAAAATTCGTTGTGCCGTCAATGGGATCAATCACCCAACACCAATCATTTCCAGGCAAAATATGCGTTTTTTCTTCGCTGAGAATGCCATGGTCAGGGAAGGCTGTGGCGATCGCCTGACAAATTTCTCGATCAGACCACCGATCTGCTTCCGTCACCAAGCTACCATCGGCCTTGCGAACTGCCGTGAGCTTCCCAAATTTTTCCGTTAATTCTGCGCCAATCCGGTGACTTGTGTCCGCCGCAAAGGTCAAAATGTCCGTCCAAAATAATGCATCAACCATCGGTGTGCTAGATCCAGAAACGTTATCCCAGTCCAAAAAAGGCGATCGCCACTGAGTCAATCAATACCTCGTCTGGCTAAACAACCATAGCCCAAAACCCTGCAATCTCGCTATCTCTAGACAAAAAAATCCTCCCTCTAAAAAAGAAGGAGGCCAATGATTTTCCCCTTGAGGGGAGTTAGAGGGGTGTCTCCTTGAGGGAGGTGCCGAAGGCGGAGGGAGGGTATTCTCCAAAAGGGTGTTAGCGGACAGTACCAGCCAGTTGATCAACGCGGATCGGCTTCATCAGATAAAGACTAATGAATTGGGTTGCGTTAGAGAGATAAGCAGGTAACTTCTTCAACAGCTTCACAGGCGCAGGCGCATCGCTGGCATCAATTTCCCGCAGTTTTTCGCCGTTCTTGACGCAGGTTTCTAAACGCTCGTAGAACTCAGGCTTTTCGACATCGAGAATGATCGGGAAAACCCGGCCAGCAGTGTTATTGGTTTCCCAAATCACTTCCTTGTCAAATTCCCGCGCATTCAAACCAATGGATTCGTAGAAACCATGGCGCTGGGTATCATTGAGGTACATCGTCGCAAAGACAGAGAGCAAGAAGAAACGGCACCACAACCGCGCTTTCCAGTCATTAAGGATATTGGGCTGGGTTTTCATCAGGGCATCAAAGAAATCCCCGTGGCGGTTTTCATCTTGGCACCAGTTTTCAAAAAACTTGAAGATCGGATAAATGCGGTCTTCGGGATTCTTTTCGAGGTGACGATAAATCTTGATGTAACGCCAGTACCCAATTTTTTCCGAAAGGTAGGTGGCGTAGAAAATAAACTTCGGCTTAAAGAAAGTATAGCTGCGGCTCTTGGTGAGGAAACCGAGGTCAAGGGACAGGTTAAAGTCCGTCATCGCCTTGTTGAGGAAACCAGCGTGGCGCGCTTCGTCCCGGGACATGAGGTTAAACCCTTCAGCCAACAGGGGATTCTTGTCCTTGAGGCGACGGCCTAATTCTTTGTAGAGCAAGAAGCCGGAAAATTCAGCCGTACAGGAGCGCTCCAGGAACTCGATGAAGAGTTGCCGGGTTTCCCCTTGGATATGGTCGAAGGAGATATCAAAAGACTCATCCCGAACAAAGTGGTGACGGTTGTAGTCCACGCGGAATTCTTCGATGATCGCTTCCATCTCTTCTTCGTTGACAGAAAGATCCATCTTCGCCATTTCATCGAAGTCGGTGGTGTAAAAGCGGGGAGTCAGGATAGTTTCCTTCGCCGGAACTTTCACGCCGGGGCGCAATTCCTCTACGCCAGCAGATTTGTTAACAGTGCTTACCATATCTGTAATGTTTATTGCTTCCGTTTTTTATGGGGATCAGTCTCTTTTTTGCCAAATATAACCGCGTGAGACTTGGGGTTTTGATTAGGTTACAGTCTAACAAGCTCTACACCAGGGTTTAAACCCTTTTTTGTGAATAGTTGATACACATTGTTACAAAATATTGCAAGATGAATCGCAAAATAAAGGCGATCGCCTTCTGGGATCGATGACCCAATGAGTACAATTAAATTGTAGAATTTGCGCCCTTAAAAGTTGTGATAAAGCCAAAATCACAGGATATCTGCCAAGTCCGCTGTGTTAATACGGATTTGGTGGCCCAAGCCAGTGAACAATTACCAGAGGGTGATTTACTCGAAGAAGCTCAGATTCTCTTTAACGCTTTAGCCGACAAATCCCGTCTCAAGATCCTGGCCGCTCTCAGTACAAGTGAAGAACTCTGCGTGTGTGACATTGCGGCTTTACTCAACATCAAAATTGCCACGACTTCCCATCACTTACGAAAATTACGCGATCTCAAAATCCTGAAATATCGGAATGAAGGGAAACTAGCCTATTACTCCCTCCGAGATCAACGGGTTGCTGAAATCCTGAGCCACGCCCTTAACAAACTTGCACAATAAAACAAATCAACTTCAACTCGATCTGCACTTATCGGCAAAAACATTCTAATATTAATTTGAATATCGAAATGTAAAACCAAGTCATGGATGATAATTGCTGTCAAGCTAAAGCTTGTGCGTTGTCGAAACTAAAGCAACAACAAGCAAAAGTACTTTGGGTCGTGTTGTTTATCAACGCAGCAATGTTTCTGGTCGAGTTTGGGGCTGGGATTCGAGCGGGTTCCCTCTCTTTAACTGGAGATTCTTTGGATATGTTGGGAGATGCCTTGGTCTATGCCAGCAGCTTGTATGTCATTAACAAGAGTGTGCAGGCCCAGGCTGGAGCCGCATTCCTTAAGGGAGTCATTATGTTTTTGTTTGCGGTTGCAGTGTTTGCAAGGGCAAGCTACCAATTGTTCGCAGGCGTTAGCCCGGAAGCTTCCATCATGGGCATGATTGGTATTGTCGCGTTATTCGCGAATTTACTCTGTCTACTGCTTTTGACACGTCATCGCAACGATAATCTCAATATGTCTTCTGTTTGGTTGTGTTCCCGCAATGACATCATTGCCAATACATCTGTGTTAATTGCTGCCGGATTTGTCTTTCTCACAAATTCCAAGCTGCCGGATTTGTTGGTGGGTTTTCTCCTGACCTTTGTCTTTGCCAAATCAGCCAGTAAAATTTTGTCGCAATCGTGGCGAGAAATGCAACAACAATAACTAGAAACAAAAAACTGATCCCATTTGTGCATAGGATCAGTCGTTCTATTAAAAGCTCGAATAGTTCAGTCGGTCAGCGAAAATTTAGCGTTTTGCCATTTTCTTCGTTTCCACTTTACGAAGACGAATCGATTCGGGCGTAACCTCTACGAGTTCTCCAGGGCCAATGTATTCGAGGGCGCGCTCTAGGTTCATTTCCATGGGGGCTTGTAGCTGAACTAGTTCATCACCACTGGCAGCCCGATGGTTCGTGAGCTGCTTCGCCTTACAAACGTTTAGCTCTAGATCTTGGGGACGGTTGTGCTCCCCGACAATCATGCCTTTGTAAACCTTAGTGCCTGGGGTAATGAAAAATTGACCGCGATCCTCAGCGTTCTTGAGGGCATAGAAGGTTGCTGTGCCTTCTTCAAAGGCAGTGATGACGCCGTTATAGCGAGTGTCGAAGTCGCCACAGAGGGGCCGATATTCCAGGAAACTATGGTTCATAATGCCAGCACCGCGCGTGATCCGGATAAATTCACCCCGGAAACCAATCAAACCACGGGCGGGTACCACAAATTCGAGTTGAGTCCGTCCACCTGCGCCAGCTTGCATATCTTGCATTTCCCCTTTGCGCTGACCGAGTCGTTCGATACAGCTACCCACCGCTTCTTCCGGGACATCGAGCACGAGGTATTCAAAGGGTTCACAGGGTTTGCCATTCACTTCGCGGTAAATCACCTTGGGCTGAGCCACTTGGAATTCATAACCTTCCCGACGCATGGTTTCAATCAAAATACCCAGGTGCAGTTCACCCCGACCGGACACAGCAAAGCTATCGGCGGACTCGCCATCTTCGACCCGCAGGGCCACATTGGTTTCGAGTTCTCTTTCGAGGCGATCGCGGATTTGGCGTGAGGTCACAAAAGAACCTTCCTGGCCCGCAAAGGGGGAATTATTCACAGAGAAGGTCATCTGTAATGTAGGCTCATCCACCTTGATCAGCGGTAAAGCTTGGGGATCTTCAGGAGACGTTACTGTTTCCCCAATATTGGCATCGGCAAACCCAGCAACAGCGACGATCATCCCGGCGGTTGCTTCCTCGAGTTCAACGCGATTTAAGCCTTCAAAGCCCATCAGCTTGGCCACTTTTGCCTTGGCAATGGTGCCATCTTCCTTGACCAGGGCTGCCTGTTGTCCCGCTTTAATCGTGCCGTTGTGGAGACGACCGATGACAATCCGGCCCAGGTAATCGGAGTAATCAAGGGTCGTAACCTGCAACTGGAGGGGCTTGTTAACATCTCCGGCTGGCGGGGGAACGTGCTGCAGAATCGCTTGGAAGAGGGGTTCCATATCCTCGTTGGTATCGTCGAGGGATTCCCGGGCGAAACCAGATAAACCAGAGGCATAGAGAGTGGTGAAGTCACATTGATCGTCATCGGCACCGAGTTCAACGAACAGATCAAAGACTTTATCAACGGCAGTTTCAGGATTGACGTTGGGGCGGTCGATTTTATTAACGACAACGATCGGGCGTAGACCTTTTTCGAGGGCTTTTTTCAAGACGAAACGGGTCTGGGGCATTGGACCTTCGTTGGCATCGACGATCAAAATGCAACCGTCTACCATGCCGAGGACACGCTCTACCTCACCACCAAAGTCAGCGTGGCCAGGGGTATCAACAATATTGATCAGAATGTCGTTGTAACGGACGGCGGTATTTTTGGAAAGAATCGTAATACCCCGTTCCCGTTCGAGGTCATTGGAGTCCATCACGCAATCGGGGATGTCTTCGCCTTCTCGGAAAATGCCGGATTGATGTAAGAGAGCATCAACAAGGGTCGTTTTACCGTGGTCAACGTGGGCAATAATCGCGACGTTACGAATGGGAAGAGACATAAATTTTACGGATGGTTCCTAAGACCTGTAAATTTTTTTGACAATTTCTGCCCAATTGTAGCCTAATTATCATCTTTCTTAATATTTAAGTTGTGAAGTTTCGGCTACTAGGCGGGCGAGAAATCCAGGGTAGCACCGTCACGGCCAAGATTTACGAGATAAATGTGCGGAAATGTTGAAGGGCGCCAGGCAATACTGGCCAACAGAGATAAAACTTTACCGCTGCCGTAATTCTTGGGGAACTTTGCTACCGTGAAATCAGCTTTTTGTCACGGTTATGGAAAATAGTCTGTTTTTTAAGGCTCCCTGGAGTCAAACTTTAATCACCATTACAACTCTTGTTTGCGTAGTGTTGTTGGCCATGGTGCTGCTGTTTTTGATTTTAGGACTCCAACAACAGAATCCTTATTTTTTGCTGTGGATTATTTTGCCCATCGGCATTGTGGTAATGACGGCGTTATTTATGGTGCGAGGCTATCATCTGGACGGCGATCGCCTTTATGTTGAACGCTTGGGGTGGCGCACAGAGATCGCTTTAGAAAATCTAGAAAGTGCCACCTACGATCCCACCGCCATGGATGGTTCGTTACGGCTGTTTGGTAATGGTGGTCTATTTGCCTTTACCGGAAAATTTTGGAATAAAAAGTTGGGTCACTACAATGCCTATGCCACAGCGGTTCGTTTAGCGGTCGTTTTGAAATGGCCTAACCAGACCATTGTCGTCACCCCAGAGAAGCCTGAACAGTTTGTCGCAGCAATTCTTCGTCGTTAAATGCCGCCCACAAAACGCTGGGGACTTAGGATATTTTGGGGATCGAATTGCTGTTTAATGTTGCGCATCAATGGCAGGGCGTTACCTGGATAGCCCCAGGGTTCAAATTGCTGCTTGAGGCGATAGGGGGCATCTAAAATTGTGAAAAAACCGTGGTGAGCCTGACAAAAATCCCGGATGGCTCGGAATTGCCGGAGAAATTGGTCATGGGGAAACGCAATGATACCTAGACCACTTTTGCAATGGATCCGGGCGATCGCCTGACCATTGGTTAGGGTCTCAATGTGTTGCAGCAAAGCCATACTTTGATGGGATAGAATGCCGACCTTGGCGACGACCATTTCCCCAAATAAAGCTTCCCGTAGCTGTGCCCACAGATCCAGGTGCTCCGGTTGGCTGACTAAATCCAGGTGCTGCCTGATAGCCTCTAACTCCTGCAGTTGTGCCGTAATACTCTCACGGATCGCCTCAAAACGCAGCAGCAAACCCCAGTCTTCTCCAGTTCCCCTTTGTAACCGTTGTAATAGTCGAGGTGAAAGCAGATCTGCCGCTGCTGGCGTGAGGACAGAATTTAAAATTTGGCTCTGGGCCTGGCGTATTTGCGCGGACGACCCAAGCATTAAGATCGTTTGGGACTGCTCTTGAATCGGATAGAGGCGAAACGTTAATTCGGTAATCGTCGCCAAACTGCCATGGGAACCTGTGAGGAGCTTCATCAAATCATAGCCCGCCACATTTTTAACCACTTTTCCCCCGGCTTTTGCCAAGGTGCCATCGGCCCGGATCATGGTGATCCCCAGGAGTAAATCCCGCACACCACCGTAGCGTTGACGCAAGCTGCCGGTATCTGCCGTGGCTACAATCCCCCCTAGGGTTGCTTGGTTGGGGAAACTAGGATCGAGGGGGAGATACTGTTTATGGGGCCTGAGATGGTTTTGTAGTTCAGCAAAGGTGATCCCTGCTTCCACCGTAATAGTTAGATCATTAACGGCGTGATCCACGATGCGATTTAACTGCCGGGTGCTCACCAACCAATCTACTTTCGGAGTGAGTCCACCCCAGGCGAGCTTTGTGCCGTTACCGCAGGGGATAATCGTAATTTTTTCCCGGTGGGCTGTGCGGAGGATTTCCGTTAGGGCTGCGCGGGAGTGGGGCACAAGCAGAGCTTCGGGGCTTTGACGGCTGATCCGTTCCATCTGCCGATGCCAATGGGGATGACAATATTGCCACGCTTTTAGATCGATATTCTGGGTACCGGGATCAACCACCAAAGCCATGATTTTAGTCTTCTGGAGTTAAGGCGATCGCCTCAACTTTTGCCGTATTTTCTTCAACTTCAGTGATTGCCCACCGGAGCACATCACCCCGCTTTTCGAGCTCTGCTTCAATTTCCTTGGGCAAATCTGCTGGATTTTCCTGGAGATCAATTTCTGCGGTAATGAAGTGGGTTGTCATCGGCCCGTTCCTTAGTGAAAATTCTGTGTTCATTATCATACCAAGCAAAGGAAACGCCCCGTCTAGTCTCCCAACATATGCAAACGGTAGAGGCTGGCATACAACCCATTTTGGGCGAGGAGTTGATCGTGGTTCCCTGTTTCGAGGATTTCTCCTTGCTTTAGGACAATGATTTTATCCACATCCCGGATGGTCGAGAGACGGTGAGCAATGATAATTGCCGTGCGGTCTTCGAGGAGTTGTTCTAGGGCCGACTGAATTAGCGCCTCTGTGCCCACATCAAGACTTGCCGTAGCTTCATCGAGTACCAGAATTTTCGGATCCCGGATTGCAACCCGGGCAAAGGCCAACAGTTGTTTTTGGCCCCCAGAAAGATTTGTACCCCGCTCCCGGAGGGCTGTGCGATACCCCTGGGGCAGTTCCTCAATGAGTTGATCGACGTTGGTCAGTACTGCGGCCTGCTTTACCGCCTCAAAGGGATACTCTTCCCCCAGGGTAATGTTGCGCTGGACATCTCCAGCAAAAAGAAAGCTTTCTTGGAGGATGACGCCAATGTGCCGCCGCAGATCTTCTTGGGGCAGATCACGAATATCAATGCCATCGACGAGAATCCGTCCTTCACTCGGATCATACAGGCGACAGAGTAAACGGATGATCGAGCTTTTTCCGGCCCCCGTTGGCCCCACAAGGGCGATTTTTTCACCGGGTTTGATCTTAAAATTCAGGTTTTTCAGGACATATTCCCCAGGTTTATAGCCGAAGGAAACGTTGTCAAAAATAATTTCACCGGAGGCCGAATCCGAGAGATTTAAAGAAGTCGTTAAATGCTGTTGTTTATCTTGGATCTCGATGGGCTCCGACATCAATTCTGTCACCCGTTCGATGGCCGTTAGTCCCGATTGGAACATGGTGAATTTGTCGGCAAATTGGCGCAGGGGGTTAAATAACCGCTGGGAATAGAGAATAAAGGCAGACAGCACCCCAAAGCTCAGGGCATCCTGGAAAATCAGCCAGCCTCCCAACCAAAGTACTCCGGCGATCGCCACCAGGGAAATCCACTCTAGGGTGGCAGAAACAGCCGAGTCATGGAAGATTGTTTTGTTAACGGACAGACGATAGCGGTCATTAACCGTCCGGAATAACTCGGCATTCAAGGCCTCCCGACGGAATAATTGCACGATATTAATCCCCGCAACGTTTTCCTGGAGCATCGCGTTCAGTTGGGACAGTTCTTCCCGGGCTTGGTAGTTGGCCTTGCGGTATTGCCCCTGAAAATAAATGATCAAAAAGGTGACGGGCAACAACATCAAAATGAGGAGCGTCGCTAGCTGCCATTGCAACAGAAAAATCGAAACAATAATCACGGCCAGGGAAATGACATCATTAATGATGCCGATCGCCCCGCTGGCAAAAACATCCCCCAGGGCTTCCACGTCATTGGTTAAGCGGGTGACGAGTTTGCCGACGGGCATCCGGTCAAAGAAGCGAGAAGAAAGGGATGTGACGTGATCGAATAAATCCTGGCGGATGCCTGCGGTAATTTCCTGGCCTACTTTTTGGACGAGGTACCCTTGGATCGATGTGAAGGCCAAGCGAATCACAATGGTGGCTAACAGAATCCAGATTAAACGGTTAATCCCTTCTGGAATGCTGAGATCGGCGAGGATGCCCCACACGGTTTCGCCCCGCAATAGGGAAACTGCCTGACCGACAACTAGGGGCTGAACCGCACCGGCGATCGCCAAAGGAATTAGCAAAACAATCGACACAACAAGGGTAATGAGATTTTTCTTGGCGTAGGGAAGGAGCTTCCCGGCCAGTTGCCAATCATTTTTCGGAACAGAAGAGGATGCGATCGCCATGGAAATTTTTCAAGAAATGCAGACATCTAGTATATCGATTGCTCACCATAGAGGTGGTTGATTTGGGCCTCACTGACCATTGTGGTGGGCTGATCGAACAGAATTTTGCCGCCCTTGAGACCAATTAGGCGATCGCAGTGGCTCCGGGCAAATTCTAGGGAGTGGAGGCTAACAACGAGGGTTTTTCCTTGGGTTTCACAAAGCTGCACTAGCAAATCCATCATTTCCCGACTTAGTTGAGGATCAAGGCTAGAAATCGGTTCGTCTGCGAGGATCACCGCCGGATTTTGCACCAAGACCCGCGCCAAAGCGACCCGTTGCTTTTGTCCCCCCGATAGGTCACTGGTTTTGGCAAAGAGTTTTTCGGGAATGCCCACCTGTTTCAAAACAGCTTCGGCCAAGGGACGCTCCTGGGGAAAGATCAGGGAAAACATTGCTTGAAGGAACGACCAACGCCCCAGATGACCCGCGTTGACATTGTGAATGACGGCCAGACTTTCGACCAAATGAAGTTGTTGGTAAATGGTACCAAGCTGCCGTTGGATACGCCGCCGTCCCTTTGGGGAGAGGGTTGCGATCGCTTCCCCCCAGATGAGCAATTCCCCCTGGGTTGGTTGTTGTTGACCATTGAGGAGACTAAGGAGCGTACTTTTACCTGCGCCACTGGCCCCAATCAGACCCACCTTCTCGCCGGGATAAATTTCAAAGTTGAGTTCCGTCAGGGCCGCAACACCCCGGAAGTGACAAGAGAGCGATCGCCCCACAAAAATTGGTTCTGTCATCTGTTTTAATTACCCGTGGCAGAGGGCACGCTTGGTTTCGAGCCAGGTAATCCCCTGCTGGATCGTGGCCATTCCCACGGCGGCGAGGTTATGGTGGTCGGCCCCAGGCACAGCTTGAAATTGCTTGGGTTCATTGGCGATCGCCCACAGTTGCGCCCCCATGGTACTGGGGACTGTTTCATCCAATTCCCCGTGGCAAAAGAAAATCGGTAGCTGGAGTTGGGTGATTTTAGCTGCTGAATTAAACCGCTGGTGTAAAAGGAAAGAGACGGGAAAAATCCGATAGAGGGGTTTGGTGGTAGACATGGCGAACATCGAGGTAAAGGTGCCCTCCAGAAATAAGCCACCCACCGGGTACCGCTGGGCCAATTCAATGGCGATCGCCCCGCCGAGGGAATGACCATGGATCGTCAACTGCTGGGCTGGGATCCCCTTCGTTTCGGTGAGAAATCTATAGGCCGCCGCTGCATCTTCGTACACCTGGGATTCTTGGGGGAAGCCGGGACTGCTCTGGCCATAGCCCCGATAGTTAAAGGCCAAGATTGAATAGCCCGCTTGGTACCAGAGGGCGATCGCCTGGAAATTGTAAGCCGTTAACCCGCCATTCCCATGGAGAAATAGTAGCGTTTTGTCTCCCTTGTTCTGGGGTAGCCACCAGCCCGTTAATTGTTGCGTTGAAGTGACGGGGATCGTGATCGTTTCGTAGGGTAGAGCAAAATCCGATGGCACTGGATGCAAGGGTTGGGCTTGGGGTTCAAAAATAATCCGCCGCTGCCCAAAAAAGAGATAACCACAGCCCCCCAGATAGAGTAATACCAGTCCAATTAATAGCCAGCCAACCATTATTCTCCTTGCCATACGCCACCTTTAAATCATAGGCAGATTCCCTGGGGGAGCCAAGGATTTAAGGACAGTTTTTCAATTGTCTGGGCACCTTACCAGGAACCAACGGCCCCTATGCCACAATGGAAAAGGATTTTTTTAACTTTATCCCTTAACCCAATCACAGGCGATCGCCCCTTTCCCTCGTAACCCATGCCCCAAGACGTACTCCTCGGCAAAAGTCTCCCGGAACTGACCCACTGGATCGAAACCACTGGTCAACCCGCCTACCGTGGCAAACAGCTCTACAATTGGCTCTACCAAAAAGGGATCCATGACCTGAGTGAAATCACCGTCTTTCCGAAGGTTTGGCGCGAGCAAATGGGCACCTATCCCGTGGGGCGATCGCAGATCCACCACCAACGCACCGCCCTCGATGGCACCCGCAAATATCTCCTCCAACTCCACGATGGCTTAATTATTGAAACGGTCGGTATCCCCACCGAAAAACGCCTCACCGTCTGTGTTTCTTCCCAGGTGGGCTGTGCCATGGCCTGTGATTTTTGCGCCACTGGTAAAAGTGGTTTTACCCGGCATCTCCAGGCCCATGAAATCGTTGATCAAGTGCTCACTGTCCAAGAAGATTTCCAGCAACGGGTCAGCCATGTGGTGTTTATGGGGATGGGGGAACCCCTCGCCAACCTCGAACAGGTGCTTAAATCGATCCAAAGCCTGAACCAAGACATCGGCATTGGCCAGCGATCGCTGACAGTTTCTACCGTGGGGGTACCCGATCAGATCCGCACCCTGGCCCAGCAGAATCTGCAAATCACCCTAGCAGTAAGCCTCCACGCCCCGAACCAAGCCCTCCGGGAATCGATTATTCCCACCGCTGTCCACTATCCCATTGAGGATCTGTTGGACGAATGCCGCGAGTACGTCGCCATCACCCGTCGCCGCCTCAGTTTTGAATACATTTTGCTGGCGGGGGTGAATGATCTGCCCGACCATGCCGCTGAATTAGCCAAAAAACTGAAGGGGTTCCAAAGCCATGTGAATTTAATTCCTTACAATCCCATTACCGAAGTGCCTTTCCAGCGTCCGGGGAAAAAACGGATCAATGTTTTTAAGCAAATCCTCCAGGATCACAAGATCGCGGTGAGCGTGCGTTATTCTAAGGGCTTGGAGGCGGATGCGGCCTGCGGTCAACTGCGATCAAACCTCCGACGATCTGCCCCGGCAACGGTAAAATAAAACAGCAAAAATCCACCCTTAACCCCCAGAATCTATGAATATTTTCGGGATTGGCCTGCCAGAAATGGCCCTCATTTTTATTATTGCTCTGTTAATCTTTGGCCCGAAAAAGTTGCCAGAGATTGGCCGGAGCCTTGGGAAAACAATCCGCAGTTTCCAGGATGCCTCCAACGAGTTCCAGGAAGAATTTAAGAAAGAAGCCGAAAAAATTGAAAAAACTGTTTCGATGCAGGCCCGCCTAGAGGAAGGGAACGGCGAAAAAGTCGAGGCCACGGAAGCGAAACCGGAAACCTCTGATCAAGAAACAAAAGCTGATATCCCATCTAGTTAGGGATTAACCGGGTTTGTCCTTGGTATCTTGTTCAAGCCCACTGACTGCCTGGGGTTTGACGGGGGCGATCGCCTAATAATTGTTGTTGAACGGCCTGTTGCAGATCCTGGCGGCGAATTTCAAGGCTACCCTGGGCCTCAGTGAGGATCAAGCTATCAACGGCGGCCAGCGAAAATAGCTGAAACAATAGGTGGGTGACGGGCAGTGGCACAGCAATTAGGGACGGATCGGCATTGCTGCCCTGGTGCTGTTGGGCGAGGGCGAGGCTTGAGAAGCCGTAAATAACGGTTTTGGTCTGCTGGGGATCGCTCTGTTGGGCAAGGGTCGTGATGAGCCAGTCCCCCTCTAAAGATTGACAAACATAGTATTCGAGGGATTGTAATTTTTGGGCGAAGGCTTTGAGGACTGGGGCGATCGCCTGGGCCATCACCTGGGGCATCTTGCCATCCTGGGGGGCTTGGTCAATGAGGATTTGCAGTTGTTGGTCTAAATTCATAGAACAATATCAAGGTGATCGCCAAAAAATACATTGGTCTCCCCATGATAAACCTTGGCCAACAGTAAACCTTTTAGGGAAAACTTTGCACTGGAGCCGGATGGGGGGCAGATGCCGCCGTGGGACAGAGTTCTTGGTAAGTTTGTTCGAGCTGACTAATGTTGTTCTGCAAGGTGTAACGTTCTAACACCCGCTGCCTCGCTTTGTGACCCAGGATTGTAACTAATTCTGGTTGTTCGCGGAACAAGGGTAAAAGGGTTTTCAGTTGTCCGGTGACCCCCTGGGTATCGAGGACAACCCCGGCTCCTTGGTTGAGTACTTCCCCATCGGCGCCGGCATCCGTGGCAATGCAGGCCAAACCGCAGGCCATTGCTTCGAGGAGTGATAAAGACAATCCTTCCACCAAAGAGGGCAACACAAACACATCCGCCGCCCGGAGGAGATCAATCCGCTGGGTTTCATCGCCGACGAACCCAAGCCAGCGGACCCCTTGATCTTCGGTGTAAAGCAATTCTAGGGAAGCCTTGAGGGGGCCATCGCCGACCATTAACAGCACACAATCTTCTCCCATATTGGCCAGTCGCCAAGCCTTGAGGAGGGCTTCTACATTTTTTTCGGGGGCAATGCGGCCTTGGTAAATGAATACCCGTTTCGCTTGGAAGGTGTGGCGGTAGGCACTGAGGGCCGGGGCATATTTTTGTTCATCGACGCCATTGGGAATGATGCGCACCGTATCCCGTGGTACTCCCAGTTTGACGAGCATTTCCTTTTGGATTTCTGAGAAGACGATCACCCGGTCATAGTTGGCTAGACAGGGGGCATAGAGCTGGTAGGTGAGGTATTGGGTACTGGATTTGAGGTTGCGTAGTTTGCTGTCAAAGGGAGGGTGAAAGGTAGCCACTAGGGGCAAATCGAGTTCGCGGCAGATGTCGGGCAGCCGAAAATCTAGGGGCGAGAGGGTCAGGGAGGCATGGACGAGGTCTGGCTGAAATTTTTGAAGCGATCGCATCAGCACTTGACTCGATTTCGGACTGGGGATCGTGTAAATTTGTGACTTGTAGAGGAAGGGTAAAAAAACCTCTGGGCAGTCCCGCCATTTCTGATCGCATTCTTCCTGCTGGGCAAAGTGGAGAAAGCTCACTTGATAGCCCCGATCGAGGAGGTGATTGGTCACTTCACGGCCATAGGTGACATTGCCACAAAAAGGAGATTTTTTACCGAGCCAAGCAACATGCATTGAGGGGGATCCTGTGGTGTGCGTTAGGATTTGATTGAAATATACCAGTTCAATACCCCACCGGCGATCGCCAATCCCGAAAGACCTAGAAGCACTGGTTGCAGGCCAAAAAAGGTTTCTGCCACCCCAGCCAGGGCCAGAGGTAAAGATAGAGCAATATTAACAGCATTATTCTGTAAACCGAAAACCTTCCCCCGGAGGATCGCCGGGGTTTCGCGCTGGATCGTCGTCTGCATCGGCACTCCCACCAGGGCCGCAAAAAAGCCAAGACAGGTAGTACTTAAGAGGGCAAAAACCAAATTGTGGATCGAAAAAGAAAGGGCAATTAAGGCGATCGCCGTGCCGATAGAACCCCAAAGGCTGAGGGTACGGTAGGGCAACTGATTCCCCCAGTGCCCCAAAAAGAAAGCACCAATCCCCAAACCAACGCCGCCTGCGGCCAACAAAAAGCCAAACTGCTCCGCCTTTAACCCCGGAATTTGAGCCGCCAGACTCACCGCCAACACCGCCAGGGCCGCAAATACAGAAAACAAAATCACCAATTGGATCAGTGCATTGCGCACCCGGTGATTTTGATTCAAATAACTGAGGCCGTCTTTAATATCCTCCCAAACATGGGGCTGTTCCCGTTGGCGATCCGTTTCCGTTTCATTGGTCTTCAGGGCCAACAAAATCAAACCGGCGATCGCATAGCCTCCCCCAACCACGAATTCTTTCCCCCAAGTCCCCGTAATCCCGAAAGATTCAACTAGCTGATCCGCCAGGCCCAACAAGGGTTCTCCCACCGCAAAGCCCACAATTAACAGGGCCATCATCGTGGTGGTGTAGAGGGAATTGGCCGCCAATAAATGTTTATTCTTCACAATGAGCGGTAAAGTCGCCTGTTCCGCCGGCGCAAAAAATTGTGTCAAGGTAGAAACAGCAAAGGTGATCCCCAATAAAAAGACAAATCCAGGGGGAAGCTCCCACCAATTGGGTTGATCTTGCACGAGCCAGAGTAAGAGGGGGATGCAAAAAACAAAGACGCCCCGCAACAAATTCGAAATAATCAGCACCCCTTTTTTAGACCAGCGATCCACATAAACCCCCGCAACGGAACCAAACAAAATCGCAGGCACCGTAAAGGCAATCATGATCGCTGAGACCCAAGCACTAATGCTCTGATCCGCCGTTTGAAAGTGACTGGCAATCAAAGCAATCATTAGCACGAGATAAATCTTGTCGGCCAGTTGTGAAAAGATTTGACCAAGCCAAAGGACAAGGAATTTCGGGTTGCGCAACACAGGCCCAAAACCATCTACACTCTGGGACGGGGCCACGCCCATCTCGGTTGGGGAAGTATCTTTAGGGGAGAGGGTCGGTAGATCCGTTTCCGTTGACATGGGTGCTCGGCAACCAAAAAGTTGATAAGGGAATCACTCTTAAGTATAAATCCTGCGATCGCCTTATGTTGGGGAGTTACCGCCCAGGATTCGCCCGGATTATACGCTTAGTGATGATGGCCATAGGCTCCATCTTCCGGAAAAAAGGGCAACATTTCCTGTTTCAGTTGCAACCCCAGTCGGGTGAGCATATCTTCGAGCACATGGTCAGGGGAAAAGCGGAGATACTGGGGATGAACCTCTAGGGGTACATGGCGGTTACCAAGGTGATAGGCCGCCCTGAGTAGCTCCAAAGGGGTCGAGGCCGTGACCGTAACCACGGGTTCAGGTTTTGCCTTAACCTGTACGAGAGTAGAACCAGTCGCGTCTTGAAAGTAGTCATCGGGATGGATATGGCTGCCACGGGATAAGTTGAAGTGAATCGCTTGGCCATTGTCTAACTCTAGGCGTTGGCGGCTCTTTTGACGTTCGGCAGCAGTGAGGAACAACTCCAGATCTACTTGGATCGGTGCCTGGGGTTGATATTTTTGGGTCAAGATTAAGTCAGCGTTAGCCATCGTCTTTAGCGATATGGAAGTACAAGAAAACCGGCAATCCTCAAGGAATAAGCATTAGTTTAGTCTAAATCGCTTCATAAAGTTCTATGGGAAAGTAACAAAAAGAATGTTACGGGAAAAGTATTCGTATAATAGTCACAAAAAGGTAATCAATGAAAATTTGGGATCAAGATAAATATCAAAAAGCATGGAATTTCGCTTCAAATGCACACAATGGTCAGAAATTACCAGGCAGTGATATTCCTTACATCAATCATCTTGGACTGGTTGCCATGGAAGCAACAGCAACGGTGGCTCATGAGAGGATTGACAATCCAAACCTTCTTGTTTTGTGTGCATTGTTGCATGATGTCATTGAAGATACTTCTACTACATTTGAGGATGTAAAACGTGATTTTGGGATTGAAATCGCCGATGGGGTTTTAGCACTGACTAAAAATACAGAGCTGCCTTCAAAATTTGAGCAAATGAAAGATAGTATCAACAGAATTCAATTGCAACCTAAGGAAGTGTGGATGGTTAAATTGTGCGATCGCATTACTAACTTACAACCACCGCCAATGCATTGGGATAAAGTCAAAATAGCTGCATACCAGAGTGAAGCACGGTTTATCTTAGAACAACTCGGTGAGGCCAGTCCGTTTCTTACACAGCGATTAATCGTCAAAATATCCGATTACGATCAATATCTATAGGAAATATGCCTCAATTATTAATTTACGAAAACTTTGAGATTTTTAGCGATTTTTAGCGATCGCCAACCGGGAAGGTTAGCCTGGAGGGGTCTCGTCGTAAACCCGATCAAACCGATGAATACTAAGACCCTTACACCAGTCGCTCAACCGACTAAAAATGTAGGATTTTTATTTGGGCGGCTGCCTCGAAAAGATATTTCCCCAAACCACCCCGTAAACGGCAAAGGAAAATGCACCCATAGCGGTTGTAGTTGCCCCTCATTCGTTGATCCACCCGGAGGTTTTGACTGCGCCCGCTGCGGCCACCCAATGTCCGAACATTGGTAGAACGTCCATCACCGACAAAATCTGAGTTCCCAAAACTGTAAAGCTGATTTTGGTCAGTCCACTACCTTCACAACACCCGATTTCTGGTGGCTGTGGAGGTTTTGGTGTCAATTCCCCTTTGTCATTTCCGAGAATCCTGAAGCCTGTATAAAGATTAGAGTGTTGCCAAATCGAGGACGCAATAATGGGATCAGTATTCGGGGAGTCTCAAAAATGCCCAAGCGATTCAAGCCATGGCAGCCAAAGGAAGAAATTAACAAGGGGTGGACAATGGGGGCGATCGCCTTGCCAGTTGTGCTCTGGATGACGGGGTGGTTATGGTGGCTCCCTGGCCAAAGACAGCAAACCAATTATCCTCATGTATCCCAAAACGAAAACGTTACCTTAGTTGACTCCCATCGCGATCGCGAAATTTTAGCCAGCGACCGCCGGGCGATCGCCGCAATTGTTGGCGGCATTTTCCTATTCTTCAGTTTCCGCAGGGCCACAAAAAAGACGGAAACCACTGGCTTCTGCGGTGCGGATCTCAATGATGTTAATTTCTGTGGTGCTGATCTCAATGGTGTTGACTTTTGCGGTGCGAGCCTAATTGATGCCAACTTTAGTGGTGCCAATCTCAGCAATGCTAATTTTAACGGGGCGAACCTCAGCCGCGCCAATCTCAACGGGGCTAACCTCAGTGGTGCGGCGCTCCAGTATGCGAATCTCAGCCGCGTGAATCTTAGATACGCCAACCTCAGCGGCGCTGACTTCAGGTATGCCAATCTCAGTGATGCTGATCTCAACTGTACCCTCCTGAGTGATGCCAACCTCAGCGAGGCGAATCTCAGTGGTGCCCTGCTCTTTTTTATCAATTCACGGGACGTGCTTAACCTTGAACCCATTCAACTCAAGGCAGAGCCCTCGCCCTTTCTTTGTAACGTTGCTCTCCCTACCTATGCCCAGCATCCAAAAATGAATCCCAACCGTGACTGCAACCGTATTCCGCGATTATTGAGCGATCGCTATGATATTTCCCTTGAAGAAGCTCAGGGGATCGTCGAAGAAGCGCGACAACATCATTGGGATTAATTATCTAAGGATTTCTAACAGGCGATCGCCGACCCGGAGGGCGTTGGCAATGACCGTCAACATCGGGCTAGTGGCACTGCTAGACGGGAAAAAGCTACTGTCCACCACGTAGAGATTTTCCAGATCATGCATTTTGCAATGGAGATCAAGGACGGAAGTGGCGGGATCTTCCCCAAAGCGACAGGTGCCGCATTGATGGGCGACGACGGAGATGGGCATCCGGGCGTAGGGATGGGTGCCTTTAAATTCCTTATCCACTGCTTTAAGAATCTGTTGCCAACGGTACAACAGGCGATCGTGGGCTTCGAGGTTATTCTCGGTGTAGTTGAGGTGAACTTTATTATTTTTGAGCCACACGCGATTTTCGGGATTCGGTAAATCCTCCGTTTGTAGCCACCAACCCAGGGAGCGGGTCGCCAACTGTTTCAGCCCAAATTTTGGTAAGAACTTCGCTGCCACGGATATTAAAGGAGGCGACTCAGAGAAAATAACATCTTGCAAAATGCCGCCGGAATCCTGCACATGACCCATGGGATAGGGAAAATCCTTGTCCCCCCAATAGAAATCATTCACGTAGAGCGATCGCTGGAATAGCCCATCCTTAAGGGTGGGTTCCTGTTCAACGATGACGGTCATCAGTTGCTTCATGAGATTGCGACCGACCAGCCCGGAACTATTGCCTAAACCGTTTTCATGTTTGGCGTTCGCTGATTTGAGGAGTAATGCCGCTGAGTTAATCGCGCCGCACGCTAAAACCACGATGTCCCCCACAAACAAAAAGGCTTGGTTTTGGATGACCGCCTGCACCCCCTTCACGAGTTTACCGGAGGGGTCGGTGTGGATGGAGGTGACCTGCGCCCCTGTTTTCAAAGTCAGGCGATCGCCGGCGCGGATAGCGGGACTAATGCCTGTATCCTCCGAGTCCGTACGCCCTTCCTGCCCGATGCCGATGGGGAGATAGTTCGGGTGCAAACCATAATCTTTAAAACGCTGATTAATTGCATCGAGTTGGGGCAACCTTTCGACCGGGGGAAAGCCATAATCCTGACTCCGAGAGGGTTCCGTGGCATCATCCCCGACTTGCCCATGTACCTGATATAACTTTTCTGCTTCGGTGTAATAGGGTTCAAAATCGGCGTACTTTAACCCCCACTCTGGGGAAATTCCATCCTTATGTTCCACCGCTTCAAAATCCTTTTCCCGGAGCCGCATCAACACCCCGCTATAGATTTTGGTGTTGCCGCCAACGCAATAACTGGTTTGGGGATGAAATGGCTCACCGTGCTGGTCGTACCACTGTTCCAGGGCGTGGTATTGCTCTTTTTTAAAAACTTCGACTTCGGTTAATTCGGAGCTTTCCTTCTCGGAAAATTGCCCCTGCTCTAGCACCAAAACTTTTTTGCCTGCATTCGCCAATTTTCGGGCGATCGTGCCACCGCCTGCCCCAGTTCCAACAACGATTACGTCATAAATTTGGTCATCAATAATCATTACTTACACACCACTATGTCTAAATTTTATGTCTCAAATTTTCGTAGGGAAAAAAGAGCGGCGATCGCTCCAATTATTGCCAGAGATAAATCAGCCCGAAAAGAATAATCCAAATCACATCCACAAAGTGCCAAAACCATGACGTTGCCTCCACGCCATACTGTCCACCAGCATAGTTATTCGGCAGAAAAGAACGTCCCAGCATCACCCCTTGTAGCAAGACCCCCGTTAGGACATGCAACCCGTGAAACCCCGTCAACAGATAGAAAATTCCGCCATAGACCCCAGACGTAAACCCAAACTCTAAACTCTGCCATTCCACCGCCTGACCATAGAGAAAATAACTCCCCATTGCCATTGTGAGCAACCAGAAAAAACGGAAGCCCCAGAGATTTTCTTTGTGCAGAAACCGTTCCGCCAGATAAATCACGCCACTGCTCGAAACCAACACCACTGTATTAATCGCCGGATCATGGATTTCTAAACCCTCAACCCCCGGCGGTAACCAATCTGTTGCCGAGAATTTGTAGACGATATAGCCCACAAAAAAGCTGATAAAAATCACACTTTCTGAGAGCAAAAAGACAATAAATCCAAACAGACGATGATCCTCTTCTCCATGTCCGTGGCTTGTTGCCGAGATCGGGGTTTCATTGATGGCAGTCATAACAATAATCGCAGTGTTAAAAAAACTGAATTTCTAGGTAGGAGGGGTGCTCGGCGGGGACGGTAAGGGCAGTTCGCGAACTGCCCCTACGAATGGTGGTGGGGCAACAACAAAAAAATCATTTAACCCCCCAGATTTTCCGTGAGGGGTTCCGACTTTCCGTAGCCATAGGGTTCTGTGATGACGATGGGTAACTCCTCAAAATTTTCATGTTCCGGGGGAGAAGGAACCAGCCATTCCAAACCGATCGCCCGCCAGGGGTTTGCGGGAGCGCGATCGCCGTTAATCCAGGACGCAATCATATTGAGCAAAAAAGGAATCGTGGACATGCCGAGGATAAAACCGCCGATACTGGCAATCACATTCCAGAAGGCAAACTCCGGATCATAAGACGCAACCCGCCGGGGCATCCCCATCAACCCCACCGGGTGCATCGGCAGAAAGTTCAAGGTTGTGCCGATCATCGTTAACCAAAAATGCAGTTTCCCCAGACCCTCGTAGTACATCTTGCCCGTCATCTTCGGGAACCAGTGGTACACCGCCCCATAGATCCCAAAGACGATCGCCCCGTAGATCACATAGTGAAAATGCCCCACCACAAAATAGGTATTGTTCACATGGATATCCACCGGAACCGATGCCAACATAATCCCCGTGATCCCCGCGAAAACGAAGTTAATCAAACCCCCCATCGCAAAAAGCATCGGTGTATCCAGGCGCAATTTCCCCCCCCAGAGGGTCGCCACCCAGGCAAAGACCTTAATCCCTGTCGGCACAGAGATCAACATCGTTGAAAACATAAACAACATCCGCATCCAGGGGGGCGTCCCACTCGCAAACATATGGTGAACCCAGACCACCGCACTAAGGACAACAATAATCATCGAGGAAACGACGACCACCTTGTAGCCAAACAAGGGCTTACGGGCATAGACGGGGAACAGTTCCGAGAAAAAGCCAAACACCGGCAAAATCATCACATACACCGCCGGGTGGGAATAGAACCAGAAAAAGTGCTGGTACAGAACCGGGCTTCCCCCCTGGGAGGCATCGAAAAAGGTTGTGCCCACCGTGAGATCGAAGAGTAACATCACCGCCCCAGCAGTTAAAGCGGGTAACCCAAAAAGCTGAATAATTTGTGCCGCTAACACCGTCCAGACAAATGCCGGCGTTTTAAACCAGCCCATCCCTGGACAACGCATCCGCACAATGGTCGTAACAATATTCACCGCCCCCAGGATCGAGGAAATTCCCGATAGCGCCACGGAAACCAACCAAAGAAATTCGCCATTGAGCAACACTCCCGCTGGATTCTGGATACTCACCGGGGGATAAGACCACCAACCCGATTGGGCGGGTCCCCCCGGAGCCAGGAAACTCAGGATTAGCAACGACCCAAACACCGGAACCATCCAAAAGGCGATCGCATTTAGTCGGGGGAATGCCATATCTCGTGCCCCAATCATCAGGGGAACCAGATAATTTGCGAAGCCCGCCAACACCGGAAATGTCCAGCCAAACAGCATAATGCTGCCGTGCATCGTAAACAGGGCATTGTAAACGGTGCGATCCACGAGATCCGGTTCTGGGGTGATTAGTTCCCCCCGCATGATCATCGCGAAAATTCCGGCGACGAGGAAAAAGAAAAAGGACGTGACAATGTATTGCAGTCCGATGACTTTGTGGTCGGTACTAAAGGAAAAAAAGGTACGCCAATTGGGCAGGTTGGTGAGGGGTTGTCCCTCGTTGGTCAGGGCTTCTGGGGGAGCTTGGGTCATGGTTTGTGAGCGATTACGGAATTACAGAAAATTTATGGAAGACTGACAAAAAAATTCAGAGGAAAAAGGTCAATAAACAAAATCAGGGATGATAATTCACCACGGGCGGCGGCGCAGGGGGCACGGTTTTCCAGGCGGCGCGGTCTTCTTTCTGTTGACGGCGGGCGTATTCACTGACGGCTTGGTTAGGGGCAGGGGTGGGGGTTTGGCGGGCTGCTTGGTTTAACCAGGTTTGGTAGTCTTCCTGGGATTCCACCACCACATCGGCTTGCATCGCTGCGAAATAAGTGCCACTAAATTGGGAATCACGAATGCGATATTTCCCTGTTTTGATCGGTGTAAATTCAAAGTCCGTATCTTCAAAGGGGATCACGTCCTGCTTCACCCGGAAGGCGGGGATAAAAAAGCCATGGATCACATCGGGCGATCGCAGAATGAAGTGGGCGCGTTGGTTCACCGGGAGATGGAGTTCGGTGCTGGTGACATTTTTTTCGGGGTAATGGAAAATCCAGGCCCATTGCTTGGCGGTTACTTCCACGTTGGTGACGGGAATAGCCATGGTGGTTTTCCCTGTAGAAACATTGGTCACTAAAGCCTCTTGGTGCATATGTCCCGGAGCTTGGATATTCATCTCGCGGTAGGTTTGATAGCTGAAATAGGCCAGATAAACCACGATCAAGAAGGGGATCGTTGTCCAGATAATTTCTAATTTGACGTTGCCTTCGATGGGGGGGCCATCACTGGTGTCATAGCGTCCTGCCCGGTGGAAGAGGATCGAGTAGGTCATCGTGCCGGCAACGCCGAACAGGATAAATGTACCGATCGCCACTAGGGTGCTAAAGAGCCGATCCACCAGTTGGGATTCTACGGAAGCCTGGGGCGGTAGCCAACTGTAAGACCATTGCCCGACGTTGTAGCTAAATATCCCTAAAATTAGGGCGATCGCCGAAAGTGAAATAATCGTTTTTAACTTCATAGCCTAATGTTCCTCACCCCTACCGCAACAGCACATTGGGATCTTCACCGAGTCGGAGCAGATGACCCGCCGTATTGTGCGCGCCAAATTCCGCCGCTAACTGAGCGCCTAATGTGCCGTGGACATACATCACAAACATAATCACCAGTCCCGCCAACAGATACCACCACTGCACCTGGCGACTGCGATCACCGCGCCAGACATACCGCTGAAAGCCTCGCCAAACCGTCATGCCAACGATTAATGCCAGCAACAGCACGCCGCCAATGCCGTGCCAAATCATCGTATCTATCGCAGTAAAATTCCAGGCACTTTTTACCTCAGACGGGGCATCCATCAACAGCATTTCGTAGAAACCTGCCGCCACCGTAAAAAAGGTAATGATTGACGCCGCCACCATGTTGTACCAGCCCACATCAAAGAAATTAGAACGGGTAGCCGGGATCGCCAGATATTTAAAAATGGGACGCTCAAAAGTAAAAAATACACCGACAATATCGAAAGCAATGCCAATGATGAACAGCCCCAGGGTCAGATGCACCAGATTCGGGTGAATGGGAATGCTGTAGGGTAAGCCGTTTGCCCCCAAATCGAGTTGATGGATCAGATCAGAATACATCGCTTATAAAAGTCCCTCTTTCGCTGCTTGGACAATCTCTGTGGTGTGGAGCCCGTAAACCCAGACCAATTTATCGCCGAGATAAACCTGGAAAAAGACAATTCCCGTCAAAATTGCTCCCATACCCAGATAGGACATCGGCAAGGTTTCCGGGTTTTTAGAGCGAATCACGTAGCGCCAGCCCGTCAAGGCCGCGATAATCCCCGACAAAGACCAACCAATGATCGTGTGGAGATTCAGCACGGGTTCAACGGCATCGTAGGCGATCGCCAAACCTGCTTCGATTTGTCCAAAGATAATGGCAATAAAAATCGAAACCGTGGCGACGAACATATTCCACCAGCTCACTTCATAGAGTTTGCTGTTGCGGCTGAAATAGCCAAGCACATCACAGAAAAAAGCAAATAACACCATCGCAATCACAAAATGCACCACAATCGGGTGAATTGTGTCGGGATAGGGCAGATTATGCTCGTTGAGGGGGGGAAGAAGATTATCAAACATGAGAATTGCGTGGAGAGGATGCGACCCAGTCCCCAAGAATTCTGAAGCCTTAGCAACTTTTAAGTTACTAATTTTCCAAAAAGGGAGTCTTTTGGGTTTGGTAGGTTTGGGTCATAGTAGATCAACACCAGAACCAGAAAATAAACTAAAAATCTGAGTTGAGTGAGTCCGGCAACTAGAACACGAGACGGCAATGAAGAATACTGATACCCAAAATTTTTTAGGTATTTTGACTTGCAAACCATACTAGCTCAGATCAAAAAAGGAGGGGTGGCGATCGCCTCTAAATGTCAACTCTCCCGCATCGGAAAATGGGTCAAAAATCCACACCATCCCCGCAGAGTTAGAGTCACAGGGTTGCCACAGGTAAAGGCACAGAGGGATAAGGCGATCGCCGCAACAGACCATACTCAATACCCTCGACCACAGCCCGATAGGATGCCTCAAGAATATTGGCTGATACGCCCACCGTCGTCCACCGTTCCAGGCCATCACTTGATTCCACCAAAACCCTGGTTTTTGCACCAGTGCCCGCTGCCCCATCCAAAATTCGCACTTTATAATCCGTCAATTGAAACTCGGCAATTTCTGGGTAAAATTTCGTCAACACCTTCCGCAGAGCCTGATCCAAGGCCGAAACGGGGCCATTCCCCTCTGCTGCCTCGAGCAAATTTTTCCCGTTCACTTCTAACTTGATCGTGGCGATCGCCGTACTTTGAGTTTCTCCCACATCACAATTCACATGGAATCCCCGCAGCTTGAAAAATTCCTGCCGATGCCCCAATGCCGAGCGGATTAACAACTGAAAACTCGCCTCTGCCGCCTCAAATTGGTAGCCTTCATGTTCCAAATCCTTTAATTTTTGCAGGATCGTTCGACTAGCCAGATCCGTTTTCTCTAGGGCAATGCCGAAGCTTTTCGCTTTAGCCAAAATATTGCTTAATCCCGCCTGTTCTGACACAACAATACGCCGCTCATTTCCCACCGTTTGCGGATCGATGTGTTCATAGGTGAGGGCATTTTTTTGCACTGCTGAGACATGAATTCCTCCCTTATGGGCAAAAGCCGAACGGCCCACATAGGGCGCATGGTCATCGGGAGCTAGATTGACAATTTCGCTGATTAAGCGGCTTGTACTGGTGAGCTGTTGTAGTTTTTCCGGTGCGAGACAAGGCTGATTTAACTTCAGTTGCAGGGTGGGAATTAACGTGCATAAATTGGCATTACCACACCGTTCGCCATAGCCATTGATGGTGCCCTGGACCATGGTGGCCCCGGCTTGCACGGCCATTACTGCATTGGCCACCGCCATCCCCGAATCGTTGTGGGTGTGGATGCCGAGGGGAATCTTGAGATCCGGAAATGCCCGTTGAATATCCTGGAGACTGGTCATAATTCCTTGGGGCAATGTGCCGCCGTTGGTATCGCACAAAACTAGATATTCAGCTCCCCCTTGGATCGCTGCTTCGAGGGTCTTGAGGGCATATTCGGGGTTTTGTTGGTAGCCATCAAACCAATGTTCGGCATCATAGATTACCCGCCGATTTTGGGATTTTAGATAGGCGAGGCTCTCCCGGATCATCGCGCAATTTTCTGCCAAAGTAGTGCCTAAACCAAGGGTGACATGGAGATCCCAGGATTTGCCAAATAGAGTAATCCAGTGAGTTTGCGCCCGGAGGGATGCTTGGAGTAGAGAGTCCGTTTCGACGGCGGAATGGGGACGTCGTGTTGAACAAAAAGCAACAATTTTCGCTTGCTGGAGTGGATATTCCCGGAGATGTAGAAAAAATTGTTCATCTTTTGGATTTGCCCCTGGCCAGCCCCCTTCAATAAAGGGAATGCCGAGGCGGTCGAGGTGTTGGGCGATGCGGACTTTATCTTCGAGGGAGAGGGCAAGCCCTTCTCGCTGACAACCATCGCGGAGGGTGGTGTCGTAGATCTGAACTGGGTTTTGGGGAGAAACCATAGGGGAACCGTCGGCTAGAAATGCTGCTTTTGATCCTAGCAAGGGAGTTTCTGGCTAAGGCGGGCCTCGATACGATTCCACAAACTTAGACAATCTTGTTGATATTTCGGGGTCAGCACATCGCTAAATTTTCTAGACATTTCTTTGGAAACATTGATCACTGGCCCCAAGATTTTTGAAGCTTCTGGGGAATCGAGTACACTGGAGATACTTTTTTGATTTTGTGATGCGTTTATAAGCTTGTGTTGTCTATGGCGATCGCCTTCAAAGTTAGTCGGTGGTGTCTTAGCGGCTTCATCGCAGTAAATTTAATCGGCTGTACTCCTTGGACAGTCTTATCTCAACAGGAAAACCTGGGTACAACCAGGCAGCCCATCGCCAGTCTTGGGGCTGTGTCACCGGGGGCTGAGGTCTATGTCCAGGGAACTGTAACCCAGCGGGTGCCTCTCCTCGATCAAGGTGCTTACGAATTGCAGGACAGCACCGGGCGCATTTGGGTGATTACGGAAACTCCGCTGCCGGAGCCTGGGGCAGAATTGGCGATCGCCGGGCAATTACAATTCCATGAGTTGCAACTCCAGCAACAAAATTTTGGGGAATTTTTTATCCAAGAACAGGCGATTATCGACACCGTAGAAGAGGGAACGATTTCACCGCCACAATTACCCATTAAAGAACACCTTGATCTGCAGTTTTTGCCCCACAAAGGCAATCAAAAATCCTGAGGATCAAGGTGTTAGTAAATAACATTTAAGAATCAAGGTTGCGCACAAGTAATCCTAAGCATCGGAGCCGGATTCGCTGGTTTCTTTTTGTTCGTCGTTGGTTTCAGTCGCTACGGTGGCTTCTGCTGTTTTGGCATTCGCCTCTGCTTCCGCCTTTTCCCGACGTTGCCGTTCTACGGCGAGGGCATCTTCTAAAACCTCTAGGACTTGATTCATTTTTTCGAGATTGCTGCGATAAAGATCTAAGTCTTTTTTCATTTTCTCCTCAGGGAGATTCAGACCTGCGGTGACTGTAGTCAGCATTTCGTCGCGCTTCTCTGTGTCCTCAAGGAGTTGCGGCTCTGACTCACCCAAAAAAGTATAGACGCCAATGGCAAACAACCGACTATATTTGAAGTGATCATTTTTGGCGATCGCCTCAATTTTTTCCCATAATTCCTGGGCACCTTCGGGGGGAACATCTTGCCGGAAGCACTCAATCAGTTGTGTCCCAGAACAACGTTTTGCCAGTTCAACCAGGGCCATTGCATCTTCTTTGTAACGGTTGGCGTCGCCCCCAATCGCTTGGCACATGCTTTGGAAAATAGAAACTTTATCCGCCTCTGGGCGATAGCCTTGCATAAAGCGCTCAAAGGAAGTGACGACGCCCAACGCATAGAAAGGATCGTAGCGAAAATCGGCGTTCACCGACAGTAAATGCATTTCAACCAAAAGTTCTTCGACGACGCGCCGAAAAATCGAATTAATTGGCCGAGTATGATGTGTATAAAAATCACGCTTCGTATCGGAAACGGTGCGAACTTGACTCACAAATGGAACCCACAATTGACATTTCAATATTCTATTTTGACGTTTCCAGAGGCGTTTGCCAAGGTGATGGGTCTGGGGCGGATTCTTGACGGCTCAATATTTCAATTAAAATTCACCCCCAAAAATCTCCTTTGGTCAGTAAATTGATCCCCTCTAAAAACTCCTTAAAACTCTTTGGCGATCGCCTCCCTAGGCCACTATAAAAAAAGAGTGACATGGTTATGCCACCCTTTCATGTTATTAAAGCCGTCCTCAAGTAACCGTTAGCGTTAGTGACGGTAATGGGAATGACTTGTTCGTCTTTTAGAGTGCATTTGCACCGGCGACCACTTCCAATAGCTCCTGGGTAATCGCTGCCTGACGGGCCTTGTTATAGGACAACGTCAAGGTTTTCATCAGTTCAGAAGCATTGTCACTGGCATTGTTCATCGCCGTCATCCGCGCCGCCAACTCACTGGCTGCCCCTTCCTGGAGCGCCCGTAGTAGTTGGTTGCTGAGATATAGCGGCAACAAAGCATTCAAAATGTCCTTCGGATCCTGCTCGAAGATCATATCTGCGGGCAGTTCTTTAACTTCAGTTGCCACCTTTTCCCGTTCGACCTGGAACTTACCACCCCGGGTAATCAGGTTGAAAGTTTCGTCGTCGGGATTAGTGAGCGCTTCAGGCACCAAAGGCAACAGCGTTTGCACAACGGGCTGAGAACTAATCAAAGACACAAAGCGTGTGTAAATCAGTTCAATTTTGTCCACTTCTTCCGAGAGGAACAAAGAGAGCAGTTCATCGGCAATGTCCGACGCTTCTGCTGCCGAAGGAATTTGTTCTAAACCAGCATAGGTTTTAGCAACGGGAGCTTGGCGATTCTGGAAATATTGCACCGCTTTACGGCCCACCAGCACAAACTTGTAGCTGATACCAGCCGCTGCTAATTCTTTTGCTCTTTGTTCGGCTTTGCGGATGATGTTGGCGTTGTAGCCCCCACAAAGGCCGCGATCGCCAGTGATGACCAACAGACCGACGCACTTTACTTCCCGTTGCTTGAGGAGGGGCAAATCTGCTTCTTCAAGGCGGAGACGACTCTTGAGGCTATAGAGTACCTGCAAGAGGGTGTTAGCAAAGGGACGGGTGGAAGTCACCTGTTCTTGGGCGCGACGTACTTTGGCCGCGGCCACCAGACGCATCGCTTCGGTAATTTTCTTGGTATTTTTGACGGATTGAATCCGGTCACGAATCCCCTTTAGGTTTGGCATGAGTAATATCCCTTAGTTCGATTCTGGGTCGCCTGCAACCCCTGGTGATGCTAGCCATCGGCCACAGGCGACGTGATCATCTGCTTAGGCCGCAGCGGCGAAACTTTGCTTGTGCTCGGCGATCGCCTCTTTGAGCAGGTTCTCCGCTTCTTCAGAGAGCACTTTATCGTTGGCAATGATTTCACCATAACGGGCTTTGCTGGTGGCAAGGTACTGACGGAGACCAGCAGCAAACTCAACCACTTTATCTACAGGAACATCATCAAGATAGCCATTCAAGCCAGCGTAAACAATCGCCACCTGCTCAGCAACGGAGAGGGGAGAGTTTTGGGGCTGTTTGAGGATCTGACGCAGGCGCTGACCCCGGGCCAACTGGTTTTGGGTTGCTGCATCCAAGTCAGACGCAAACTGGGCAAAGGCTTCGAGTTCTGCGAACTGGGCCAATTCCAACTTCAGCTTACCGGCAACTTTTTTCATCGCTTTGGTTTGAGCCGCAGAACCAACCCGGGATACGGAAATACCCGCGTTGATCGCCGGACGGAAACCTGCGTTGAATAGGTCAGAGGACAAGAAGATCTGACCGTCGGTAATGGAAATAACGTTGGTGGGAATGTAAGCGGAAACGTCACCGGCTTGGGTTTCGATGATCGGTAGAGCGGTCATGCTACCGCCGCCGAGTTCATCACTAAGTTTCGCTGCCCGTTCTAACAGACGAGAGTGCAAGTAGAAAACGTCACCGGGATAAGCTTCACGTCCGGGGGGACGACGGAGCAGCAGGGACATTTGGCGATAGGCCTGGGCTTGCTTGGAAAGGTCATCGTAGACAACGAGGGTCGCCTTACCTTGGTACATGAAGTGCTCGGCGATCGCCGCACCAGTGTAGGGAGCAAGGTACTGAAGAGTTGCCGGATCGTTAGCATTCGCAGCAACAACGACGGTGTAATCTAAAGCGCCCTTAGATTCGAGGGTCGAAACAACTTGAGCAACGGTGGACGCCTTTTGACCAACGGCCACGTACACACAAATTACATCTTCACCCTTCTGGTTGATGATTGTGTCAACCGCAACGGCAGTTTTACCAGTTTGACGGTCACCAATGATCAATTCCCGCTGACCCCGACCGACGGGAATCATCGCGTCAATTGCGGTAATCCCAGTCTGCATCGGTTCATGGACAGAGCGACGGGCAATAATCCCAGGGGCCATGAATTCGATGAGGCGGGTATCGGTAGCGTCAATGTCGCCTTTCCCATCGATGGGACGGGCAAGGGCATCAACAACACGGCCAACGGTCGCGTCGCCAACGGGGATTTCTGCAATCCGGCCAGTGGACTTCACACTACTGCCTTCTTGGATGTCACGACCGTCGCCCATCAATACGGCACCGACGTTGTCTTCTTCAAGGTTGAGGGCGATCCCTACGGTGCCATCTTCAAACTCAAGCAATTCACCGGCCATGGCCTGCTCAAGACCATAGATCCGAGCAATCCCATCACCGACTTGAAGTACGGTGCCGACGTTATCGACTTGAACTTTTTGGTCGTAGGACTCAATTTGTTGACGAATAATGCTACTAATTTCGTCGGGTCTGATACTAATCATGTCTGTACTGTTAAATAAGGTTAATTCTAGGGACAGTCTATTGAGACACTTTTAAAGTTAAGTGGCCGGTGTTAAAACAGGTCCAAAAAATTGGCACCAGCTTAGTTTGAGCCTAATAGATCCATGCTGATCCGCCGGAGTTGGCCCCGCAAGCTAGCGTCAAAGACCTTGGAACCGACTTTGATCACGACACCACCAATCAAATCGGCATCGGTGCTAATGTTCAATTCGACGGCATCGGCCCCGGTCATTTGTTTGACTTGATCGGCGATCGCCGCTTCTTGGTCAGTGGTCAACGGTTGCGCACTCGTGACATCAGCGAGAACAATATTATTCAGTTTTCGCTGGAGGGCGACGAATTCCTGGCAAATGCCTTCGAGGAAAACAATACGCCGACGATCCACAAGCAAAAACAAAAAGTTGAGGAAGTAGGCATCTACATCCTGGCCACAAACCCCTTGCAGAACACCTTTTTTATCCTCTGCTTTGACCAAAGGATTCATCACAAAAGACCGGAACTCCGCAGACTCTTGGAAGAGTGACAGTAAAGCCCGACAATTTTCTGCAAATGCCTCGACTTTATTGGTCTCTTGCGCAAGGGTCATCAGGGCACCAGCATAGGGCTCAACGACCTGAGCAATCATTGTGTTGCCTTTCATGCGCCACCTCCCAGTTGTGCAATGCTGCGATCAACTAACTTGGCTTGAGCAGACTCATCCAAATCAGACCGCAATTGAGCTTCCACTTTTGCCAGAGCAAGTTCTGCAACCCGTCGCTTCAGCTCGGTGATTACTTTCGCTTGTTCTGTGCTTAATTCTTTAACCGCAGAGGCCTTGAGTTTTTCAACTTCATCGCGACCTTTGGCCAAGATGTCTTGTTTGGTTTTTTCTGCGGCAACCTTAGCGTCTTCCCGAATTTTGGCAGCCTGGGCCTGGGCCTGTTCGAGATCTTTCTGGGCTTTTGTCAGTGCTTCTTGGGCTTTTTTCGCGCGGTTTTCAGCGTCTTCTAGATCGGCGACAATTTTGCTTTTGCGCGTCTCTAAAATATTGCCAATAAACTTGCTCCCATAGACGTACAGAACCCCAATGATGATCGCAAGGTTGATAATGTTTGTTTCTAAAATGTCGAAGTTTAAATGAAAACCACCCTCCGATGCGGTGGCAAGGTAGGAAATAATTCCCATGATATCGATCTACCCCAGCGCTATTTGCTTATGGTGTATACATCTAAAAATGGATAACTCTTTTTCTTAAAGATATAAAAGCTTGAAATCTTCAAGAGTTCCCATCTAGGCAGCGAAAACCGCACTACCCTAAAGCTTTGCCCCAACTAATTTAGAGGCGATCGCCTGGCTCAGAGAATCAACTTGCTGTTCAAGGGATTTGAACGCAGATTCCCGTTGTGCCTCGATTTCCAGAGCTGCTTTTTCCCGCTCCGCCAAAGCTTCAGCCTGGGCAGACTTCACTTCATCTGCTACGACCTTTTGAGCTTCAGCCTGAGCTTTTGCAATTACATCCTGGGCTTCACGACGCACATCACGGAGTTCTTGCTCATATTGAGCGGCTAAGTCCTCCGCCTTTTGCTGACGTTCTTTCGCGTCCACTAAGTTGGTGCGAATGTAATCGGAACGGTCGTCAATCGCTTGACCAATAGGCTTATAAAAAAGCTTATTTAACAACGCCGCCAAGACCAAAAACTGAATGGCCATCACGGGGAGCGTTGCGTCAAAATCAAAAAGACCACCCTCAGCGGTTTTCTCGACTGCTTCAGTTGCTAAAACAATTGTCCAGTGTGTCATTTATCAATTGACCCCACCGTGTTTGGGTCTTATAGAGTTTATACATCTAGGGGGTTACCCCATTGTCCCATGGAAAAACGGGGCCTAGGTCATCCAGTTAAGCTGCCTTTAAATCAGCCTCGAATGACCTAAACCCAGTCCGGTATCTTTTTATGCAAAGGGGTTTGCAAACAAAAGAACGAGGGCAACAACAAGACCGTAGATGGTTAAAGCTTCCATAAAAGCCAAGCTGAGGAGGAGAGTACCGCGGATTTTGCCTTCCGCTTCGGGTTGACGGGCAATCCCTTCGGCTGCACTACCCGCAGCATTACCTTGACCAATACCAGGGCCGATCGCCGCAAGACCAACAGCAAGAGCAGCAGCAATAACAGAAGCAGCAGCAGTTAAAGAATCCATAATTTTTTCCTTTCGATGTTATTGAAGTGGGTATAAACAGGTCTCTAAAACAGATCCCCGTCAAAAAAATTAACAGAAAAAGTGACCAGAAACACAAATCAAGTTGAAATTTCTAGCTAGCCTTCGGGCTTTTATCAATAATCCTGAAGTCAAACCTTCCCCTAGTGATGACCTTCCATCGCTTCAGCAATGTAGGCTGCGGCGAGGGTCGCAAAAATCAACGCTTGGATCGCACTGGCGAATAAACCGAGTGCCATCAAGGGTAAAGGAATAATCAGGGGAACCAAGAAAACCAGTACACCAACCACCAGTTCGTCCGCGAGGATGTTTCCGAAAAGACGGAAGCTCAGGGAGAGGGGCTTGGTGAAATCTTCCAGAATGTTAATTGGAAGAAGGATAGGGGTTGGTTCCAAATATTTTTTCAGGTAACCAATTCCACGCTTTTTGAACCCGGCATAAAAGTATGCCAAGGAAGTCAACAGAGCTAGGGCTACGGTGGTGTTAATGTCGTTAGTGGGAGCGGCCAATTCACCTTCGGGTAAACCAATGATTTTCCAAGGCACAAGGGCACCGGACCAGTTGGCAATGAAGATGAAGAGGAACAATGTTCCAATGAAGGGCACCCAAGGACGATATTCTTTTTCGCCTAGCTGGTTTTTAGCCAGATCCCGAATAAATTCGAGGGCGTATTCCATGAAGTTTTGAAAACCACCAGGGACACGCTGAACATTACGGGTTGCTAGGATCGAAGCAAGCACGAGTACAGCAATAACGAACCAAGAGGTCATTAGTACCTGTCCGTGAACTTTTAAGCCACCGAGTTCCCAATAAAAATGTTTGCCGACTTCGAGTTCAGCAAGGGGAAATAAACTAAATGTAGTTAAACTATTAAGCATTTCCATTTGATGATCTTTCCCCGGTTCTTTCTCTCGACAATCAAGGGCTAGGGCGGAATTCTAATTTGTTTTGTCTGCGGTAAGTAAACTATTCGGCAGCACATAAACAATGATGGCAAGTTTATAGGTAATGAACCCTAAAAAAGCGGGGAGAATTTCCAGTTGCTCCAGTTGGGTTGCGATGACGATCAAGCCGATAAAAAGGGCTAGGCGACCGGAACCGGTTCTGGGATTAGTGCTACTGATTTTTTCTACGCTTTTTGCCAACTGTCTCAAATAAATTATTCCAACGCCAGCACCAATGAGATAACTCACCGCTGTTTGGGCAGAATAAAAGTACCAGACCAACAGGGCGATCGCCCCACTGATGGCAAGAGTCACAAAAAAAATGGACTGTTTGAGCTGATAGTACTCGTCCATTGGGGTGTTACTTGCCGAATCCCCATTGTTTTCTAAGGTTGAGTTAGAAGGGTTGGGAATGTCTGATTGGCTTTGAGACTCAGATGAATTCACGCTCAGCAGGTTTAGAAGATCAAGGGTTTTGATCAGTTTATTTGACTGTCTATATTGCTTTGTACAAGGGAAACAGTACAAACCACGTGCAATCATATCACGCCATTGTCACAATCCTTAAAAAGTTCCCCATGACCCAGGGCGAAGGCTGTAAAAGGGCTAAAGATGGGGATTTGTGGGTTGTGTCTGGGGAGATTCAAGTTATTTTTATAGGGCGCAAACCTGCTTTGGTGGGAGAATGAATCGTTCTAGGAGGATTATGGCGATGGAGACTGCGGTGTTAGATTGGGTGGCGATCGCCGGTTATTTTGGCGTTACCCTACTGGTTTGCTGGCAAATTTTCAGTCGGCGCTAATCAGCTTTTCCTGACTTTTTCTCAGTATTTCACTCCATTCAAACTGATGTTATGCGCGAGCAACTTATTCTCCCCACCATGGGCTGTGGCACCTGGGCCTGGGGCAATCGCCTGCTATGGGGGTACCAACCCAGCATGGATCAAGAACTACAACAGGTGTTTGATTTCTGTGTGACCAGCGGCATTACCCTCTTTGATACGGGAGATTCCTATGGAACCGGACGTTTAAGCGGTCGTAGTGAAAGCCTTTTGGGGCAATTTTCCCAAGCCTACACTGGCCGTCACCAACAGGAAATCGTTCTGGCGACTAAACTGGCTCCTTATCCTTGGCGGCTCACCGCTGGCTCCATGAAGCGGGCTGGGGCCGCCTCCGCGAAACGTTTACAGCGGCCAATTGATTTAGTGCAAATGCATTGGTCAACGGCAAATTATGCCCCTTGGCAAGAAAAACGATTATTGTGGGGTTTGGCAGAACTGTACGAAACGGGTCAGGTGAAAGGCGTAGGGTTATCCAACTATGGTGGTCAGCGACTCCGGGAAATGCACCGTTGGTTTCAGGATTGGGGCGTACCGATTCGGACATTGCAGGTGCAGTATTCTTTGCTTTCAACGGATCCAGTGCTGAAATATGACGTCAAAGCCGTATGCGATGAATTGGGGATTCAGTTAATCGCCTATAGTCCCCTGGCCCTTGGTCTGTTGACCGGAAAATATAGCTTGGATCAACCGCTGCCCAAAGGTTTACGACGGCGGGTTTTCAAGCAAGTTTTGCCGAACATGGCCCCGTTGCAGAGCTGTTTACGGGAGCTGATGGCGCTGCACCAAAAAACCATGGCCCAGGTCGCTTTAAACTGGTGTATTTGTAAAGGGACAATGCCGATTCCGGGGGCAAAAAATCTCACCCAAGCCCAGGAAAATGCCGGGACATTGGGTTGGCACCTAAGCGCCGCTGAAGTAGAAGCCCTCGATCAAGCGGCAGCCCAAGTCACAAAAACCATGGTGCAAAATCCGTTCCAATCCCGTTAAATTTTGAAAATTGCCATGACCACTGCTCCTCATCCCGTCCCTGTAATTGAATCTCCCGAACAATTGGCGGAATGTCTCACCCAAGCCCAAACCTGGGCAGAAATTGAACTGCTCACCCAAGCCTACCCCGACTTTAAGGCGATCGCCTGGAAACAATTATCGGCAGATCAGCAAGGCCGCATTCTCAAGCTCAGGGATTTGAAAGATAAGGCGATCGCCCAAGAATTTCCCCTTGGTTGCCTTGTGCAACGCCGGGCAGATCCAGAGCAAAAACAGGGCAAAGTAGTGGACTATTGGGACGCCTACGGGGTTGATTACGTCGTGTTTACCGTTGATGGCTTTACCGATTGGTGCCCCGGTTCTATGCTCGAACGACTCAAGTAAAACAGTAAGCATTTTCCTTGAAAATCAACATATATTGCCGCGCCTTAACTCCGGCAGAAGAGCATGCTATGAGAAAAGATATGCTCTTTTAGACTCGATCAACCTTCGGCCCATGCGTGATACCTCCGAAATTCGTTTCCAGCTGCACCACGAGCTTAACCAGTGTTACCAAAAGCTCTTTGATTCCCTCGCTACCATGCAGATCAAAGAAGGGGATGCAGCCACCGTTGCCCAACTGCTGCTGAATTCCCGCCTGGATGCCCTAAAGCACCTCGTCAGTGAAGCAGAACGTCCCGCCTACGATGCCCGTTACCCCGAAGACGCGGAAGACTAGCAGGAACAAAAACAAACCGTAGAACGTTCCTATGATTGACAGTCTGAATATCAAGGATTCGGCTCTGCATCAATCGGTTCATTCTTTGATACGAGAAAAAACCCAGGGGATGAATTGATATCGCCTGGGTGACAAATGATTGAGAGAATTTCTGTCAAAAACTATTGGGGCGGATCAACCCAGCGACCATCAGCTTTAATAAGGTTAATCAGTTCTTCAACCCCTTGGGCTTCCGGGACTTTGCGGATTTCTTCCCGACCACGGTATAGGGAAATTACACCGGGCGTTTTCCCCACATAGCCATAATCCGCATCGGCCATTTCACCGGGGCCATTCACGATACAACCCATTACGGCAATATCTAGACCCGTGAGGTGATTTGTCGCTTCGCGCACCTTATGAAGCACTTCTTCGAGGTTAAAGAGCGTCCGGCCACAGGAAGGGCAGGCGACGTATTCCACCATGGTTTTCCGTAGGCCTAGGGCTTGGAGGATGCTATAGCAGACGGGAATTTCCTTTTCAGGTGCTTCCGTGAGGGAAACACGGATTGTGTCGCCAATGCCTTCCGCCAGGAGCGTCCCAATGCCTGCAGTAGATTTAATGCGGCCATATTCTCCATCTCCAGCTTCGGTTACGCCCAGGTGGAGGGGATAGTCCATACCGAGTTCATCCATCCGTTTAGCCATGAGGCGATAGGCGGCCAACATCACCGGGACACGGGATGCCTTCATGGAAATGATCAGGTTATGGAAATCGAGGGACTGACAAATCCGAATAAATTCTAGGGCTGATTCGACCATGCCTTCGGGAGTATCCCCGTAGGTGAAGAGCATCCGCTCGGCGAGGGAACCATGGTTGACGCCGATGCGCATGGCTTTGCCTTGATCCCGCAGGGAAACCACCAAGGGTTCGAGGGTTTCACGAATCTTTTCACCAATGGCCGCAAATTCTGCTTCGGTATAACCGGTGCGATCGCCACTGGCCTGTTCAAAAACATAAAGACCGGGATTGATGCGCACTTTATCCACGTGTTTGGCAACTTCCAGAGCAATTTTCATGCCGTTATGGTGGACATCCGCCACAATTGGCACTGCCTGGTAGGTCTCGGCGAGCTTCGCTTTGATCTGAGCCAGGGAACGGGCGTGGGCCATACTCGGAACAGTTACCCGGACGATTTCACAGCCAATTTCATGAAGTCGGCGGATTGCCGCGACGGAGCCCTCTATGTCAAGGGTATCTTCGTTGATCATCGACTGGACAACCACAGGATAATCACTGCCGATGGTGACATTGCCCACCTTGACAGCTCTGGTTTTCCGGCGATGGATAGTGGTATCCACAAGGGAATCGGTCGTTTGCACAGGACGCTCTACAGCTTGCATGGAACTTGAGGATAGGAAATTACAAAAAGTCGCTGGTATCTAGGATCTAAGCATAAGCGTTGGCAAAGGTTCTAGGCAACGGGAAAGGGCATCTGGGCTAAGAAACGCTCGAAGTCAAAATGCTTTTGGAATAGGGTCTGGGCCACTTCTACTTTAATCGGCTCCTGGAGGCGCACATGGTTAAAGGCTTGGTCGATGATTTCGACGGTGGTCAGGGTGTCATAGTCCACCGACAGAATTGGGATTTCTAGGTCTTCGGCGCGGTTGAGAATAATTTCTTGGGGGGCGACATGGCCTGTCAGGATCAGACATTGGGTGGAGGTTTCTAGGGCTGCCAGTTGCAGATCAGTGCGATCGCCCCCAGTGACCACCGCCATATTTTGTCGTTGCCGGAAATATTTCAAGGCAGAGTTAACGTTCATCGCGCCAATGGTGAGACTTTCGACCATCAGATCTAGGCGATTAGCCCGACAAAGAACTTCCGCATTGAGGCGTTTCACCAATTCCCGCACCGTTACACTCCGGAGGATCCGGTCGGCGGGGACAAGGCCATAGACATCAATGCCCCGCTGGGCCAAGAAGGGCTTAATTTGGGTTTCGGCGGTTTCGAGGGCTTCGGGGGGAATTTTGTTAATCACCACTCCCATAAGGCGATCGCCCAGGAACCGATAAATTGTCAACAAACTATCAACTAAAAGCTTGTGGTGGTAGGGGATGACCAAGAGGATTTTGGCCCCTAGGGTCGCCGCAATTTCTCCGGCAGAGAGGTTAAATAAACTCCCTTCCCAGAGACTTTTGGGGGCTTCGATAAAGGTAATGTCACTGGCGATCGCCCCTAGATCATCCTTGAGTTTTTGAGGATAATCGGTTTGGTCTTGACCCGTAAGTCGCTGGGCCACCGTTGCCTCATCCAGAAAAAGTACCGGCGATCGCACTTCCGTTTCCTTAAGACCAAAGGCTTCCCCAAGGAACCGGAGATCATCTTCGATGCGGGTGAAACGCCCATTCTGCTCGTCATGCCAAACTGTACCGATGGGCTTACTGTAGGCCACAGAGATGCCTTTTTGCTTAAGGCTCTGTACCAACCCAAGTAGCACAGCAGATTTCCCACTGTAGGGTTCGGTAGAAGCAACGACGATATGTTGGGTTGAATTGGTCACACCCACTACTCCTTTAGAAGCTCACATTCTTTAGCCTCCACAATAACGGAATTTCGCGACTGAGCAAACCAGGACGCTATTCTTTTTTTAGGCCCAGAAGCTCCCGATAAAAATCCTTAGGAAAGTCAATGGCCCCGTCACGACCAAAGCCAATTAAGAGATCAATGAGGTAATCTACGAACTGGTGGTTTGGTAATGTCACGCTGTAACTGAGATCCGCCTGGGCCGCAAATTGAAGGCGACAACTGGTCATTTCCGACGGTAATTTAGAGACATACCAACTGGCCACAAAGGGGATACTTTCTCCTTTTTCGATCACCCGTTTCCCCTCAACGGAGCCGATCTGGTATAGTCCGAGGGCTTTGGGCAGTGTTTTTTGTTTATTTTTTGGATAGTAGGGAGCATAAACCATCACTTCTCCCTTTCCTGCAGATTGGATATCGTCAAAAACAGCCATGGGGCATTGCTCTAAAGAAATCAGTTAGCGTTGAGAATACATCGCATTGTAGCCTGTTGGCTGGTTTCTGTTTTGTTCTAGGATTGGCTGAAATTTCCGTTGAATATTTCTTCATCCGTTTTGGTTTATGTCGCAGAGGATCAATACCGTGGTTTGTCCCCATTTGTTAAGTGTAGCGCCGATGATGGATCGCACCGATCGCCATTTTCGTTACTTGATGCGCCAGATTACCCGACGGACATTACTCTACACAGAGATGATTACCACCCAGGCGATTATCCATGGCGATCGCCCCAAGCTTTTAGATTTTGAGGCGGCGGAACATCCCATTTCCCTCCAGTTGGGAGGTGATAACCCAAAGGAACTAGCTGAATGTGCCAAGGTGGGCGAAGACTGGGGTTACGACGAAATTAATCTCAATGTGGGCTGTCCCAGTCCGCGGGTGCAACAGGGCAATTTTGGGGCTTGTTTAATGACCCAGCCGGAGTTGGTGGCCGATTGTGTAGCGGCGATGCAGGGGGCAGTCAATATTCCCGTTACAGTAAAACATCGCATTGGCGTCGATGAACAGGATAGTTACGCAGACCTCTGCCGCTTTATCGAGATTGTCTCGGCAACCGGATGCGATCGCTTTTCCGTTCATGCCCGCAAAGCCTGGCTACAGGGTTTAAGCCCAAAGGAAAACCGCACGGTACCACCTTTACGTTATGCAGATGTTTATCGGTTAAAACAAGACTTTCCTCACCTCTGGATCGAGATCAATGGCGGCATTACGACGCTAGAACAAATTCAAACCCATTTAACCCAAGTGGATGCGGTCATGGTGGGGCGGGCAGCCTATGACAACCCCTATCTGTTTGCGACGGTGGACCGCGATATCTACGGGGAAGCGGTACAGCCCAAAAGCCGCCATGAAATTGTTGAGGAGATGTTGCCTTACATTGAACGTGCCACAAAAGCCGGGGTGAAACTCCACAGCATTAGTCGTCACATGTTGTCGCTGTTTTTAGGCCAGCCCGGCACCAAAGCCTGGAAACGGTTTATCACGGAGGAGGGTCGAGGAACGACGGTGGGACGAGAAATTATTGAGCAAGCCTTGGCCCTGGTGCCCCAGACAAACGCGATCGCCGATCCGGTCTCCATGGTTTCTGGGAGAAAGTGACCATGACAGCAAAAATTATTGTGCTTGATGATGACCCGACGGGCTCCCAAACGGTGCATAGTTGTCCATTACTATTGCGTTGGGATGTGGACACGCTGCGGTTGGGTTTACGGAATACTGCCCCCATTATTTTTATTTTGGCGAATACCCGCGCTTTGACAGAACCAGAGGCGATCGCCACCACCACAGCAGTTTGTCGGAATCTCAAAATTGCCCTGACCCAGGAAAATATCCAGGAATATCTGATCGTCAGTCGCTCGGATTCCACCTTGAGGGGCCATTTCCCGGCAGAAACTGAGGCGATCGCCAACGTATTAGGGCCGTTTGATGCTTGTTTTTTTGCCCCAGCATTTTTTGAGGGGGGCCGCATTACCCGCAACGGCATTCACTATGTCCAGGAAAATGAACGCTTGATCCCCGTGGCTGAGACAGAATTTGCGGGCGATCGCCTCTTTGGTTTTCAGGACAGTTTTTTACCTGATTTTATTGCGACGAAAACCCAGGGCGCAGTGACAGCGAATCAAGTGGATTGCCTGAGTCCAGAGAAGCTCCCAGGAAATCTCCAGAACTATTTTTGTAGTTTACAGAATGGAAAATACGTTGTCCTCGACGGTGAAGAACAAGCCGATTTTGATCGTCTAGTTCCGGCGCTATTTCACGCGATTCACCAGGGTAAAAAGTTTCTCTTTCGCAGTGCCGCCAGTTTGCTGACTTCCCTCGCCGATCTTGGCCCCCAACCGATTCCCCCAGAAGAAAGTTTTACCGTGCGGCGATCGCCCCAACCCGGCCTGATTATCGTCGGCTCCCATACGCAAAAAACCACTGTACAACTCGCGGAATTGCTGCAATTAGCAGGCGTTGTCGGCGTTGAAATCGACGTAGAGCTGTGCCAAACATCCCCAGGTCGTGATCAACTAGCAGTGACAAGTCTGGAGCAGATCCAAAAAATTCGTCAGGCCGGACAAACCCCCGTACTCTTTACCAGTCGGCAAGTGGCGGCCAGCGACCAAGCCCAACATAACCTTGGATTTGGTAAAAATATCACGGCTCTATTCCTTAAAATTTTTGCCCAGTTGCCCGCAGATCTCGGCTTTGTGATTAGTAAAGGAGGTAACACCACCAATGCGCTACTCCAAAAAGGTTTGCGGGTTCCGGCGATTCAGTTGCTCGGCCAAATTATCCCTGGTTGTTGCCTCGTGCAAACGGAGCATGATCACCCGCAATTTCCCCAGTTACCTGTGGTACTGTTTCCTGGCAATGTGGGCGATCGCCACAGTCTCGTCACCGCTTACCAACGCCTCCAAATTCCCCGTTGATCCCAATCTAGGCTTTATTTTTTCTTGAAACCATGAACGACATCGAAGCCCTATTTCGCGACCTATGCCAGCGCTATGCCGATCCTCACCTTTGGCAACCCGATTCCTCCCACTATCCGGCCCTTGCTGCCCTTTACCACGGCATTTGCGACGGCAACCAGCGGCTGAATCTGACCCGAATCACGTCTCCGGAAGACTTTTGGGAAAAACATTTGTGGGATTCCTACGCCGCTTTGAAACTAGACGTATTGGCGGAGCGTTTAACCCAGCCCCAAAAAGTCATCGATGTGGGCACTGGGGGCGGCTTTCCCGGCATTCCCTTGGCGATCGCCTTTCCTGAGTGGCAAATTACCCTGCTCGATGCCACCCGCAAAAAAATTAATTTCCTCGTTGAACTGAGCCAAACCCTCCAACTGAACACCCTTGGCATCGCTGACCGGGCTGAAACCCTGGGTCAAGACCCAAAATACCGGGAAAGCTATGACATCGCGACGATCCGCGCCGTGGGTAAAGCCTCCCTCTGTGTGGAATATCTCTTGCCCCTACTCAAAATTGGCGGCCTCGCGGTTCTCTATCGGGGTCAATGGTCTGAGGCCGAAACAGAACAACTCCAAGGGGCGATCGCCCAATGTGGTGGTCAACTCCTAGCCGTACAGCAATTTACAACCCCAATCACCCAGGGCCAGCGCACCTGTCTCTACATCGAGAAAAAACAGGCCACAGCCCCCCAATTCCCTAGGGCGATCGGCCTGCCGAAACAATCCCCCCTCGCCCCGGTTTAAGCCTTATAGATCAAGCTCCCTGGCCCTCTGTCGAATCTTGTTTACTTGATCCCAAGAGATGGTACCCTGAGTATGGCAAATTTTTACATTTGGTTAAAACTTTAGGAACAAAGCCAGCATTTGGCCTAGAGCGAAACCAATCGATAATAGAGAAGCATGGTAGCTACACAAGAAAAAACTTTAGGTAAAATCACTCAGATCATTGGCCCTGTCATTGACGCAGAGTTCCCCAGTGGCAAAATGCCTCGGATTTATAACGCTCTAAAAATCCAAGGCAAAAACCCCTACGGCCAAGAAATCAACCTCACCTGTGAAGTTCAACAGTTGCTCGGCGACAACCAAGTCCGGGCCGTTGCCATGAGCTCCACCGACGGTCTCGTTCGCGGCATGGATATCCTCGACACTGGTGCCCCCATCAGCGTTCCTGTAGGGAAGAAAACCCTCGGTCGGATTTTCAACGTCCTCGGTGAACCCGTAGACGAAAAAGGCGAAGTTGGCGCAGAAGAAACCTCCCCGATCCACCGCCCTGCTCCTAAGCTGACCGAACTCGACACGGCTCCTTCTGTGTTTGAAACGGGCATTAAAGTTGTTGACCTTCTTACTCCCTACCGTCGTGGTGGGAAAATTGGTCTCTTTGGTGGTGCTGGTGTTGGTAAAACCGTCATCATGATGGAGCTGATCAACAACATCGCCACCAACCACGGTGGTGTGTCTGTATTCGCCGGTGTAGGGGAACGGACCCGTGAAGGGAATGACCTCTACAACGAAATGATTGAATCTGGCGTTATCAACCCCGATAACCTCAACGATTCCAAGATCGCCCTTGTGTACGGTCAGATGAACGAGCCCCCCGGAGCCCGGATGCGGGTTGGTCTGTCTGGTTTGACCATGGCGGAATATTTCCGTGATGTAAACAAGCAGGACGTACTTCTCTTCGTTGACAACATCTTCCGCTTTGTCCAGGCTGGTTCTGAAGTATCGGCACTGCTCGGTCGGATGCCTTCTGCGGTAGGTTATCAGCCCACCCTCGGTACTGACGTTGGGGATCTCCAAGAGCGCATTACCTCCACCAAGGAAGGTTCTATCACCTCGATCCAGGCAGTTTATGTCCCTGCGGATGACTTGACTGACCCTGCTCCGGCAACCACCTTCGCTCACCTCGACGGTACTACTGTACTTTCCCGTGCTTTGGCGTCTAAAGGGATTTATCCTGCTGTGGACCCCCTCGATTCCACCAGTACAATGCTTCAGCCCAGCATCGTGGGCGAAGACCACTACAACACGGCGCGTGCGGTACAGTCTACCCTCCAGCGCTATAAGGAACTCCAGGACATCATCGCAATTCTTGGTTTGGACGAACTTTCTGAAGAAGACCGTCTGACCGTAGACCGGGCCCGGAAGATTGAGCGTTTCTTGTCTCAGCCTTTCTTCGTGGCAGAAGTATTTACCGGTTCTCCTGGTAAGTATGTGACCCTCGAAGAAACCATTGAAGGCTTCAAGCGCATCCTCTCTGGTGAATTAGATGATCTACCTGAGCAGGCGTTCTACCTCGTTGGCAACATCGAAGAGGCGATCGCCAAAGGTAAGAAGCTCAAAGAGCAAGGCTAAACCCTGCTTCGCCTAAGACATCAGGTCAGTGCTACCGTTCTGCGGGGTGCTGACCTTGAACGTCAGAATTTTCCTTATTTTTTGAATTAGATTTAAGCAAATGGCTTTAAAAGTACGAGTGATCACCCCAGACCGGACGGTACTGGATGACAGTGTCGAAGAAGTCATCCTCCCCAGTAGTTCTGGTCAAATCGGTATTTTGTCGGGCCACGCGCCCCTCCTCACAGCCCTCGAATCCGGCGTCATTCGCGTCCGGACCAGTGGTTGGGAGAACATCGCAATTACCGATGGCTTTGCTGAGGTAGAAGCTAATGAAGTGAAGGTGCTGGTTAACACTGCAGCCAAAGGTCAAGACATCGATCTTGAAGAAGCCCGCAAGGCCTTTGAAAGTGCAAAGGCACAACTTGATCAAGTCAATGCGGCAGATCGTAAAGCAATCCTTGATGCCCGCAAAGAACTCAAGCGGACCCGGGCCCGCTACATGGCGGCTGGTGGCATGGCATAGGCAATGTGTCGCCCCAGGGCCAAAAAATTTTGCAATAAAAAGGCAGCTCTAGGGCTGCCCATTTTTTTATAGAAATTAATTACAAAATAACAATCGTAAAAACTTAGATAGTGATTACATTTAAGACAAGTACAGGGGCAATTGACTTTAGTTACTGCCGCTAAAGGCCACTTCAGGGAATTTTGCCTGGGCTTCAGCCATACTGGTCTTTTTGCCATGTTCTTGCCAGTAATTGATAACTTCTGTGGCTTGGTTGAGCACTTCGATGCGCTCTGCCTCAGAAATCCAGTGCTTCGCTTCTAGTTCGTCTTTTAATTGTTGCCAAGCGTCGTTACGGGGCCAAAAGAAATAGGCGGTCAAAGGACTGGTGCCTTTCCCAACAACTTGATCCACGGCGATCGCCACGTCTTTATCTAACCAAAGTACCTTTAAAAGAAATCTTTCTACCAAAGAAGCCTCCAAACCCAAATTTACACAAGTGGTTTCAAAAATTTACAGTCTATTATTTTACATTGAAGCGGGAGATTTGGATGCCCCCTAGAAAATCTCCTGACGAATTGGGGAAACAAATCCAGAGAAATAAACACTTGTTACCGGGGGCGATCGCCCCAAGCTATGTCATTGTGACGGGCGAATGTTAGACTATTTGGAGATAGATGAAAATTTTTTTATCTATACCACCCCGATCAAAAAATCCTGAAGTGGGCCTGACCCGCTTTTTTTGTTGTCTAGATTTCCCCATGGCTCATCCCCTCGTACCCCGAATCGTAACCTGTGCCGAACCCATTGCTGCAGAGTTGGGCTTGGAAGTGGTGGATGTGGTGTTCCAGACGAATAAAAAACCACCAGTCCTCAGAATTGATGTGCGGAATCTCTCCCAAGACACTGGCCTGGAAGATTGCGAGCGCTTTAGTCGCCTGCTCGATCCCCAACTGGAAGCCCAAAATATTATCCCCGGAGCCTATGTGTTGGAAGTTTCTAGCCCTGGCACTGACCGTAACCTCACCACGGATCGGGAATTTATTGCCTTCCGGGGCTTTCCTGTCCGGGTGAAAACCTATGCTCCCTACAAGGATCAAAAAGAATGGTCTGGCACCCTGAAAGAACGGGATGAAACCGCCATTCACCTCAATCTCAAAGGTAAGGTGATCGCCATTCCCCGGGAACTAGTCGCCAAAGTACAACTAGATGACCAACCCTAGTTGCCCTACAAACTGCCCCTAGCTTTGTTCATTTATCGATTTTTTCTATCCGTAAATTTCTATGTCCCTTGTTAGTCTCACTGGTTTAAGCGCCCTCGTTGAAGAAATCAGCGATCGCCACAATTTACCCCAAAGTGCCGTCCATGAAGCCCTCCGAGAAGCCCTGCTCAAAGGTTATGAGCGCTATCGTCGTTCCCTAACGCTCAACCAAGCTACCCCCTTCGCCGAAGACTACTTCGATAACTTTGAAGTCGAACTAGACCTCGAAGACGAAGGCTTTCGGGTATTAGCCACCAAGGTGATTGTCGAAGAAGTGGAAAACTCCGATCATCAAATTGCCCTACAAGAAGTCCAAGAAGTCGCCAATGAAGCCCAACTTGGTGATTCCGTAATCCTAGACGTCACCCCCGAACAGAGTGATTTTGGGCGAATGGCCGCGATTCAAACCAAGCAAGTGCTGCTCCAAAAATTACGGGATCAGCAACGAAAGCTCGTCCAAGAAGAATTCCAAGAACTAGAAGGAGAAGTCCTCCAGGCCCGTGTCCTCCGTTTTGAGCGGAACTTTGTGGTGATGGCGGTTACTAGCGCCTTTGGTCAACCAGAAACCGAAGCCGAATTACCCAGACGGGAGCAGCTCCCCAACGATAATTACCGAGCCAATACCACCTATAAAGTCTATTTAAAGCACGTCAAAGAAGGCTCCCACCGTGGCCCCCAGTTGGTCGTTTCCCGCGCCGCCGCAGATTTAGTGGTATATCTATTTGCCAACGAAGTCCCAGAAATTGAAGAAGAAATTGTGCGGATTGTGGCCGTTGCCCGGGAGGCGAATCCCCCTGGTCGTTATGTTGGCCCCCGCACAAAAATTGCCGTGGATACCCTAGAGCGCGATGTTGACCCTGTCGGTGCTTGTATTGGGGCACGGGGATCACGTATCCAAGCCGTGGTGAATGAACTGCGGGGCGAAAAAATTGATGTGATCCGTTGGTCACCGGATCCAGCGACTTACATTGCCAATGCCCTGAGCCCAGCACGGGTCGATGGGGTAATCTTGGTTGATGCGGAAGAGCGACAGGCCACGGTATTAGTTCCCGAAAACCAACTGAGCCTTGCCATTGGTAAGGAGGGACAAAATGTGCGTTTGGCCGCACGCTTGACGGGCTGGAAAATTGATATTAAAGATAGTGCTAAGTACGAGGCAGAACAGGCTGCCCTCGCTGAACAAGAGACAGTCCCCCCCAGTGAAATGGCGTCGGAAACTGCTGTGCTGCCGGATCAAGCTGAAACAGAACCTTTAGAAGAAGAGGCCACGCCAACGGACGCTTAGATTCCGGGGGGAATTTTGATGTAAAAGGCGATCGCCATTTCAACCATTGCCATGGAGCCAAATCTACGCCGCTGTGTTGCCTGCCGCAAACTTGCCCCAAAACAATCTCTTTGGCGGGTGGTTCGAGTCTATCCATCCCAGCAGGTACAATTAGATCGGGGCATGGGGCGTTCCGCCTATCTCTGTCAATGTCACCATTGTCTAGAAATGGCCCAGCGCAAAGATCGGCTCGGGCGATCGCTCAAAAAGAACGTCTCCCCTGAGATTTATCAAACCCTAAAAGAACGCTTAAATTCTCTCAATTAAAGCTCTAACAATCGCCACTCCTCAAGCCATTATGGACGCGCGATGCTATTTAAAATCATCCCTGAAATTACTCAGATTAAACCTTCTTTTTATTGTTGAACTCTAGCAAGCCCGGAGGCCTTTCCATTCATCATTGCCGCTAATCCCCGTTGGATTTAGATCCCACAATCCACATTAAACCCACCTATCCCTCACTCACCCTCAATTTGTACGACTAGTAGTTAAGGACATTATTGGATGAATAACGAAAAAGTTAGAATTTACGAACTTTCAAAGGAACTAGATCTCGAAAACAAAGACATTTTAGAATTCTGTGGCCAGCTCTCCATTGATGTGAAGAGTCACAGTAGCACCATCACGACAGAAGAAGCTGATAAAATCCGGGCGATCGCCACACAAAAGCGCCCCCAAGCCCCCAAGGCCCAGCGGCCCCAGAGAAAGAAAAAACAAGAAATTCTCTCCGTCCAGCACCAGCCCCAGGGCGCAAAACCCCAGGCTAGTAAATCAGAATCAGCCGACGCAAATCAACCAACCCCAACAGCCAAAAAGCTTGAACGTCCGAAATTGCAGTCTCCTCCGAGTCGAGGAAAAGAGACACCTGCACAACCAGAAGAGTCTCCGACCAACAATGGAGCCAAAGCCGAGCCAGTGGCCAAGACAACTTCCCCCAAAGCAGAACCAGCAGCCCCCGCTGCCCCGAAACCCAAGCTCATGGGGCCGCCGCCTCGGCCAACCCCCAAATCATCTGCTCCCAAGACGCCCGATGCCAGTCCTGCAACGGCAGAAACAAACAGTGGGGCAACCCAAGCCGATGTGAGGGCCAAATCCCTCTCGAAAAATACCGCCGAAGCCCCGGCCAAAGCACCAAAATTACGGCCAAAACCGCAAATTGTTGGCACCGTCAGTAAAAAGCCCGCCCCCGTTCAAGCGATTGAACCTGAGCTTGACGAAGAACCCGATACCAACAATGTCGAAGGGGATGATGACGCAACCCCAGAAGTCCTTCTTGCTCCTCCTAAGCGCCCCGCCGCAAAACCCAAAAAAGCCATTGGCCCGAAACCCAGCAAACGTAAAGTCTGGGAAGATGAGGAAGAGGACGAATCCGAAAGCAAGAAGACAAAAACCAGCAAACTCAAGCGTCGCCCCGTTGTCATTGATGACGATGACGATGACTTTGGCACAACCACAAACAACAATGCCGAAGTGCCTTCTGTCAGCTTGTCCATTGCCCGTCCCCCCAAACCGAAGAGTGCTTCATCATCTCCTTCCCCAAGCAAGCCATCACCTTCAAAACCGAAGAAACCAGCGGCGAAACGATCTGGCAGTGGTGGCAGTGGTCAATCTCAGAAAGAACAACGGCGCGATCGCCCTGATGTGAAAACACCACCAGCGGAGATCACCCTCACAGAAACCATGACCCTCCGGGAAATGGCAGATATCCTCTGCATCGCTGAAACAGACATTATCCGTCGCCTCTTCAGTAAGGGGATCGCGATCAACATCACCCAAACCCTAGACTATGACACCGCCCAGATGGTGGCCGAGGAATTTGACGTGAAAGTCATTGCCCCAGAGGTGAAATCAGCGGCTGAAAAATCCACAGAAATGCTGGATGTGGCCGACCTCGAACACCTCCAACATCGTCCTCCGGTTGTCACCATCATGGGTCACGTTGACCACGGTAAAACTACCCTCCTGGACTCCATCCGCGAGACTAAGGTGGCCCAAGGGGAAGCCGGGGGAATTACCCAGCACATTGGTGCTTACCACGTGGACATCGAACACAACGGGAAACCCGGTCAAATTGTTTTCCTCGATACTCCTGGTCACGAAGCCTTTACGGCCATGCGGGCCCGGGGTGCAAAGGTGACAGATATTGCTATCCTCGTTGTCGCCGCTGATGACGGTGTCCGTCCCCAGACCCTAGAGGCAATCCGCCACGCCCAAGCGGCCAAAGTGCCCATCGTTGTGGCGATCAACAAAATGGATAAACTCGGCGCAGAACCGGATCGCGTCAAGCAGGAACTCTCAGAACAGGGCTTAGTGCCTGAGGAGTGGGGCGGCGAAACCATTATGGTGCCCGTCAGTGCCCTGAAGGGAGAAAACCTAGATACTCTCCTGGAAATGATTCTGCTCGTCTCTGAGATTGAAGAACTCTCGGCGAACCCAGATCGTCTGGCGAGAGGCACAATCATTGAAGCCCACTTGGATCGCGCTCGCGGCCCGGTAGCGACTCTGTTAGTACAGAACGGAACCCTACGGGTTGGTGACATCATTGTGGCGGGATCGGTGATGGGTAAAATCCGCGCCATGATTAGCGATCGCGGTGAAAAAGTCACGGATGCAACACCGTCTTTTGCAGTGGAAATCCTTGGTTTAAGTGAGGTACCAGCGGCTGGGGATGAATTTGAAGTCTACTCCAGTGAAAAAGAAGCCCGGGCGATCGCCGACGAACGGGCCGAAGGGAAGCGTCAATCTCGGCTCCAACAGGCCATGTCTTCCCGACGGGTCAGCCTTAGCAGTCTCTCGGCCCAAGCCCAAGAAGGGGAACTTAAGGAACTCAACTTGGTGCTCAAGGCTGATGTCCAGGGTTCCGTCGAGGCGATTCTCGGCTCCCTCCAACAACTGCCCCAGGACGAAGTCCAAATTCGTGTCTTGCTGTCTGCTCCCGGTGAAATCAGCGAAACAGATGTTGATCTTGCCGCCGCCAGTGGGGCGATCATTATCGGCTTTAACACGACCTTGGCTCCCGGTGCGCGACAGGCCGCCGAACAAGAAGGGGTTGATATCCGCGAATATAACGTGATCTACCGTTTCCTCGAAGAAATCCAAGGGGCGATGGAAGGTCTCCTGGATCCAGAGGAAGTCGAAGAACCCCTAGGTCGGGCCGAAGTGCGGGCCGTCTTCCCCGTCGGGCGTGGCTCCGTTGCGGGCTGTTATGTCCAGTCGGGTAAGGTCGTTCGTAACCGGATGATCCGCGTGCGTCGGGGTGATGTCGTCGTCTATGACGGTTCCCTCGATTCCCTCAAGCGTGTCCGCGAGGATGTCCGGGAAGTCAATTCTGGCTATGAATGCGGGATTGGCGTCGATAAATTTAGCACCTGGAAAGAAGGGGACATTATCGAAGCCTACGAAATGGTCTTCAAACGCCGCACCTTGGCGGGCCGCACCAGTTAAGTGACGCACGTTGTTTAACTGGCGATAATCCTTTAATTCAAAACCTCCTGGACAACTGGGAGGTTTTTTTGGAGATCGCCAATTTAGCCTTGAATTTCACCCTGGGGATTCAGGGAGTCACGTTTCGGTAGGTTTCAAGACAGGATAAGATATGGGATGATCACTCTTTAGTAATTTCAAGGCGTTATTAAAAATGGATGTTCTTTCTCTAGGTTGGGGCGCGCTATTGGCCCTGTTCACTTGGTCGATCGCCATGGTTGTTTGGGCACGTAACGGTTTCTAGGATCGTGGAAACAATTTTTTTAAATTCTCTTTTTTTGGGAGCCCTTGCCTTGCTGCTATTGGTCAGCGGTGGGATCTCCTACCTCACCTTTGTGGAATGGCGCGATCGCCGTCGTCAAGACCGAGATAAACGGGGCAAGTAACCCTCAAACGAACTTGCGCGGCCTTGGTGCCTTTCCCGAACTATCTTGCTTGATTAATCTCCTGTGATGGCAGGGGATTTTTTTGTGGATGTTGTGCCTAGACAATTTCTACAGACGCCCCAGAAGCCGAACAATTTCTGCCACAATCAAAGGAAGTACCATTTCCAAAAACCATGGCGATTCCCGCAAACGAAATTGATTTAGCCCGGTATCTCGAACATTCTCTGTTGCACCCAGCAGCCACCGCAGCCCAGGTCAAAGAATGCTGTGAGGCGGCAGTCCAATTTGATTTTCCGGCGGTCTGTCTCTACCCAACGGCGATAAAAACAGCCCGGGATTACTTACACCAGCGACCGATTCAGATTTGTTCTGTCGTCGGTTTTCCCGCAGGGGCCCATACGACCGCAACCAAACTCTACGAAGCCCAGGAAGCGGTAGAAAATGGCGCCACGGAATTAGATGTGATGCTTAATTTGGCCTTGGTGAAAATGGGGGAATCGGAGAAGCTCTATCAGGAAGTGGCGCAAATCGTCGAACTAACTAAGGTTCCCATCAAAGGCATTTTAGAAACGGCTCTCCTAACCGATACCGAAAAACGCCTTGCCGCAGAAATTTGCCTCGATGCAGGGGTTAGTTATCTCAAAACCTCAACGGGCTGGTTCGGGGGTGCAACGGTGGCTGATGTAAAGTTGCTCCATGGGATCACCAAAGGGCGCATTGGGATCAAGGCAGCAGGAGGGATCAAAACGGTTGACCAGGCGATCGCCTTAATCCAGGCAGGCGCAACTCGCCTTGGCACCTCCCGGAGTATCAAGATTATGCAGGAAAGGGAACAAGCGAGCGACAATCCAACTTGGTAAATACGGTATGTCTTTTAAAGTCACAGGCATCATTCTCAAAGGCAGCCCCCTCGGTGAAGCGGATCGGCTGGTAACGATCCTATCGCCGGAACAAGGGTTGGTAAAAGCCGTAGCCCCAGGGGCGCGTCAACACCGTTCTGCCCTGCGGGGACGCACCGAATTACTGGTGGTCAATGAATTTGTTTTGACCAGGGGGCGATCGCTAGACCGGATTCAGCAGGCGGATATGCTCACCTCCTATTCTGGCCTCAGACATGACTTTGCCAAATTAGCCGTGGGTCAATACCTCGCAGAAGTAACCCATTACCTCGCAGTGAGCCACACCCCCCAGCCGGAATTATATGAATTGCTCCGGGAACATCTGCGCCGCATCGAAGCTTTAGAATTTCAGCCCAGCGCCAGGGTGACCCAGATCATCGCCCACCTAACCCAAGCTCTATTTCATCTGTTGGCGATCGCCGGTTTTGCCCCCCAAGTTCAACATTGCCAGGGCAGTCAAACCCTTATTTCTCCCAACTTTGTTGATCCCCGGTGGCGCATTGGCTTTAGTCACGATCTGGGGGGGATTATGGTGCTGGGCCAGGGAAACATTCGTCCCGATCAACGGCTGACGGCTTTGGAACTAGATATTTTACAAATGCTGCCCAACCGTAATTTGCCGGAGCTGCAACGGTGGCCCCAAGCCCAGGAAACAGTATTTTCCCTAGAAACAGCCTGGCTCCGGGTTGAACATCTGTTACGGCAGTACCTTGAGCATCACATTGGCAAAACCCTCAAGGCGGCCCCGCTCATCGATACCCTTGCTCCCCTAGCTTTTTAAGGGGCGATCGCTAATTGCTCGCTGCAGCCGGGGCTGAGGATTCTTGGGCCTGGAGTTGTTGCACCCGTTGTTCCACAGCTTCTAAATTTTGTTGGTAACTGGCCCGTTTCGCCTGGGCAAAATCGTAATAAAAATCCTCTGCTGGAATTGCGTCTAAGGTGGCGATCGCCGTTTGCCACTGTTCAATAATCTCTTGCCATTGGGCCACAGAAGAGGGCGGATTTTCAGCCATTTGGGCTGCCGTTGCTCCCTGGGATAAGCCTGTGATTAGATCACCAAGGCTACCATTGAGGGACTGGTAATCGGCGATTTGGGTCTGTACTTCCCCATACCGGGGCGACCAACGGGGCACGGTTTCTAAAGTGGCGATCGCCTCTTCTAAATTAGCCTGGGCCTGGAGAATCGCTTGGCCAGAGGGATTTTCACCAGCAGCAAACAGCGATCGGGCTGGATCAGCCAGTTGTGTGGCGGTGGTCAGGGGCGCACAGGCACCAATCACACAGGGACGACTCAAACCATAGCCCGCTACCCCCACAAGGACTAACAACAAACTCGCACCGAGGATTAGGGGGCCTTTTTTGCGAGGGCGATTAGAGGATTCGGTAAACTCTTCTAGCCCCCCGTCAGCAGTGGTAAACCCTTCAAAATCGCCGCTGGAATCCGTCGGCTCTTCTTCTGGGACGGCGGTATCAAACGAGTCTTCTTCTAACTCATTGCCCACGGACGGAAAAGGATCATCCGTAGCTTCGAGGTCAATATCTTCCGGAAATTCAGGTTGTTCAGGGGAGTCCAGTTCACTTTCTGGAGGTTCTCCATCGGAAACAGGCTCGACTTCAGACTGGGTGAGGGCGTGGAAAGCATAGGGTTCGTTGGCCCCAGTAATCCGCAAATAAATGAGGGTTTGATGCCCTTGGACGCGGGGATCACCCTGGAGGCGATCGCGGATCAGCCGGAAAAGGGGCGGGAGCTCTGCCGGGGCCGGAGCTTGATGTTGTACCAGGACAAGCAACAGACCTTCCTTAAAGAGACAACGCACCTGAATCGGGTCTGTGGGGAAATATTCTGCTTCAAGTTGAGTTTGGAGATCCGCTTGCAGATCCTGGAGATTTAACGGGGCAACATCGGACATAACCGCAAGAACAGCCTATGGACTTGAAATGTCATTGTAAGTAAAGCTCAAAAAAAAAGTCTTGTCAAAAGACCCCGGCGATCGCCAAAGCAAGTTTATTTAACGGGGCTGTTGTCGTAAAAAGCCACTAAAACTATCAACTCCCCAAGTAAGCAAGAGGAAACAAAGCAAGGTCAGACTGACGCCACCATAATTAAAACTGCTCAATTGTTCCATCAGAAGTCGTCCGAGGCCGCCCGCCCCCACGAGGCCGACAATGACCGTTTCCCGCAGACAGACTTCCCAACGATAAAAACTGTAGGCAATAAAATTAGGCAGCGTTAAAGGCACCGTACCGTAGAGCCAAACATTGCCTTCGCTACTGCCTAGGTTCCGGAGAGCATTGAGGGGCGCAGGGGGAACATTTTCAATTACTTCGCCCATTAATCTGCCTAAAATGCCCAGGTTATGAATCCCCAGGGCGATCGCCCCCGGCAAAGTCCCCGGAAACATCACGAATACCACTACCAATGCCCAGATGGGAGCCGGAATACTGCGACAGACCAAAAGCACCAAATGACTTAAGAGCCGTTGTCCCCAGAAAATGGGCCGCTGATTTTTCGCTGCCAAAAAGGCCAGAAAGAATCCGCCCACCCCAGCTAAGGCGATCGCCAAAATAGACATCTCCAGAGTCTGTAGACCCAGGATCGCTAACTGTTTTCCCTGGGCGAAATCGAAACTGACGGTCTGGAGTTGAGTTATAACTTCCCCCAAAAAGTCTTGGCCCCGGCCAGACCAGAGTCGCGACCAATCGGGCTGAATATACCCAAATCCCCAAGCCACTAAACCACTACCGAAAAGCATCGTACCGAAGAGCCAATCCCGCCGCTGTCCCCCCAATTTGTAACGGTGGCTGTTGAGGTCAAACCGACTGGTGCAATCCAGCCGTTGCCGCAAAAAATGACTCCCCCAATCCACCACCCCATTCAACGCAATCAGGGCATAAAACAACGTCCAAAGCTGTTCGTAGCGGAGGGATTGTAGGCTTAAATAAATCTCATAGCCCAGGCCCCCAGCACCAATAATGCCCAACACAGCCGCCGAACGCAGGGAACATTCAAAGCGATAAAAACTGTAGGACAACAAATTAAACAAAGCCTGGGGCAAAATCCCATAGAGAAAAGCTTGGGCCGTGGGGGCACCGCTATAAATTAAGGCTTCAAAGGCGGCCCGGGGAGTCTCATCAATGATTTCGGCAAAAATTTTCGCCACAATCGCCCCAAAGGGAATGGCGATCGCCCCCAAGGCCACCACCGGATCTAGACCCCAAATATTAATCAAAATCAGACCCCACACCACCTCATGGATCGAACGGGGTACAGCCAAGAGCAATCGGATGCCACCCCCCAACTGCTTGCCTTGGGGAAAAATCGTCTCCCAGAGTAACCTGGCACTGAGTAGCCCGCCGATAGTACCCACCACCAAACTCAAAAAGGTGCCGCAGATCGCATAGGCAAAGGTGGTCAGGCTTGCCTGGCAGGTCAGGAGGAGAAAGTCTACTGTTAAATTTGGCTGAAAAGCGGCCCCCACAAATCGCCCAAGGGTGCCTAAACCCTGGCCATTAAATAGGGCTCCACCCCGAACGGTAACGTCGATCAAACTGAAGGCGATCGCCAGGCCAAAAAGACCAAATCCCCAAGCCTTGGGCTGAACATTTCGGGGCAGCGGCAGGGAGATTCTAAACATCAATGGCAAGATTCGGCGGAGAGTATGGCAAAATTATCAACAAATAATTATTAAACACATTAAGGAAACCCTCATTATGACTCCCTCTTTGGCAAACTTTTTCTATAGCCTCTTGGCTGGCACCTTAGTTGTGGTCATTCCTGCCACCGCATTTTTGATTTTCATCAGTCAGCAGGACAAAATTAAGCGCTAGATATTCCCTTCCAAAACACGAAACTGCGAGGTGGGCATTTTGTAACATTGCCCACCTCTGTTTTCATCTGAGATATCTTATAGTCTGGAAACGGAAGTCGTTAGCTAAATCATGAGGAAGCCCGACGCTGAATTAAAATTACAGCGTCGGGATAAGAAGCGGTAAGTCATAGCAACGCGGAGACAAACAACAAATCTTAGGGAAATCAACAAGCTCCCTAGAACCTGATAGAATAACCTGATGCTTAACCTCACTTACGAGTACAGAGCCTATCCAACGGCCAATCAATCTTCCACAATGGAGGAGTGGCTGGCAACGTGCAAACGCGTCTATAACTACGCCTTGGCGGAGCGTCGTGACTGGATTCAGTCCCGTAAGTGCCCAGTTAATGCTTGCAGTATTCAGCGGGAATTTATTTACCCAATGGATTCAGAAAAGCCGACCTATTACAGTCAAAAGCGCAATTTGACCGCCGCAAGGAAAACTAATTCTTTTCTGCAAGCGGTGCATTCTCAAGTGCTTCAGGATGTGATGGG
>NZ_CAWNNO010000059.1:0-189581 GCF_963876085.1 Synechococcus sp. BDU 130192 | reverse complement strand
CCCCCCGTCGTCCCCGTCGCCCTCGCCCCGATGATTATGGTGCCCCCGACGAAGAAGTGGCCACCGTTGACTATCAACCCATTGATGGCGCTGCCTTTGGGGAGGATCAAGATTGGGATGATCCGGCCCCCGACAATCCAGAAATGCCAGAAGGCGATCGCCCCAACAACCCCGTCAATTTCGACTACTAATTGCCCGAATTTTCTGCCCATTAACGAACGTGCTTAGGCAAACCCCTCGCTTTCTCTGGTTGTTGATGATATTGGTGGGATTGGGAGGCTGCTCCTTTGGCAACACCCCCTTAACCCCGGTCTCCCTCAATAGCCGCTTCCATGATGAACAGCCTGCGTTGAGTGGGGATGGTCGCTGGTTGGCTCTAATTTCTAATCGCCATGGCACCAGTGAACTGCTTTTTTATGACTTAAACCAAAAGCAGTTTGTGGAATTGCCGAATCTCAATCAAAAAAATGCAATTTATGAAAGCCCTAGCCTAAGCCGTACCGGGCGTTACCTTGTTTATCTTTCTAGTCCCCTGGGGAAGCCGGATATTATCCTCTACGATCGGGCGACCAAGCAGTCTGATATTTTGACCCAGGGCTACCGTCATTGGGTGCGCAACCCCCAAATTAGCCCCGATGGCCGCTATGTGGTGTTTGAATCAGCTCGGCGGGGCCAGTGGGACATTGAGGTTTTAGACCGTGGCCCGAATATTGAATTTGATTTACCCCAGGAAGTGATTGTAAATCCGTCAGGTTAACCGCGCCGCTGTAGGTAAGTTGGCGATTGCTTCAGCGGAAAATGTTGAGCCCCATTGCTGTGGGCAATTGTTAACAATGTGAGAAAAAGTCGTCTTGCTCTACCTTGACAGATGAGTAGATCGGAGTATCATGTCATATATCTTAACTTTTATTGACTGTGCGCTCCCTAACCGCCCCACCATGACAGCTAGGGAAGTAAAAATCCGCACCAACGCCATTCGGGCGATCGCCTTTTGCAGCAGAAATAGTATTGAATAATGATTAACCCATCGATTTTGAGTCTCGGAGTTGCTGCTTGTGCAACTTGTTTGAGTGTCACCACAAAGGAAGAAATTGTCAAAGTTGCTACGGGATGTGTGGCTATCCTCGCCGGATTTCTGGCCTTGTGTTACGCCCCCTGGGTCGTTAAGGTACTCGTCATTGCATTACCAATCATCATCGAGCGCCTCAAAGCCCGTTCTTCTGATCTTTGAATTTCTGTTCGACTTTCTGACTATTGTGCTATTGTTGCGCTGTCGTGACAGAACGAGTCCGGTGGTGCCGACTTAACTGTTGGTCAAACCAAGAAAGAATTCTTTGCCATGCCCACCAGGGGTCACTGTCTCCCCAATGATTTTGACATTGGCGATCACTAATGTAACCCACATGGCCCCCAAACTTTGTAATTTGGGTATTTAGGTGAGTATTCCGTTGATCGACATAGCGGAGATCTTCAACAAGATCCGGCGCAAAGAGGGGATCATCCGCTGCATACAAAATAAAAGTCGGCCTGTGTAAATCCTGGAGAAAATAAAGGGGGCTACTGGCCTCGTAATAAGCTTGGGTTGTGGTGAAACCCAGCTTGGGAATCACGAGATACTGATCAAACTCTCGGATTGTCGTCGCCTTTTCAATGGTTTCAGTCTGGAAAGCGTGGGGATGGTAGCTTTGTAACTGCCAAGCCAGCTTCTGTAGATTTTTGGCGATCGCCTGCTCAAAATAGCATTTGAACGGATGTTTTTCGAGATAACTGAGGGAACGGTGGGATTCTAAACTGGGACAAATGACAGCACCCGCAAGAATATCTTCTGGTTGCAACCCTAAAGCCTTTAAATCCAATTCCTGGGCTTTTTTTAATCCCCACAAAGCTAATTGTCCCCCCAGAGAATAACCAGCAAAGAAAAAAGGCGACTTTAACCCCAGTTGTTGTTTGCCCTGGGCCGCTAGACGCACAAAATCTTCGCCTTCAAGGAGGCCGTCACTGGTCAAATCAGGGGAGAGGGCTGCTGTTTTACCATGGGCACGCCAATCGAACAATAAAACACCATAGCCTGCCTGGAAAGCCTTATGAGCGAGAATTTCTAGAAACCATTGGTCTTCTAAACTGCCGGTAATGCCATAGGTAGCAACGATCGTTCCTTTTGAATTACTGGGTTGCGCATATTGGCAAAAAATAGGCGTTTGATTCGCCCCCGTCAGGATCACCTCCCGATACTTTAAAGGAGATGTTTTTGGTTGACTGTGCCACTGTTTCGCAGCACCAAAGGCCGCATAGATTGTCATGGCAATGCCAGACCGTAACCAGAGGGGCGGTTGATAAAACATAAAACTACATCTTGCTATTATTTTTTAGTCGCTTTCTTGGCCAATTGCTTGGCTTTTTTTGCTGCTTTTTTCGCCGCTTCTTGCTCTGCTTTTAGACGTCGTCGTGCTGCTTCTTTTTCTTGTTCGATTTTTTCAAGATAGTAATGATAATCGCCGTTGTAAACAATAAATTCTCCGTCGCGAATTTCGACAATTTTATTGGCGACTTGGGAAATAAAGAAACGGTCGTGGGAGACAATCGCCACGGTGCCGTCATATTCCTTGAGGGCGTTTTCCAACATTTCCTTCGCTGGAATATCAAGGTGATTGGTCGGCTCATCGAGGATTAGAAAATTTGCGGGCCGCAGCAACATTTTTGCCAGGGCTAACCGGGCTTTTTCACCACCACTAAGGGCACCTACTTTTTTGAAAACGGTGTCGCCACTAAAGAGGAATTGCCCTAGGAGCGTCCGGACTTCGCCATTTTTCCAATCGGGTACTTCATCGTGGATCGTATCCATTACCGTTTTTTCAAGGTCGAGAGCTTCAGCTTGGTTCTGCTCAAAATAACCGGGAATGATGTTGTGGGTGCCAATTTTAACATTGCCTTCGTCGTAGCTTTCCATGCCCATGATCATGCGCAGGGTTGTGGACTTGCCGCAGCCATTTGGCCCTAGAAAAGCAATGCGATCGCCGCGTTCGATGGCCAGATTCGCACCGAGAAACAGAATTTTGTCGTCGTAGGTGTGGGTCAAATCCTGAATTGTCACCACCTCCTGGCCGCCCCGGGGCGCTGGGGGAAACTGGAACTTGAGGGTGCGCACATCACTAATGGGTGCTTCGATGCGTTCGACCTTATCTAATAGTTTTTCGCGACTTTTTGCCTGGGTGCTGCGGGTGGCACTCGCCCGGAATTTTTCAATGAATTCCTGTTGTTTGGCCAAGTCTTTTTGTTGGCGCTCAAAGGCAGATTGCTGGGCGTCTTTATTTTCTGCTTTTTGTTGCAAATACTGGGAATAGTTACCGAGGTAGGTGGTCGAAATTCCCCGCTCTGTTTCAACGATTTTCGTACAAAGGCGGTCTAGAAATTCTCGGTCATGGGAAATAATCACCATCGGCGTCTTTAAACCCCGGAGATAATTTTCCAACCATTCAATGGTTTCTAGATCTAGATGGTTGGTCGGCTCGTCTAGGAGGAGAATATCTGGTTCCTGAAGGAGAATTTTGCCCAAACTGATCCGCATCTGCCAGCCGCCACTAAAGGAACTCACCAGGCGATCGCCATCTTCGATCTCAAAGCCCACTTCCGGGAGAATTTTTTCAATTTGGGACTCTAAACGATAACCATCAAGGGCTTCAAATTTTCGTTGGGCCCGGTCAAGCTGGTGGATCAGATCATCTAGATCGGCATCCGGCTCGGCCATTTCATGCTGAATGCGGTGGATTTCATCCTGCACAGCGTTGGCTTCTGTGAAGACTGTCCATAGTTCTTCGCGCACAGTGCGCGTCGGCACCACGTCAAATTCTTGGGTCAAATGGGCAATGCGCAGATCTGCCGGACGAATAATTTCGCCATCCGTCGGCTCCACTTCCCCCATAATGATCTTCATCTGGGTAGATTTTCCCGCACCGTTGACCCCCACAAGGCCAACCCGTTCACCCGTTTTCACTTCCCAGTTAATATCCTTGAGAACTTCGCCGGTGGGATAAATTTTGCGGATGTGCTCAAGTCTTAACATCGGGAAAAACTCCTGGTTGGGATTAGCATCAGTCTATAACAAATTGTAAACTTTTTTCGTTCACTCCTTTGCCATGACCCGTAGTAGCCTCTCCCTGGACGCCCCTTTATATGATTACCTCCTCCGCATTTCCCTCAAAGAGCATCCCGTCCTCAAAGAATTACGGGAAATCACGGCCCAACACCCAGCAGCCCGGATGCAGATCGCTCCGGAACAGGGTCAGTTGATGGCCTGGCTCGTGCAACTGCTGGGGGCGCAGAAAACCTTAGATATCGGCGTTTTTACGGGTTACAGTGCTCTCGTTGTCGCCTTAGCGCTGCCGAAAAATGGAAAAGTCATTGCTTGCGATCGCGACCCAAGGCCAACGGCGATCGCCCAAACCTATTGGGAAAAAGCAGGGGTCGCCGAAAAAATTGAACTCCACCTTGCCCCAGCCCTCGAAACGTTGGATTCTCTGCTAGCGGAAGGGCAAGTGGGCACCTTTGATTTTGCCTTCATTGATGCGGACAAAGGCAACTACCTAAACTATTTCGAGCGGTCTCTCAAATTACTGCGGGTCGGCGGTGTCATTGCCGTTGATAATGTGTTGTGGTCGGGACGCGTGGCCGATCCAGCGGATCAAGACAAACGTACGGAAAAAATTCGCGCTTTCAATGAAGCTTTGTACAACGACCCACGCATTAGTTTGACGGTATTGCCTGTGGCCGATGGTCTGACCCTCGCCCGCAAACTTTAGAAAAATCTGGCCTAAAGTACTTCGTCAAAGCCCGCCGCTTTTTTAACGGTGTAGAGGGGGCGTTGTTTCACCTCGTCGTAAATGCGGCCAATGTATTCACCGAGAATGCCAAGACAAATAAGTTGCACAGCTCCCAAAAAGAAAATGGCAATGGTGATCAGAGTGTAGCCAATTAACTGGGCCGGGGCATTGTAGATCCGCCAAAATAACACCAAAATCATCATGGCGATCGCCACCAGGGCTGTCACCAAACCCAAATAAGTGGCAATCTTTAAGGGTTTACGGGACAGGGAAATAATCCCATCAATGGCGAGCTTCAGGGATTTACGAAAGGTGTACTTTACTTCCCCGGCAAAACGTGGCTCCCGGTTGAACTGCACCGCCGTTTGCGGAAACCCCACCCAGGCCCGGAGGCCGCGAATGTAGCGGTGTTTTTCGGGCATGCTGTTGAGAATATCCACTACTTGACGGGACATCAAACAGAAATCCCCCGTATCCGTGGGAATGGAAACATCGGTAAATTGATTTAAAATCCGGTAAAAGCCATAGGCCATGAGCTTCTTAAACCAGCTTTCTCTGGCTCGATTCACCCGCTGGGCATAGACCACATGGTAGCCCGCCCGCCATTTTTCAATTAATTGAGGAAGCAATTCGGGGGGATCCTGGAGATCGGCGTCCATGATAATGACCGCCTCCCCTTGGGCATATTGCAAACCAGCTGTAACCGCGATTTGATGGCCGAAATTTCTCGCCAAACTTAAGTAGTGGACCCTGGGATCCCTTTGGTGTAATTCGTCCAAAATGGCGAGGGAACGATCCTGGCTGCCATCGTCGATTAAAACCAACTCTGCGGGGCCATCTAACCCTTCAATAACCTGGACAACACGCCGATACATTTCCAGAAGATTCGCTTCTTCGTTGTACACCGGGATGATGATGGAGTAAGTAATCATCGAAAGAAGGAGGGGGCAGGTTGAGAAAATAGTTCTAGAGAATTTTGCCGAGGTGGTTCAGGGGCCAAAATTTAAAAATGGCATGGCCAATAACATTATCGGCAGGGACAAAGCCCCAGATATGGGAATCATTGCTGTTGTTGCGATTATCACCAAGGACAAAAAAACTGTGGGGCGGCACCGTTAGGGTCGGCAATTCATAGTCAGGCGACGCAGCAATGAAGGGTTCCGTTAAGGGCGCTTGGTCAACATACACGGTGCCATTGTGAACGGATACAGTTTCACCGGGGGTGGCAATAATTCTTTTGATAAACGCTTGTTGGGGATCGTAACCGAGGAGTTCTAGTTGGGGGGGCGTCCGGAAAACCACCACATCACCCCGATGCACGGGCTGGAATCGATAGGATAGTTTTTCGACAACAATGCGATCGCCTAAATCGAGGGTCGGCAGCATCGAACCGGAGGGGATATACCGGGGTTCCGCGATAAACCAGCGCACCACCAAGGCGATCGCCAGGGCAATGACTAGAATGCGAATATTTTCCCAGAGGGCAGCCCATGGTTTCGGTTGTTGATTTGTGCTGAGGTGTTCGCCCTGATCGCCCATGGGTCTCCGTGAAATTTGATACGACGGCTCTATATTGTGGCACGTTCGCTTCGTTTCAGTACAGTTCCCCACAGCCAAAACAGGAAACGGCGCAGGGATGCGGGCGCTTGGGTTCCCCAGAGATTAATCGCGACACAAACTGCCCCAAAAGCAGGGAGGAGGAAGGTGGGCACCATTACAACGCCGACCAGGAACCACGTGCTGACATGGAGCACCATCAGGGTTACGCCCCCATAAACGGCGATCGCATTTTTTTGGATCAAATTGGGGGAAGCCTGGCGCACCACGTACACCAAGGTCAAAAAACTCAAAATCAGGTTAAAGGGAACCAAACCGCCACAGATGGCAAGACAATGGCACCGGGAAAATTCACACAACTGCTCAAAAACGCTACTCAATTCGAACACGGCAATATTCAAAGGCTCTTAAAAAAAAGATGATGTTATTGATCTGAGCCTAACGAATTCTTAGGAACTTTTACCTAACGTTTTATGAAGTCTCCGCCCTTAAAAACCTTACCCATTGGCGATTGCCCCGCAACCCCAGCCCTAGAAATATTTCACATTGCGCTCAAAATTTTCCCCAAGGTAATACTGCCGCACAAGGGGGTTGCTATAAAGCTCTTCTGTCGTTCCCGCCGCAAGAATTTCCCCGTCCCGCATGATGTAAGCACGGTCAGTAATCGCAAGGGTTTCGCGGACGTTGTGGTCAGTGATCAAAATTCCCATGCCCCGTTCCCGCAGTTGGGCCACAATTTGTTGAATTTCAGCGACGGCAATGGGATCAACCCCAGCAAAGGGTTCATCAAGTAGGAGAAACTTCGGCCCTTGACCGCCGACGGCTAAGGCGCGGGCCAGTTCGGTACGCCGTCGTTCGCCCCCTGACACCAGACGACCGCGGGTATTCACAATGCGGTGCAGCCGAAATTCGCTCACCAGTTCCTTGAGGCGATGTTGCTGTTGGCGGTGGGACAAAGGGGACTGTTCGAGAACCAGTTGAATATTTTCCTTGACCGTCAAATTCCGAAAAATGCTGGGTTGCTGGGTGAGATAGCCAATGCCCAATTTGGCCCGCTCATCTAGACTTAGGGGCGTAATGTTCTGCCGTTGGAGCCAGACGCGCCCTTCATTGGGTTTAATCAGACCCGTTGTAATGTAAAAGGTAGTGGTTTTCCCAGCACCATTTGGCCCCAGGAGGCCGACAATTTCCCCTTGATTTACTTTTAAATTGACACGGTTAACAATGACGCGTTTGCCATAGGTTTTACGGATGTTTTCGAGAACGATGGTCACGGTTTATTCGTCTTCGGGGAGAGTAATGGGTGCAGGGGTGCGGGATTGACTTGTCGGGGGCTGTTCGGGAATGAGATAGCTGGCTTCTACTTGTTCGCTGCGGCCTGGGGTGGCGACAAAACGTCCTTCGTCAATAGAATAGGTCATTTGTTCTGCCCGGAGACTATTGCCATCCTGGAGGACATAGACGTTGCCACTGAGCACTAGTGTACGTTCTTCTGAAAAATATTGGGCCTGGGCAGCAGTAGCCTGGAGATTGCGGGCGGGATAATTGATCCGCACATTGCCCCGGGCCGTGATAATCCCCGTTTCGGTATTCGCCTCTTGGATATCAGAACGCACCGTGAGGGCATTGGCATTTTGGGCTTGGGCGGCCTGCTGGGGGGGAAGCTGACTGACCGTGGCGGCGATCGCCAAGGAGAGTCCCCCAAATCCATAAATCATTCGATTACCAAAGCCCTTGACCGTCATAATTGTTGTACCTGCTAAAAAGACTATGCGCGCTGGGTGCGGCTATTTACCCTAAAGACGCAACGATGGCCGATTGAGTTGCGGAATTATCTTCCTATAGTAAGCCTGGGATTTCCCTTTTCAACAAAAATTCTCCTAGGTTTGGAGACGCATCACCCGGAGGCGATCGCCTGCTGGGATTTCACCAGTCCCCTGGGGGACAATGGCGAGGGCATTGGTTTGGGCAAGATTCACTAAATTCGCAGAACTGTGGCCGCCCCCAGCTAAATGAAAAAGATAATCTGTCGCGGTGGTTACTAAGGTTCCCCATAGGTAAGCATCCCGCTTTCCGGCGCCCTTGAGGGGCTGATCACAGGTGGCCCAGACAAATTCTGGTGCCCAAGGCCCAGCATCGCCGGACAACTTTTTCAACGCAGGTTGCACGAACCGCCAACAACCCACCAGGGCCGATACCGGATTGCCAGGTAAACCAAAATAGAGTTTATTTCCAGGAAATTTCGCTACTGTCAGGGGTTTACCGGGACGAATCGCCACACTACGGATGAAAATTTCGCCCCCTAATTCTTCGAGGAGTTTTTCGACATAGTCAAACTCGCCCACGGAAACGCCCCCCGTCGAGAGGATCAGATCTCCGGCGGCGATCGCCTCTTTCATGGTTGCTTTCAGTTGGGCTGGATCATCGGGGACAATGCCAAAATTTTTCGGAATCGCCCGTTTCCCCTGGACAAAGGCCGTCAAACCATACCGATTAGAATCAACAATCTGGCCAACCTTTAAATTTTCCTGGGGCGATCGCAGCTCATCCCCCGTGGAAAAAATTGCGACCCTCGGTTGCCGATAGACCGGAAATTCCACACATTGACAGGCCGCGAGCACAGCCAAATCTGCTGCGCCCAACCGTTGCCCTGGTTGTAGGAGGGGTTCCCCGGCGCGATAATAGTCACCCCGCTGGCGTACAAACTGCCGCAAAGAGGGATTCTGTAAAATTTTGACCCGATCGCCCCGTTGTTCTGTGTGCTCTTGCATCACCACCGTATCCGCTCCGGTTGGTAACATTGCCCCGGTGAAAATGCGCGCGGCTTGACCAGATGCTAGGGATTTTTGGGGCGCTTGACCCGCCGGAATCGTTTCAATAATTTCTAGTTCAACGGGCTGATTTGTCAGGTCTGCAAACCGGATCGCATAGCCATCCATGGCGGAGTTATCCCAATGGGGAATATCTAATTTTCCGGTCGCCGTCGTCGCTAAAATTCGTCCCAGGGCCGTTTCTAGGGTGCTGGGTTCGGTTTCACTAAGGGGGGCGATCGCCTGGAGAATTAAAGCTTGGGCTTGATCAACGGAAATCATACTTCGTCACACGTTTTGACACTCAATATAGTAGGTCAGTTTGCCAAACAAGTTAGTCTGGCCCTGGGCTGCCACCTTGGGGCTGGCGATTCTCTTCGTAATAGCGTTTCCATTCTGTGGAACTGCGCACCGCTAACCACAGCAAAATCATCGCGATAATGCCGCCCTGTTCCGGCGATTGAAAAGCAAACAGCACCAGCACCACACATAAAAAATCTTCCGTAAAAGACCACCACAGGGGCAGACCCCGCAACCGGAAAAACCAGCCTGTCAAAGTCAGCTTCAGCACAAAAGCGACCAGCCCCCCCATTACCCCCACCAGCCAGAGCGGTTCAAATTCTAAACGGATCACCTGGGCCACGGTCAGGCTTAAAATGGCCCCCACAATCGGACTAAATAATAAGGCGATCGCCTGGAGAATGCGTTGACCCAGGAGTTGCTTCGAGCCAAACAGCTCAAACACGGCCCACATCGTAAAAATAGCGATCAAAACCCGGGGCGGCAACCAACCGATCCCAGGCAAATTTGCCACCAATTCATCACTGTGGAGCAGCAAAATAATCAGCAACGGTAAACCGATGCGCATTCCCGCCGCCGCCGCTGCTGACAATACCGCCAAAAATCCGATGATCATGTCTGCATAAAAAATTCTGTGCCACAATCCCGTGGACAGAAGACCTTACCCTTCAGTGTATCGTTCCATTTTTAGGGATGGCCTTTTTTCCAATCCCGAATGATTTCACATCAGCAGATGTAACGATTTCCCCGTGATTCATGTTCCCGACCTCACAAGCCAAAGTCACCGTGATTTAATACCCCTTATTCGGCTTAAACCATGAACCATGACGGTAAATTCTCTCCTGAGCGATGCTAGCCTACGCCTCGAAAAAGCGCTCCATCACGTCAACATCTCTGAAGATGCCAGCGAACGCTTGAAATATCCCAAAATGAGCCTGAGCGTTTCTATTCCCGTGCGCCTCGATGATGGTTCTTTGAAAATCTTCCGGGGGTATCGGGTGCGGTATGACGACACTAGGGGGCCGGGGAAAGGGGGCGTGCGGTATCATCCCAACGTTTCCTTAGACGAAGTACAATCCCTGGCCTTTTGGATGACCTTTAAATGTGCCTTGCTAGATCTGCCCTTTGGGGGAGCCAAGGGGGGCATTACCGTTGATGCCAAAAGCCTTTCTAAAGCCGAACTAGAACGTTTGAGCCGGGGTTACATCGAGGCGATCGCCGATGCCATTGGCCCCGACACAGACATTTTGGCACCAGATGCCTATACCAATGCCATGGTGATGGGTTGGATGATGGATCATTACAGCATTATTCAACGGAAAATTCTGCCGGGGGTCGTAACGGGCAAGCCCTTGGGCATGGGGGGAAGCCAAGGACGCAATACCGCGACGGCCAGTGGTGCCTTTGATGTGATTAAAACCATCTGCAAGAAACTAGAATATGTCCCCGAAAAAACCACCGTTGCGGTGCAAGGGTTTGGCAATGCCGGAGCAGAACTGGCCCAACAACTAGCCTGCGCTGGCTACCGTGTTGTCGCCGTTAGTGATTCCCGTGGGGGGATCTATGCAGAACAGGGCTTAGATATTCCGAGCATCCGCCAGTACAAGTCAGAAAGTCGGAATATGGCTGCTGTTTATTGTGAAAAATCCGTTTGCAATATTGTTGAACACCAAACGATCACCAATGAACAACTCTTGACCTTAGATGTTGATATTTTGATTCCGGCAGCCCTGGAAAATCAAATTACGGCGGACAATGCCCATCAAGTGCAAGCCCAATTAATTTTTGAAGTGGCCAACGGCCCCATTAGCTCGGCTGCGGATGTCATCCTAGAAGAGAAGGGAATTATGGTGGTGCCCGATATTCTCACCAATGCTGGGGGGGTCACGGTGAGTTATTTTGAGTGGGTGCAAAATCGCAGTGGCTTTTATTGGCCAGCGACGGACATTCGCGATCAGCTGAAGACACGTATGGTTACAGCCACAAACCAGGTGTGGCACATTGCCCAAACGCGACAGATTTCGATGCGGACTGCGGCCTATGTCCAGGCTCTGATGCGCCTCGGTGAGGCCCTAGATGCGAAGGGGACACGCACTTATTTTTCAGGCAGTTCGGCCTAGGGGAAAATTCTTTCGATTTACGCCCTAGAGACGGCAAAATCAGCAGGGTTCAACCAACGGCAGATCTCTGTTTTCAGTCCCTTTAGATCCTTTGATAGGCCTTGTTTTAACCATTGGCCAAAGGTATCGAGGGGAGAAAAGCCTTCGGTAAATTGCCAGTCTAGATCTTGACCTAAGGGAGTGAGGTGATTCCCCGTGAGGTTGAGGGTGGCCACCATATTGGGGAAGCGCTCGATGAGGATGGGGGTTAGATCTGGGGTTTGGTCAATGGTGTCGTTGTTGAACTGAATCAGGAGATTGCGCCGGATCTGGTAGCTGGTTTGGATGATTTCATTGGTCTCAAGAGGAGAAGGGGTAAATTCAAAATTAATCGTGTTATCCGGGTCAAACTGCTCGAAGAAAGGAATAGATTTTTTCACGGGAAAGTTGTTGTAGGACATCAAAACATTGCCTGCCCGTTGCACATTGAATAAGCTGCCAATCAACAGGTGAATTTTGCAGCCCATGCTGTGGCCCACACCATAGACAGGGAGGTAACGGTAGCCCAGTTGGTTTGAGTTTTGCAGTCGTTCGAGGATATTTTCAAAGCGGTTAAGCACCTGCCGGGCGATCGCCAAATGATCAAAACCATTCACAAAAGGAGTGGTGATAATCGCATATCCTTCGGCGGCAAGCTGTTCTAGGAGCCATTTGTAGGTGAGTTGCGGCGCAGTGCCCACAAAAGCCCCCCCCAAAAAATGAATCACCCCCACCGGTTGTACTGGGATTAAAATCCAACTGCCGCCAGACTCTTGCCAAATCATTATTTGCCGTTTGTTGCTTACTAAAAGTGGCTTTTATTGTAAAAGTTTTTCGGGGTTGGTGTGGCTCATCAGGTACAGGTCAGCTTTAGAAATGCCCGCCGCCGCCAACTGTTCTAAAAATCGCTGGTAGCCGTCAATGGGCGATGGATCAAGGGCCCGTCCGAGGTCGGTGCTCAGGACAAAGTGGGTTGCGCCGATGGTTTGGATCGCCTTCGCCATTGTTTCAATGCTCACATTCTCCCAGGCTTGGTGGTCGGCTTCGGTGGCATTTTCCCCCATCAATGTATTCACGTAGGTTAATTCTAAAAAAGCCCCTTGGTCGGCGATCGCCTGCATTTGTGCGAGGGTTAATCCTGGTACGGTGGCCATGGCATGGGTTACGAGGATTTTTTCAACGCCCAATTGTTTCGCCGCAGGGACAACGGTGAGAATTTCTGCTGGGGAAATGTGGCCCGTGCCTAAAACCAGATTATGGGCGGCAATGTACTGCAAAATGTCCGGCATTTCTGGCACCAGATGGCCATAGCGAGCGACTCGCAATCCCCCAAAGCGGTGGTTTAGGGTCTGACGATGGTGGGCCGCATCAATGGTGGGTAGCCAAACGACTTTTCCCCGTCCTTCTCCCAGGCGATCCATGGTTTCCACGGCCCGGAGATTTAAGCCGCCCACCGTTTCATTGAGCACAACGCCGCCATATACTTCCATGTCCGGCACAACTTTATGGGCCAACACCGCCCGATCCGCCGTTGGGGTGACGTGGTTTTTGAGCACAAGGGCTTGCATCCCTGCCTGGGCTGCGTTTTCAACCAATTCGAGGTCGTCGTATAACCTAGCCGTGACATCCGGAGCAGAATGGACATGGAAATCGATGCTGCCTTTAAAATCTGTGGCGATCGCCCCCAGCATCCCAACCCCCCAAATCCAGAGGCCCAAACCGATCCCGACTAACAGCCGCAACAGGAAAGGATTTTTAAGGAAATAAAGGGGACGTTCCATGGCAGAGAATGGCAGCTTTTGCGCTAGCGAATACGGTTTAAGGATTCCTTTCGTTTACGGAAGCGAGGATATCAACGTATGATATGTTACGTTAATTAAAATATCCTCATAAAACCAATTGCATCCGTTGGTTTTGTGTTCACAGGAGACCTATAAATATGCTTACCCTTAAGATTGCTGTTTACATCACAGTCATTTTCTTTGTATCTCTGTTTATCTTCGGTTTTCTATCTAGCGACCCAACCCGCAACCCCGGTAGAAAGGATTTCGAATAAAGTATTCTGGGCTGTTTATCGCAGCAAACTTGATTTACAGCATCAAAAATGGTGGGGAGCTGTCCTAGGGCAACCCCACTTTTTCATGGGGATGGGTTTTAGATTCGCTACATTGAAAAGAAAGGCCATTGAGTCCCCCGCAACTGTCCCCTAAATGTCACCATGCTAAGACGACCTGCTTTGCCCATAACCGCCGTTGTTTTGCTCCTGACAACGCCCCTCTCGATGGCACTGCCACCCCCAGAGGATCTCCCGGAGGAGGTGTTGCGCACAGAAATGATTACCGAAGGGCGATCGCCCATTGATGGAGAACCCGTCACTGCCCAAGAATACGCCGAAATCCAACAGGAACAGGCGGAACGAAATCTTCCCCCCACCGTCAATGCAGACATCCAGCACACCATTTTTCTTCTCCGGTTGCGGAAACTGCTGCAAACAATTTCTCCCTTTTAAACTGTGTCGGCACACGGAACTATAAATTTTTGTTGACTGATGGCCGGATAGGGGATGGGAGAGGCAAAAGTCCGGTGCTAAAATGCTGGCAATTCTGAGCTTTCCCCCAGGGGAAAACCCAGGCCCATTGTTTGTTTTGGTGATGAGGATCAGATGAATATTCGCGCAGGTCTCACGGCGTTGGGGGTGAGTATGGCTACCCTAGGGCCCATTAGCTTTGCACCCATAGCCCAAGCTAATAGCGGTTTGTTTGGCACCCAGGATTTGACTCCTGGAGATGTGGTGGCGATCGCCGTCCCCCTTGCTGGTGGTGAAGCCTATAATCTTGTGATCCTTGAACAACTTGATCAAAACCGGGCCTGTTGGCGAGAACAGGGAGGCTCTCCCACGGTCATTGATCCGCTACTGTTGCAATTTGACTTTACGGGGATTTGTGGCCGCAGCACCGATTCCAACGGCTATTCCCTGCGCCTAGGGGAGCAAGATATGGCTTGGCGCTATCGCCTCCAGCTGGTTTCGGAAAGGGGAGCGGTTGTCCTCAAGGCTTTTGATGTGGAAAATCCGGAGCGATCGCCCATCGAAGTGGGAGATACGGGGGGGCTGGCCCAGGGAATGCTGAAGATTAATCTCAATCCGGGTTGGCGCATGGCGAAACGCACCTACGAAGGAAAAACCCTGGATCACATTTACCTCGCCAATGAACGCCCCCGCGACCAATTGATTGCTGCCGCTCCCCGACAGGAATGGGTTGCAACTGCGCCCACCACCTATACCAGTAGCAAAATCACCGAAAAATCGGTCTCTGGCAGCGAAACAATTCAAATTTTTGTGCCTCCCTACCAAGAAACCACCAGTCGCCCGAACGAAACCCTCGTGGCAGCAATTACAGTTCCTGCGGCCCCTGAACCCATCGTGAGTCTACCGAGCAATCCCAGCAATCCCAACGTTCTCCCTGTCCCCCAACGCTCTATCCCCACCTACAGTTCTAGCAATACCGGGGTCATTCGCCTCGAAGAACCAGGCAAACAACCACCGCCACCGCCCAATAGTGCTTCCCTAGCCCAGAGTTTAGGCTTGCGTTACCGGGTAGTGGTTGATGCCCAAACCCCAGAACAAAAAGAACGGTTAAAGGCTGTTATCCCGGATGCGTTTCATACGTGGGTTGGCGATCGCCGGATGATGCAAGCCGGAGCCTTCGCCGCAGAATTTGAAGCCCAAGATCTGCAAATGCGCTTGCGAGAAACGGGTCTAGCCGTGCAAATTGTCCCTGTGCAGTAAGTGATGGCAAATTTTTCAGAAATCTTTGTGGCGATCGCCGCTGACCCTTGGCAAGAGGTGGTTGACTTTTACCGTGGCCTCCTGAATGACGAACCCGCAAGCTACAGCCAAGATCGTTACGCGGAGTTTCGGATTCTGGGTCTGAAAATCGGCATTTTTCAACCCAGTCCCCAACACCAAGCAGAATTTACCGGAACCTCAGGCGCTTTAAGTTTTTGCCTAGAAGTTGATGATCTCGAAGAGGCGATCGCCACCGTACAAGCCTTAGGGGGAGCGATAAATGGTGAAATCAGCACAGCCTCCCATGGACGCGAATGTTACGCCTACGATCCTGCCCAAAACCGCTTGATTCTGCACCAAAGTAATGCTATTCAACCCAATCCCTAGGGTTGGCTCCCTGCTTCCTGTTCCATTTCTTCTACGGCCTTTTCCGTCCGCTCATGAGGATCTTGAAATCCCTCCCGTGGCAAAATACCCAGGACAAGATTGTTTACGGTTGCCTTTATTTGTTTACTCGCCCCCTTGAGAGGTTCTGGTAAAAAGACATCTCCCACCGCCACAAATGCCAGCAACAGAAAAATAACCAACTTCACCGAATTGCCTGCACTCATGAACTTAACTTTCATTGATCTGTCCTCCCTCGTAAACGGCCACGGAAATATTTCTCTCAATTTTTATACTATGGCAACACCTGGCCCAGTGACATCGGTACTAAATATTGGCTTAAGTCTTGGGCTTGGCACTCCTGGAAAATTTCCTTGCCCAAACCCCAAAGGTGTAAAATATCAACCATGTCCCCTGGCCTGTAATTTGTAGTTTCTACTATTTAACAAATCGAGACGATGAGCGAAGAAACCCCCGACCTAAAACCAGACGAAACCTTACCCAGTCCTTTGCGGTGTTGGTACGGTACTGCCGTTGCTGGTTCCATGTCCTTTGCAGCCTACCTTTTAACAAATAAAGTCATTACGGGCTTTGCTAGTAAACCGCCCACGGGAAATGGTCTGGCTATCCAAATCGGGATTACAGTACGCACCCTCATTATGGGCTTATTTACCATGGCGACCGGGGTATTTGGCCTCATTGCTGTAGGTCTATTTATTTTGGGTCTCCAGTCTCTCTTGAGCGGTAAGCAAACAACTTCTCCTGGTGATTCATAAGAAAAAACCCCAGAATTGCTTCCAGGGTCAGGTCATTATTTTTCAGCATTTTCAGTTAAGCAGCTTCACTCGCCGCCAGCTTCCCTAAAAAGAGAAGGTTGTCCGAATCGTGCCAATAATAATGTCTTCGTTATCCTCATTTTGATTTGGATTAATCAACCAAATCACACCAGGGGTAATGGAAATATTCTTGCTCAACTGATACTTATAAAGCCCTTCAATGTGCAAAGGCATATCATCAGTAAAGCCTCGGGGCGTACTGCCACCAATTTCTAGATTTGTGGCGTAGGGCTCAGAACCAACGATAATTGCTCCCATGTTGCCGGGTTTACCAAGGTCAGGCAATGCCAAAATACCGGCCCAAGTCCAGATATCCGCTTCACCTTCATCGAACTTGGCATCGGTATAGCCGACCCAACCCCGGAGGCTGATTTTATCGGTAACATCCCATTGAACCTGGCCACCAAACGAATTCGTTTCCACATTGTTTACAGCCATGCCCATGCCGGAGTTATTCAGATTATTAGCCCAGCCAGTTCCCGTACCACCATAGGCAAAATCACTACTATCAGTAGCATAGCCGCGAACATAGTTCACCCCAAATTTAAACTTGTCGCTGGGCTTGATTGCCAATTGCGCCATTGCGGAGTAGGTGCCGTTAAATAGTCCTTCTCCTTCGCTCGGATCACTGCCATTTGTTGCAAGATATCCCGCCGAAAGCTGGAAGACATCATTAAAGTCATGTTTAATCCCAATCCCGGTAGTGGAAGTACCAATCCCCAGACGATAAATTGGGTTGCGCTCACCGAAACGAGAGAGGGCACCATTTGAACCACCACCAGCTTCTAGACCTGTATTGAAGGTATCTGCATAGAAGTGGTGAGCACCGAGAATCGCCATCGCCGTGACAGTTGTGCTATCACCAACTGGAAAGGCATAGTGCAGTCGATCAATCGTGACATCATTGTCACGTTCACCATCATAGGAAAAACGTCCTTCTTGAGTTCTAGGGACAAATCCAGATCCCAAAGTATCGTATTGCCCTGTAAATGAAGGGCCAGAATTTCCGGCACTTAAACGTGTATAGAGCCGATCTTTGCCAGTAAAGCTGGTGACTAGCATTAAGCGAACTTTGTCTTGAAAAACGGTTTGGGCATCATCGACACCATCGCCAAAAGCATCAGAAACGTTAAAGGAAACTTCGCCCACTAGCTTGGTCGTCGTTGAGAACTGATAATCTTCGAGGAATTCAACGCGGCCTTCGAGGTCATCAACGCGGGCACCGAGGGTTGCGAGTTCTGCTTCAAATTCATTCACGAGGCGACGTAGCGCAGCAAGATCTTCTGCCGTAACTTCAGAACTGCCACTGGTGATCAGCCGCTCAATTTGCTGTAAGCACGCATTTAAACCAGCGGCAAATTCATAACGACTGAGGGGACGGTTGCCACGATAGGTACCATCGGGATAGCCAACAATACAGTTGTAGTTTTCGACTAAATTTCGCAGCGCATCAAAGGCCCAGTCAGAGGGAGAAACATCGCTGAGCTGGAAAATGCTATTGACTTGAGCGGTAGAACTGTTCGCACTGTACTGATTAATTTGTTCGAGCAATGCTTGATTATCTGTGGCGATCGCCTGGCCGGTCATCGTCACAAAAGCGGTTGCAGCTAAGGATACAGTTTTCAAAGAAGTCATAGTTTGGTGTTTGTCCTCACACCCGAAGCTTTGATTTTGGCAAGGTTAATCAAAGTTGAAGTCGGGGTTAAAAAATGAATGGCTTAGTTTTGCCATGACTTATGGTGGAAGTTTTGTAGTATTTCCTACGAAATCGTGGCGGTGATGCAAATTTAGCGGGTACTACATGGAAGTTCTGGATGTAACCCCCTTGGGGAAGGCTTGTATCCTAGAAAAAGAAAAATATTTTTTGAGGTTAGTGAAATTATGGTTTCTGTAGCCGCGCAATTTGTTCGACGTGTGGGAATGGTTTTTCTGTTGGCGATCGCCGTGATAATTTTGGTGACCCCAGAGGCGATCGCCGCTAGTAAGCTGAACTATACCTATTCCGAACTGCCGAACCATGACTTTGCCCACGAAAATCTCCAGGCAGCGAGCTTTGCCCGGGCCGATGTGCGGGGGAGTGACTTTACTGGCAGTGACCTAAGCCGAGCCATCCTCACCGAAGGCAAATTTATGGAGGCCAATCTCACCGAAGCCAACCTTTCCGAAGCCTTTATGGATCAAGTCAACATGGAAGGTGCAAACCTCACCAACGCCCTTTTTGTCGATGCCGTTGCACCGGGGACAAACTTTGCCGAAGCGATTATCGATGGGGCTGATTTTTCTGGTGCGCTCCTCGACCGCTATCAACTGTCCGAGCTCTGCAAACGAGCCAGCGGCACCAATACCATTACCGGTACCGACACCCGCTATAGTCTCAACTGTAAAGATTAGTCCCCCTGGGAATTAGCAAAACATCCAGGAGATCTTTGGTCATGGTTTTCTAAAAAATCGGGATGATAGGATTTGAACCTACGACCCCCTCGTCCCGAACGAGGTGCGCTACCAAGCTGCGCTACATCCCGAAAAACAGAACCTATACTAACACAGGTAAACCTTGCTACGATAAAAACTTGTCCGTTAAGTCCAAAATTCTCAAAAGATAAGGAGCGATCGCCGTGACGGTAAAACCAGATTGGCTCAGAGTAAAGGCCCCCCAATGGCAACGGGTTGGCAGCGTCAAAGAAATTTTACGGGACCTCAGCCTCAACACCGTCTGCGAAGAAGCCTCCTGTCCCAACATTGGCGAATGTTTCAATGCAGGCACCGCCACCTTTTTGATTATGGGGCCAGCCTGCACCCGTGCTTGCCCCTACTGCGACATTGACTTTGACAAAGTGCCCCGGGGTTTAGATCCCGCAGAACCCGAAAATCTCGCCGAAGCCGTCCGCCGTCTAAATCTAAACCATGTCGTGATCACCTCCGTCAACCGTGATGATCTCCCCGATGGTGGCGCAAGCCAATTTGTAAAATGTATCGAGCGCACCCGCGAACTGTCACCCAAAACCACCATTGAAGTCTTGATTCCTGACCTCTGCGGTAATTGGGACGCCCTCAAAACGATCCTTGATGCGGCCCCCGAAGTGTTGAACCACAACACCGAGACCGTCCCCCGTCTTTATAAAAAAACGCGTCCCCAAGGGGATTATCAACGTTCCCTGGAGTTACTCCAGCGCACCCGCGAGCTAACCCCCTGGGTTTACACCAAATCGGGGATTATGGTTGGCCTTGGGGAAACCGATGCCGAAGTGCGTGAAGTCATTCGTGATCTGCGAGCCGTAGACTGTGACATTCTCACTATTGGTCAATACCTCCAGCCCACCCAAAAACATTTAGGGGTGCAAGATTTTATTACCCCAGCACAATTTGACGCTTGGCGCGAATATGGTGAATCCCTCGGCTTTTTGCAAGTGATTTCTAGCCCCCTCACCCGTAGTTCTTACCATGCCGAACAGGTGCGGCGCTTAATGGAAACCCACCCACGATCTAAGCCAGAACTCAGTCAGTTACATTCACTAAAATAAAAAATAGTTCCCATCTACGGTACGTTCCATCGTGCAAGCACTAAGTCGCTCAATTACCTTAGAAGAATTCCTAGCGCTACCAGAGACTAAACCTGCCAACGAATATATCGATGGGATGATTCGTCAAAAGCCAATGCCCCCAGGAAAACATAGCCTCCTACAACGGGAATTAACCCTTGCCCTCACCATGGCTTTCCGCCCAGAGAAAACAGCTCAGGTTTTTCCAGAACTACGTTGTACTTTTGGGGAACGCTCCATTGTGCCGGACGTTGCAGTGTTTAAAACAGAACGTGTCCCCCGGGATGACAACGGTGAAATTGCCAATGTTTTTAAGCTTGCACCGGATTGGTTAATTGAAATTTTGTCTCCCAATCAAAGCCATAGCCGTGTTATTCGTAACATCCTCCACTGTTTAGCTTATGGAACAGAAATGGGGTGGCTGATTGACCCCCAAGAAGCCTGTATTTTCGTTTATCAGCCAGATAAATCTGTACAGGTGTTTGATCAGCAAGCCCAAAGTTTACCAATGCCGACTTTTGCTCGATCATTGACTTTAAGGGGAGATGAGATTTTTGCTTGGTTAAAAAATTAGGCTATTTTTTGTGATGAAGCGTCCCATTTATCTCGATAACCATGCGACAACTCCCGTTGATCCGCAGGTATTAGAAGCGATGTTGCCCTATTTTACGGAGCAGTTTGGTAATCCTGCGAGTGCTGGCCATGTTTATGGGTGGGAAGCGGCGGCGGCGGTAGAACAATCCAGAGAAATAATCGCCAGCAGCATTGGGGCAGAGCCAGAGGAAATTGTGTTTACTAGCGGGGCGACGGAGGCAAATAATCTAGCGATTAAAGGAGTTGCTGAGGCTTATTTTGACAAGGGCAGGCATATTGTTACGGTGCAAACAGAACATCGAGCGGTGCTTGACCCCTGTGCCTATTTGGAAACTTTGGGGTTTGAGGTAACTCATCTGCCCGTGCAAGCCAATGGCTTATTGGATTTATCCTTGTTGGAAAGAGCACTCCGTAAAGATACAGTACTGGTCTCGGTAATGGCGGCCAATAACGAGATTGGTGTACTCCAACCTGTCGCAGAAATTGGCACCCTCTGTCATGACCAAGGCATTTTATTTCACTGTGACGCGGCCCAGGCGATCGCCAAAATTCCCCTGAATGTCCAAACCCAAAACATTGACCTGCTGTCCCTGACAGCCCATAAAATCTATGGCCCCAAGGGAATCGGTGCGTTGTATGTGCGCCGAAAAAATCCCCGTGTCAACCTCGCGCCCCAACTCCATGGCGGTGGCCAAGAACGGGGCCGACGATCGGGTACCCTCTACACACCGCAAATTGTTGGCTTTGGTAAGGCCATTGCAATCGGTCTGGCCCAGATGGAACGCGAAAATACCAGGCTTAAACTATTACGCGATCGCCTTTGGCAGCAGCTCCAACCCCTAGAGGACATTTATCTAAACGGCGACCTAGACCAACGGCTCCCTCACAATCTCAACATCAGTATCGAAAATATTGACGGCACCGCCCTCCTTTTGGCACTGCGCAATACCGTCGCCCTTTCCGCTGGTTCCGCCTGTAGTTCCGGTAAACCCTCCCATGTCCTCACGGCCCTGGGGCGATCGCCAGCCCTTTGTCGCGCCTCCCTGCGCTTTGGTTTAGGCCGCTTCACCACCGCTACCGATATCGATCACGTCGCCCACACCCTACAGCACACCCTCCACAGCCTCCGGAAAATGCCCACCAAGACCCCATGAAAGTGATCCAAAGTGAACACTTGGCTTTAGAATGGGATCTGAGGCGATTGCAAATATGCCGCTAAACCTTCCTGTATTTAGCCGTAACCGTCTTCTCCCTTTACACAGCGTGTGAAGAAAGAATTTGCTCCGGTCTTTGTTTGTTGTTGCGGTAATCCTAACCTTTTCCTCAATGACACAAGATCCGGCGATCGCCTACCATTTCATCTCACCCAGCCATACATAGACTCATGTCTGCGGTGAAGTCTGCACGAAACAAGAAATATCCAGCCTAGTTTCAAAGCATTTATTTCAGACAACAGAACTTGCATAGAACAGTTTTTTCAGCATTAAGCGAAAAAAATCGAGGAATTTGAATGCCTAAGCAAATTATTATTGCAGAGCAGCATCAGATTGCTGCCGTTTTTTGGGAAGACCAAATCCAAGAAATTGTCGTATCCACCGGTGCCCAACAGGTCGGTGACATCTATCTCGGTATCGTCGAAAACGTCATTCCCGGCATTGACGCGGCCTTTGTCAACATCGGTGACACCGAAAAAAACGGTTTCATCCACGTCAGCGATCTCGGCCCCATTCGACTCAGAAAAAATTCCAGCTCAATCACCGAACTCCTCGAACCCCAACAAAAAGCCCTGGTTCAGGTGATGAAAGAACCCACGGGAAACAAAGGGCCACGGCTCACAGGCAATATTACCCTCCCCGGTCGCTACGTCGTCCTGATGCCCTACAGCAAAGGAGTTAACCTTTCCCGCCGCATCAGTAGTGATAGCGAACGTAACCGTCTGCGGGCCCTCGCCGTGCTGATGAAACCCCCCGGCATGGGACTTTTGGTGCGGACTGAGGGCGAAGGTACCGACGAAGAAGCGATCATCGAAGATTTAGAACTGCTCCAAAAACAGTGGGAAGTGATCCAGCAGCAGGCAAACTACGGCCGTCCTCCGACCCTGATCAACCGTGATGACGACTTTATTCAGCGGGTGCTGCGGGACATGTACAGCGATGAAGTGAACCGCATCGTGGTGGATTCTGCCAGCGGCATGAAACGGGTGAAAAGCCAGCTCATGAACTGGGAAGGGGGGAAAGCGCCCGACGGTTTGTTAATTGATCATCACCGCGAAAAGCAATCGATTCTGGACTATTTCCGGGTGAATGCAGCCATTCGTGAAGCCCTCAAGCCCAGGGTTGAGTTGCCTTCTGGGGGCTACATCATCATTGAACCTACCGAAGCTTTAACTGTCATTGACGTAAACTCTGGTTCTTTTACTAAATCCGCCACCGCACGGGAAACGGTGCTCTGGACGAACTATGAGGCGGCCACAGAAATTGCGCGGCAACTGCGGTTACGCAACATTGGTGGGGTAATCGTGGTGGATTTCATCGACATGGATTCTCGCCATGATCAGTTGAAGTTGCTGGAGCATTTTACAAGTATTCTCAAGGCGGATAAGGCCCGGCCCCAGATCGCCCAGTTGTCTGAACTCGGTTTGGTAGAACTAACCCGTAAACGACAGGGTCAAAATATTTACGAACTGTTCGGTAAGCCCTGCGCCCACTGTAATGGCCTTGGTCACTTGGTACATTTACCCGGTGAAGAGGAACCTGTACCACTCCAGTTAAATATTCTGTCTTCTCTCTCGCTCCAGGGCGGGGCGCGGACACCGGGAGAAAGTCGGCCTGTACTGTCTGGGGGACGGCGCGGCACCACCAGCCACGGACGACGGATTACATCACGGGTTGCTCGGAGCAAGCTGATTAATGCAGGGAATACGCCTGCGGCAGAGCCGTTAAATCTAGTGCATCATCCCGATTATCAGGAACAAAGCAGCAATAATAATAATCGTCGTCGTCGCCGGCGATCGCCAGAGGTTTCGAGTAAGCCGGTGCTCCGGGACGAAAAAGAGACCCAAGATAATGGTGGCGATCGCCCCTCTGCTGAGACGCCGACAAAAGAGAAAAAAGAAACAAAAACGTCTTCGTCCCAAGACAACAGCAATACGTCTTCCCGCTATGACCGTCGCGAACGGAGTCGTTACCGCCGTGACGAGCCCAAAGAAACCGTCCAGGTGGAAATGACGGAGCAGGAAAAAAATGTCTATGCCCTGATTGGGGTATCACCCCTGGTGCGTTTAGACGCTGCTGGGAAAAAAGACCCCCGCTCAACGATTATCGAAATTGTGCGACCGGGAACCGCCAAAGAAACCGATGCCACTTCGGAAAAAGTAACACCAGTCGAAAATTTAGAGCCGCAACAACTCCAGATTGAGACCCCTGAAACTGGAGAGGTCGCCCTCGAAGCAGACGACACAGCTCTTCAAACTGCTCAACCCGTAGAAACAAAAGTTTCACCCCAGGCGGAACCGGAAGTAGCAGAAAAAGACGCTGAAGAAAAGACCAATGGCCGTCGCCGTCGCCGTCGCCGTTCTTCCGCCAGTAGTTAAAACCCAATTACCGTTAACCTAAGGCAGTGGCAACACTGCTTTTTTCTTTTGGGGATGTTGTCGCGCCCTCACTCTGACCCAAAAATTCCCTTAAAAAGCTATGGCACCGAAACAAACGACCGACGCAATCCTAACGGCTCTACAACATTTAATTGAGGTTGTTGCTCAATTGCGATCGCCCGCTGGTGGTTGTCCCTGGGACTTAGAACAGACACCCCAAACCTTGATTCCCTACGTGATCGAAGAAGCCTATGAAGTTGTCCATGCCCTCCGTCAGGATGACCAACAGGCGATCGCCGAAGAATTAGGGGATCTCTTACTGCAAGTCGTTTTACAAGCCCAAATTGCCCAGGAATACGGCCACTTCAGCCTCCAGGAAGTCGCCGAGGGCATTAGCGAAAAATTGATTCGCCGTCACCCCCATGTGTTCGGTGAAACCAGTGCCAGCACCGTCGCCGAAGTCCGTCAAAACTGGGAGACCATCAAGGCCGAGGAAAAAGGCGAATCCCCGCAAACTGTGCCCCAGCTCAGCCGTAAATTAGACCGCTATAACAGCACCCTCCCCCCATTGATGGCGAGCCTAAAAATGTCCGAAAAAGCTGCCGCCGCCGGATTTGAATGGGAAAACATTGGGGAAGTGTGGGCAAAATTTGAGGAAGAACTCCAGGAATTTCGCGAGGCACTCCAAACTGAGAATAAGGCCCATCAACAGGCTGAACTCGGCGATCTACTATTCACCATTGTCAATTTAGCCCGGTGGTATGATCTCGATCCCAATGGGGCGCTCCACGGCACCAACGACCGCATGGTGCAACGCATTTCTCTGATGGAAAAGTTTGCAGATAAGTCCCTGGCAGATTATTCCCTCGCAGAACTAGAAACCCTTTGGCAACGGGCAAAACAACATCTCCACCAAAGCATTGATTCTTCCGACTAGTCTTCAGTAATTTCGTTACCTTAGGGCACTGTGAGGGTTGTTAAAGTGGCTTGACTGCTCGCTCTAAGCCACAATTTCGACAGGATTTATGTAATAATAAACGCCCCAACCTAGACAAAGAATATGCGATGATATGGTTAAGAAAGTCTATTTTTCCCTATCAGCAAACTAAAAAATAGTTTAGGAACAGAAAACACTATCCCGTTCACCAGCAATCAACTCCATTACTTGCCTTAAATAACCATGGATGAAACACAATGGTGGAATAAGCCTCTAATCGGTGAGACCAGTTTTTCAGAAAAAATTGTGAAACTGATTAGCAAGAAGTCAGTGCCAGAAAAAGTTGTTTTAGCACACCGAAAGTATAATCGCGAAATTAGAGCAAAGGCCTGGCATGTGCAGCGAATCGAACTAAATAAGTTCGACAATGAAGACTTTTTGACCTATGCCAAAATGCGGGTCTTAATCGAGAAAGAACTTGGCGAGTTTAAGGGTTTAAAACGAATTATTCAGTTTTTAGAATTGGCTTTAACAGCGGCGGAAAGTTATTTACTGATTTCTGAAACAGAATTACAGTTCCGCAGTCCGCTTCAAAAAAGTATTTACAAATTTATTTCCCAGGTGCTTGCAACCCAAGATCACCAAACAGTGATCGCTATTCTTCACAAAAAAGTATGGCCTCTGCTCGACCGCATTAAAACAGACAAAGGCCGGATTGTGCTCCAGGAATATTTAAAGGCGATTGATAATGTCGCCCAATATCCAGATGGACTGGAATTGCTGAGGCTTTTTAAGCAGGCAACCTACAGTTATACGGTGCTGCGGGCGATTTCTAGTATCTCAAAAACCCTAACAAAATCTGATACTTATGATGTGACGCAGCTCAGTTTACACATTCGTGATAATCAAGATGTTTTCAATCATTTAACTGAAATTCTCCAAATTCCAGCAGAACATGATAACCCCCGTTCCTATGCGCGGATGCTGCAATTTATTGCGTTTAAATATCGTTATCAAAAAAATGACATCGAATTTCAAGAGTTATTGCAGCGGCTACGGGATTGGCAACTTCCTTATCTAAATATTGTTGATTTGCGAAAAGAGTATTCCGCTCAGGATTATAGTTTACCGCAGGCATTTATGGAACCAATTCCGGCAGTAGACATTTATGAAAAATACCAACAATATTTATAAGCAGCTTTATTCAGCCAAAACATAAGAATTTCTAGAATATTAGGATTTTTGTAAGGCTTGATGCAGTGACTGTAGTGATGTTTCACTGATGTAATTGTTACAAGGAAATACTTTAGGTCGCTGACTAAGACTGGGTTGGAGTCGGCTAATTTGTTGCTGCACGGTTTCCAAGCTAAGGCGATCGCATAAAATCATGTGACTGCGTCGGATTAGCGCCTGGAGACGAGGCAGATCCGTCGGCGTGCTAGTAATCAGGGTCAGCTCAGTCCCCCGGAGACTATGGATAATGGTGCGGGCAGCATGGAGAATGCCAGGACTCAGGCTCACTAGACCGAGGCAGTGGTTGGGGGGAAGCGCTTTGATGTGGGCCAGTTCGGGGCCGTAATCATGGAGTGTGACCGGAATAATCTGGATATTCGGGGGGGCGATCGCCGCCACAGCCTGAACGAAATAGGGGGTAGTAACCAGGGTTGCCGCCGTGATCTGTTCTAAACGTTCGGCCAATGCTTCTAGGGGAACCAGTTGGATCGGGATGGCGATCGCCTGACTTATTTCTTGCAAAATCCACTGGCCAGCCCCCAATTCCCGCTGGGGAATAGTGATCATCACCTGGGCGGCACAGGCGAGACGCCAATCAATGGCCTTAGTAAACAGTTGTTGAATTTGAGGCAAACTATAGCCCGCCTCCAACAGTCGCTGAATTGCGTCATCAAAAATGGCCTGGGGTTGCGGCGACGGCTCTTGAGTGGTTTCGGATGGCGTCGTGGAGGACTGGCGCTGATCCTGAACATAAACCCCTGAGCCGGGAATTAACTTGACGAGGCCAAGGACTTCAAGCTCCCGGTAAATCTTGCTGATGGTATTGCGGTGGAGTCCAGTCATCATTTCCAATTGCCGCAAACTCGGCAGCCGTTGATCGCGCCTAAACTGATGGGAGGCGATCGCAAATTGCAATTGGTCCAGGAGCTGTTGGGACGCAGGGATTTCGCTATCGGGCTGAATGTGGAAAGAAAACATGGGGGACTTCACACGTAGAGGATCTCCTCCATCAAACCGAAAAAATGCCTGGGCGATCGCCTAGATAGCTGAATATTGGCACAAAAAAATTCCCCAAAAGTTGAGGAATCAAATCGCCAATTTACCTGGCCGAGCAAAAGTACCAAGGCCCTATCTAAAATTAGACATTTAGAAAAGGATGGGGCTCGCTGACATTTTCAACCCACTTGCGGGGTGGAGCCGCCCGACGAATATTACGCCAAATCTGCGTTGCGGCCAAGGTCCCATCCGCCACCGCCACAGAGACTTGATTGAGGCCTTTCTTGAGATCACCAAGGGCAAAAATTCGCTCATGGGTCGTTTGACACATATTATTGGTTACGAGGTTTTCACCGTCCCACTCCAAACCGTCGATCCCTTTCAAATAGTCGTTGTAGTAGGTCGAGCCCATATTCACCAAACCTGTCGTGGCTTCGACGATAGTGCCATCTTCGAGTTCAACACCGCTCATCTTGTGATTTTCGCCGTGGAATTTCACAATTTTTTGTTCGTAGAGGGGATAGCCGTGTTCAGCGAGCTTTTCTTTCATTTCATCGCTCACTTCCACGAGGCCATGGGTCAGCACGGAGATGTAGGGGGTAAACCAATTTAAGACGAAAGCGGCGTTGATCTGTCCTTCGGTGCCCGCAATGACGACCGCCTTTTGATCCCACATATCGAAGCCATCGCAGATCATGCAGACATGGAGCGTATAGCCAGCATAATCATAGACATTTTGCATATCATCGGTTTCGGGGAGATTGTCGATGATGCCAGAGGCGGCGACTACATATTTACTGCGGAAAACAGGATAGCTACTATTTTTTCTGCCAACTTTGACTTTGACGGCGAAGGTTTCACCTTCATCAGTAACTTCTTCGACATAACCCCGCAGGTGATCCGCACCCCAATCAATGGCCTGCTTGGTGCTCTGGAGGATAATATCTCGCCCAGGAGTTTCTGGGTCTAAGCCGACATAGTTGCGGAGATCTTGCATCCAGAAGGAGCGGCCCCTGCCTTTTTCGACGATGAGGCACTTCAGGCCATAGCGGGCGAGGTAAATTGCAGCGGATAAACCACCCATGCCGCCCCCCACAATAATGGCATCATAGACGGTATCTAAACGGGTTTCGAGGTTTTTACTAGAAAGCTTCATGGCAGAGTCCCCCAATGGTTTGGCGGTGGTACGAGAAATCAAAAAGGCAAAGAAGGCGATCGCCGCCCCCCTTGCCTTAGTCTAAAAAAATTATTTGGTGAGCGTCAGTGATAGAAACTTAGCCAACAAATTCTTTGCGGGGTTCAGAAACACCAGGAGCAGATTCGCCCTTGATGTAAGCCAGCATGGTATCTGCATCAGATACTTCAAAAGGATCGGTGGGGCAGTTATCAGAGAAGTCAGGCTCTACAAACATCTTCTTGATTTCGCCATCTTCGACGAGCATGGAGTAGCGCCAAGAACGCATCCCAAAACCGAGGTTAGACTTCTCAACGAGCATCCCCATTTTGCGGGTAAATTCACCGTTACCATCGGGAAGGAGGAAGACTTTGTCAGCACCGATTTCCTTACCCCACTTGAACATTACGAAAGCATCGTTTACGGACAGACAGATGATTTCATCAACGCCCTGGGCCTGGAATTCGCTATAAAGCTCTTCGTAACGGGGTAAGTGGTTGGAGGAACAAGTGGGCGTGAAAGCACCAGGCAGGGAGAAAAGAACAACTTTCTTGCCACCGAAAATGTCAGCGGTGGTTTTGTCTTCCCAACGGTAGGGGTTGGGGCCTTCTACGGACTCATCGCGGACGCGGGTTTTGAAGACAACGTCAGGTACTCTAGCCATGTGGACCTCTTGAATAATGTGATAACAGAAAATTTTAGGAAAGGTCTCAACCTTTCTTAATAAGCCAGAATAATTCTTATTTAGGAATAAGTCAAGCTTTTCGTTTTCAGATCCCGGAGGCAGGCACAAAAAAAGAATGGCGATCACCCCAGGTTTATCCAGATAGAGGATGCTTGCGGGGGCAAAGACCATTCATAGGAAGACAAAAAAAAAGAAAAGAAGAGAAAAAAAGTTAATCTTCCAGTTCAATTTCGATGGCGATGTAGTTACCCCGGAAGGTCAAATACTCCACCTCAACTTTTTGATTTACCCGCAGATCGCTGAATCGATTGAGTCCATCATCATAGTCAGTTTCGGGGCTTGCAAAAATTCTAATTCCGTTCACAGTTAAAGATTGATCCTGTCGGTTAATCGACGTGATGTATCCTTCGATTTCATTATCATCATCAGCGATCGCCGGGATGGAAGTTAGAAACAAGCCACTACTCGCAATGGTTGCAAGAAGGGCTTTTCCAAAAAATGTCATGATCCTAAAAAATTTTTATAACAGCAAAGTTGAATTCCTTCCTGATTTCCTGGGAATGGAATCAGTTTTCCAGGACATAGGTGAGGTTAGAAAAGTTCCCCTAGGTGAAGTGGTGCCATCGTTCTAAAAAGGAAATATAAAAGGAATAATGCTACAAGCCACCACCCAAAACAGGAGGTTCAAGGGAATCCCCACCCGAAAATAATCGGTGAATTTGTAGCCCCCTGGCCCGTAGACCATCAAATTAGTTTGGTAGCCGATGGGAGTCGAAAAACTCGCCGAAGCGCCGATCATGATCGCAATCACAAAAGGCATCACATCCACACCGAGGGTATTAGCTAGGGATACTGAAATGGGGAACATTAACGCCGCGGCGGCATTGTTGGTAATTAATTCTGTGAGGAGGGTCGTAATTCCGTAGACGACAACCAGGGTGGGCCAGGGATTGTCTCCCGCCAGTTGCAGGAGATTGGCGGCGATCGCCCCAGCAGCCCCGGTCGTTTCTAAGGCTTTCCCCAAACCAAAGGCGGCCCCAATGACGAGCAACACAGACCATTCAATACTCTTGAGGGAACGACTGGGGGAACAGCAACCGAAAACAATCATGGCGATCGCCGCTAGGGTTGCCGCCTTTAACATCGAGAGCCAACCGAACACCACACAAACCACCATCACCAGCAGAATTCCCAGGGCGAGGGGAGCACGGTCATGGCGCATCGGCTCCGAATCAGGAATTTCACTGACTAAGTAGAAGTCCCGGGAACCCCGTTGCTGCTCCAAAAAAGTGGGGTGGGTTTCGAGTAATAAGGTATCCCCTGCCAACAGGCGCATTTCCCCAATTTTTCCCTTGAGGCGCTCCCCGTTGCGGGCCACGGCTAAAACGACGGCATTATAGCGACTGCGAAACTTTCCTTCCCGGATCGTTTGTCGGATTAGCGGACAGGTATTGGAAACAACCGCCTCAATTAGGCAACGTTCAGAGCGGGGAGTATCTAATTTAAAAACTTGATCCGTGGCTGGCTGTAATCCCCGGAGTCGATTGAGGTCGAGGATCGAATCCACTGCCCCGACAAAAACTAACTGATCTTTTTCCTGTAAAACTTCGCGCGGACTGACCGCTGGCAACACCAAGGAATCCCGCACCACTTCAATCAGGTACAGGTTTGGCAAATTTCGTAGGCCAGCTTCTTCAATACTTTTGCCAATGAGGGGACTGTTTTCGTGGACAACCATTTCCACGGTGTATTGCCGCAGATCGTCCTGGTCACTAATGGCCGGTTTGCGCTCTGGTAGTAGCCAACTGTGACTCAGCATTAGAAAGGTCACACCGGCGATCGCACAGGGTAATCCCACCAAGGCAATGTCAAAGAGGCCGAGACCGGCATGGTCTGTTTCGGCAATCAAGAGGCCATTGACCACCAGGTTTGTACTGGTACCAATTAAAGTACAGACGCCCCCAAAAGAAGCAGAATAACTCAGGGGCAACATCAATTTTGAGGGGCTAATGCGCAGCTTGCGGCACCACTCGTTCACTACCGGGATAAACATCGCCACTACGGGAGTGTTGTTTAGAAAAGCACTCAGGCCCATCACGGGCACCATCAACCGCATCAAGGCCGCAGACTCTCCTTTCGGCAGTCCTAAAACCCGCTGAGAAATCCAACTGAGGGAGCCGGTTTGTTGCAAGCCAGTCACCACGAGATAAAGCACCGCAATGGTCGCCAAACCTTCGTTACTAAACCCGGCGAGGGTAGTACTCGTATCAAGCACCCCCGTCAGCAGCAAGGCTCCCAAGGCACCAAGGAAAATCACCTCGGCAGGGAGAGGCGTCAGGGCATTTAAAAGAAAGGCCACCAGGGTCAGACCGAGGGTCAACCAACCTTGCCAACCCAAACCGAAGAAAGCCGCCTCCCCCAAAGAAGGCAACTGCGCAAACATTGCCATCGAAAATCCTCCAGCACATAGAACGCCTAGCATGGGCGCCGTTGAAAAGAATTTAGTCGTTTTTATGACATTAAAGGGCAGAATCGCGTTCCAAGTTCGGGGCGATCGCCAGGACTGAAAAAAAGATTTAGAAATCTGAAACAAAGGCATAGAGAAGGGTTGACAGCTTAGAACGGATTGCCATGCACCCTTGGCAGGGTCAATTTTTTTCAACTCTCATCATGGCACAGCAGAGAATGATTCAAGATTGAATTTGAAATGAATTGCAATTCAAACAAGACTAGATTATGATTGGCTATCAATTCAAAAGAAATTGAATCAAAAATGAGAAAGTCTAATTTGTCCCTAAAAACTTTGGCGATCGCCACCCTATTGAGTAGTAGTCTTTTCGCTTGCGGTAACCCCAACCAAAACCAGAGCACTACCCCCGAGTCTGAAACCACAACGGCTCAGACTCAATCCCAAGAGCCAGTTACCATAACCCTGGTTACCTATGCCGTTACCCGGAGCGCCTACGAAAAAATCATCCCGCTCTTCGTTGAGCAGTGGAAAACAGAAACCGGACAAACCGTAACCATCGAGCAAAGCTATGGCGGATCTGGTTCCCAAACCCGTGCCGTCATCGATGGCTTGGAAGCAGATATTGTCGCCCTCGCCCTGGGGTCTGATATCAACCAAATTGAAGAGGCTGGTCTAATTGACCCCGGCTGGGAAACAGAAGCCCCCCGTGACAGTGTGGTTACTTCCTCTGTGATTGCGATCGTGCCCCGTGACCCCAATTTGAAAATTACACAGTGGACTGATCTTGCTGAAAACGACTTAGAAATTATTACGGCCAACCCCAAAACATCCGGTGGTGCCCGCTGGAATTTCCTTGGTCTTTGGGGTGCCATCACTCAAACGGGTGGTACTGAAGCCGAAGCACGGGAATTTGTCACCAAAATCTATAAAAATGCGCCAATTCTGCCAAAAAATGCACGGGAATCTACCGATGTCTTCTACCAACAGGGACAGGGAGATATTCTGCTGAACTATGAAAATGAAGTTTATCTCGCCAACTTACAAGGGGAAAAGCAACCCTACACCGTCCTGACGGATTTCAATATCGCGATCGATAATCCCGTGACCGTTGTGGATAAAACCGTCGATGAACGCAATACGCGGGACGTGTCAGAGGCTTTTGTTGAGTTCCTCTTCACCCCTGAAGCCCAAGCTATTTTTGCAGAAGTTGGTTTCCGACCGACAGATCCTGATGTTGCGGCTCAAGTCGCGGATCAATACCCAGAGATTGAAAACCTAGCGACCATTGAAGACTTTGGTGGCTGGCGCGAAGCACAACCTAAATTCTTTGGTGATGGTGGCATCTTTGATCAAATTTTTCAACAGTAAAGAATTAGAAATCAAGCTAAATTCTTGAATAGGAGAGGTACAGCAATTATGTCTCATGAATCAGCAGAAAAAAATCCAGGCGATCGCCACACTCAAGTAAATATCTTGGTACAAATCCCGAAACAATATCAACAGGATCCAATCATCACCCAACTAGCCGTTAAACATAATATTCAAGTTAATATTTTAGCGGCAACCCTTGGCACAGATACGACGGTTAGCGGTTGGTTCGATCTACAAATTTCTGGCCCTAATCAAGCAGTGAAAGACGCACTCCTCTACCTAGAAGATCATAACATCGGTGTTTATCATAAAAAATCTTCGGAAACTGACGGGTGGTGAGATAAATATCTTTAATTTTTTTCAGTAATCTACCAGTCATTTCTGTTATGTAAACGATGAAAATTTTATCTTTAGCTCTGCCGCGTAAATTATTTTCGGCAAGGTCAATCCAATTTCCAAAAAATACGATCCCTTGGTCAGTAACAATTACTTACCTAGCGTTGATTTTGATTTTGCCGACCTTCGCTTTAATCGAAAAATCCCTGAGCTTAAGCACCTCAGAATACCTAGAAATTGCTTTATCCCCGGTGGCTTTGTCTGCCTATGGTGTGACTTTTATTACGGCGATCGCCGCTGGGGCAATTAATGGCCTATTAGGCACGATCATCGCTTGGGTCTTAGTCCGCTATGAATTCCCCCTCAAACGAATTGTTGACGCAGCCATTGATATTCCTTTTGCTGTACCGACAGCCGTTGCAGGTCTCATCTTAGCAACGCTCTATAACGATCAAGGTTGGATTGGACAACTTTTTGCCCCCCTAGGGATCAAGATTGCCTACACCCGCATCGGCGTTTTTATTGCGATGTTATTTATTTCTCTCCCCTTTGTGGTGCGCACTCTCCAGCCAGTATTACGCGAACTCGAAGAAGAAACAGAACACGCTGCTTGGTCTTTAGGAGCGACAGAAAGCCAGACTTTTTGGCGCGTTATTTTTCCACCCCTAATCCCACCAATCTTAACGGGCGTTGCCCTCGGTTTTTCCCGGGCAGTGGGTGAATATGGCTCCGTTGTGCTTGTTTCATCGGGGATTCCTTTTAAAGACTTAATCGCTCCAGTGTTAATTTTCCAACGCCTAGAAGCTTTTGATTACGAAGGGGCGACGGTGATTGGTTCAGTGCTGTTAATTGTTTCTTTGCTGCTTCTATTTATTATCAATTTTCTACAACAATGGGGAAGGCGCTATGCAAACTAAACTTAAATCCTTTGAATTTAAACTTTCTCCCCAATGGCTAATTGGGATTACGCTTACTTATCTCGCTTTAATTCTTTTAATTCCCATTCTTGCCATTTTTTATGAAGCCTTTCACCAAGGAGTTTTAGTTTTCTTTAAATCAATCCAAGCCCGCGCTTTTATTCAAGCAGTTAAATTAACGGTGATCATTGCTTTAATTAGTGTGCCATTGAATACAATATTTGGTCTTTGCGCCGCTTGGGTATTGGCAAGAAAACAATTTTGGGGGCGGACTCTGTTTCTCAGTGTAATCGACCTTCCTTTTTCAATTTCCCCTGTTGTTGCTGGCTTGATGATTGTTTTGCTTTATGGGCAAAATGGTTGGCTAGGTTCTCTTTTTGAACAAGCAAATATCAAGATCCTTTTTGCTTTACCAGGCATGGTGATTGCCACACTTTTTGTAACGTTGCCATTTGTCGCCAGAGAAGTTATTCCTGTTTTAGAAGAAATGGGATCAGATCAAGAAGAATCTGCTTGTACTCTTGGTGCTAGTGATTGGCAAATTTTTTGGCGGGTGACATTACCCAATATTCGTTGGGGGTTACTCTACGGCATTTTGCTGACAAATGCCCGGGCGATGGGAGAGTTTGGGGCTGTTTCTGTCGTTTCTGGGAGTATCCTCGGCAAAACAGCAACACTACCGATTTTTGTAGAGCAAGAACATATGAATTACGCAACAGAATCGGCCTTCGCAGCGGCGGTTGTTTTAGCTTTACTTGCCTGTGTGACGCTGGTGCTGAAAGAGATCCTAGAACGGAATACTCACTCCGCTTAATGGCAATTTAGGCCATGATTCATTTCGCTTAACTTGATAAAAATTCCCCTTATTACTGTAGAAAAAAATGAGTATTTTTGTTGATTCAGTTTATAAAAAATTTGGTACGTTTCAGGCCTTAGAAAATATCAATTTAGAAGTCAAAGAAGGGACATTGGTTGCCTTATTAGGGCCATCTGGTTCTGGAAAATCGACCCTCCTCCGGGCGATCGCCGGACTAGAAACCCCTGATCATGGACAAGTGATTATCAACGGTCAAGATGCGACCCATGTAGATATTCGGCGGCGGAATATTGGCTTTGTATTTCAGCACTATGCCCTGTTTAAACACCTAACCATCCGCCAAAATGTTGCCTTTGGGCTTGAGATCCGCAAAAAACCCAAGCATCTGATCCGCCAGCGGGTCGAAGAACTGTTAGATCTGGTTCAACTGCAAGGTTTAGGCGATCGCTACCCTTCCCAGTTATCCGGCGGTCAACGTCAACGGGTCGCCTTAGCCCGTGCCCTAGCGGTACAGCCCCAGGTTTTACTGCTTGATGAACCTTTCGGTGCCCTAGACGCAAAAGTCAGAAAAGAACTCCGAGCTTGGCTGCGTCGTCTCCATGAAGAAGTTCATGTCACAAGTATTTTTGTCACCCATGATCAAGAAGAAGCGATGGAAGTTGCCGATGAAATTGTTGTGATGAACCACGGGCGCATTGAACAGGTCGGCAGCCCTGCGGAAATTTATGACCACCCTGCGACTCCGTTTGTGATGAACTTCATTGGGGAAGTGAACGTTTTACCCAGTCATCACTCCTTGATTCGTAATCACCCGGACACAACCCCCCATCACGCGACCCATGCTGTATTTGTTCGTCCCCATGATCTAGATTTACAAATCGATGGTGATCCGACTGCTTTGCCCGGTACAGTCAAGCGAATCATTTACCGAGGCTCCGATGTTCAAGTAGAGGTACTAACGGCAGATCAAGAAATTATCATGGCCCACCTTAGTCGAGAAAAACTTGCCCAATTACACGTTGAAGTTGGCCAAACCGTTTATCTCAGGCCAAAACAGGCAAAAGTCTTTGCGGTCAATGCGGAGTCCCAACCTGTGCCGAGGCAATCTTAATGTCCCGGTTTGAGGAAACTTGGGCCATGGCAAAACCTCACCCATGGGCGATTGATGACTCGGTTACATCGAGCTTTTCGACTAGAATCAGAAAGAAACGCCTGTAGCTTCTGAATCTAATACGTTTGTAATTTCCATGGCAAAATCTTTCCAAGCTCCCAAAGTGCCAGAAATCATCACTGAGTTAACCGAAAACAATTTTTTCTTTCGGGAAATGGATCCAGATGCACTGCAAAATTGGCTTGATCCAGCAGAATTAATCACTGAGAAACTCTATTCCAGTCGGCCGATCTATACAGCTTTTCGCCCGAACCACAATTTGGAATTTCTTTATGTGTTACTTGCGGGGGGGCCAGTGATTGTGCGGAGTACGCCCCTCGACCGCATCTTAGCGATTACCTACATGGGCAGTTGTTTTGGGATGCGCAATCTTCCCGTTGGGTTTGGACAGGTGAGTCGGAGTTTTCCCAGTTTGGTGGAAGCCTACAAAACTACCGATGTGCTGAAAATTCCGGTAGCAACGGTACAACGGATCTATGACCAGAGTGCTGATTTTCGCGATCGCTATAATCTGAGTTTCGAGTTGCGAGAAAAATTCCAGTACCATCTGCTGAACTGTAGTACCTACCCACCCCAGGCCGTCGCTTCCCTGCTGCGGGCTTTGATTTACCAAGAGCGATCGCTGGCCAATCAACCCCAGCGTGATGGCGTTTTTAGCTTTGATCTCCCCGTAGATATCATTGCCCATGCCTGCCAGTTAAATCACCGCACTGTGGAACAGGTGTTGAAGGGCATGACGAAGGTGGAACTGATCAAGACAGAAAAATCCGCTGAGGGACAAGGGGATCTGATCCATGTGTTGAATCCAGAAGGCCTCAAGGAAGTTTATAGTGCGACCCGCGATAAGGTGGCTTGGTGGCCATTGCGCTAGGCGAGGGAGTCAACCATTGGGGCGATCGCCTAATCACCATTGAAAATCATCTATTTAGCCACCTGAAAATGAAAGGAATCTTACGATTTGCGGCGGCGAGCTACCCCCCCATTGTCGAGATTTGTTAAACTGCTGTAAACACAAATGTGCTGGAAAGTTAAGGGCAAAATTCCGTATATTGTCCCCCGCCAAATTGGTCAACTTTCCCACCATGCCAATGAGGAAGCGCACCCATGAACATGGAGACATTAGAATTCATCATTTATCCTGATGGCCGTGTCCAAGAAAAGGTCACAGGCATTGTCGGGTCTTCATGCCAAGAAGTGACCGCTGCGATCGAAGAGCAACTGGGTGTTGTTCTCTCCCAAGAGCAAACCTCGGAATATTTTGCCCAACCGGTAAGCCAAACTGCAACGACGACGAACCCCGTCCAAAGCAATTGGTGATTTTTTTTGCAAACCTCTATAAATAGCCCCGTTAAATCCTATGTCTCATTTCAGCAATATCAAAACCAAAATCCGTAATTTGACTTCCCTCAAGTCTGCCCTCAAGGACATGGACATTGAGTGGAAAGAAGGCCCCAGTGCTGTGCGGGGTTATAAAGGCGATCGCCGCACCGCTGAAGTTGTCATCCAACAGAACAATGACTACGACATCGGCTTTAGCTGGAATGGCCATGAATATGAACTCGTCGCTGACTTGCAATACTGGCAGCAACCCCTAACCGTTGATGGCTTCCTCCAACGTCTCACCCAGGGCTATGCCTACCACACCATCCTCAACGAAACCAACAAACAAGGCTTCCAAGTCAGTGAACAGCAGAAAAACGAAGATGGCTCGATTCGCCTCGTCGTCCAGCGCTGGAGCTAATGTATGACTTTTGAAAATTCCCCCCAGCGGTCTGGTTTTGAGCCGGAGTTGGGGGGCTTTTTAAGAAATGACACGGAATGGTCTGGGTTTGAACCGGAACTAGGTGGCCTGCTGCGCCAAAAAGGGGTGTATGTGGATGAAACCACCTGCATCGGCTGCAAACATTGCGCCCACACGGCCCCCAACACCTTTTATATCGAAGAAGAACATGGTCGCGCCCGGGCCTATCGCCAGGATGGAGATGCGGAGGAAGTCGTCCAAGAGGCGATTGATACCTGTCCGGTAGACTGCATTCATTGGCTAGATTACACGGAACTAAAGGCCAAAGAAGCCGCCAGGAAAAACCAGGTGATTCGGCCCCTCGGTTTTCCCCAGGATGGGGCGGGTCAGGCGATCGCCCGCAAACCTAAACCCTCCCGGAAACCCTAAGCATTTAAAATTTTGCTTGGCTTATGGGTCTTCTGTAGCGGTGACAGCTTGATATTTGGCTTGGCAATGATCATTAAGGGCTTGGCCGATGGTTTGTTCTTCGGTGCCTGCGGTCTGGCTCAGGGACTGGGCTGTTTGGGCAGCTTCTAGGTCTTTGTCCTGGCGCGCTTTTACCATGGCATAGGTGGCTTCGGCCTGACGTTGATAAATGTCGCTAATTTGCGTTTGGTAGGTTTTCATCTGGCTATCCCGTAAGCGCAGTTGGGCGATCGCCTCGGCCCCCATTTTCAGGGCATCGGCCGCCTGGAGCCAACGCTCAAAATTAAAAGTTTGGGGAGCTTCTGCCGTTGGTTCGTTCTGGACAAGGGTCTGGGCTTCCGTGACAGTGCTTTGGATTTGCGCCAAAAGTTTTTGACAGTCGTAGAGGGCCGGGTCAATCCTTTGGCAAGCGCCAAGGCTCAAAAGACTGGTGCAACCGATGAGAGAAATCAGACGAAAGGGCGAGAACAAGGACATTACAGACGAACACTCAACATCGGCAGTGTAGCGAATTTTTTAGAACATTAGACAATCAGATCAATCCGGAGATATTTTTTCAGGAATAAACGAAAGATGGCGTTAACAAGAATTTTAGAACCGGAAGTGATGGACAATCCCGCCGAGGCGATCGCCTACGATGCGATGGACTTTCGGGCGGTGAATCAAGATTTTGCGGATCTCGTGGTTACAACTTACCCCCAAGAAACCGCTTTGGTTTTAGATTTAGGCACAGGGACAGCACAAATTCCGATTTTGTTAGGGCAACAGCGCCCCCAATGGCAGATTAAAGGCACCGATTTAGCGCAGTCGATGCTCGCCCTGGGACAAAAAAACGTTGTGGCCGCAGGTTTAACGACGCAAATCGAGTTGGTTTATGCCGATGCGAAACATTTGCCCTGGCCCGACCAAAGCTTTGATGTGATTATTTCCAATAGCCTGATTCACCATTTACCTGATCCGTTGCCCTGTTTTCAGGAAATGGGCCGTCTCCTCAAACCCCAGGGAAACATTATCGTGCGGGATTTGTTTCGTCCCGATAGCACCGCCGCCATTGACCAGATCGTTGCTGCTGCCGAGGGGCCAGGTTTTGATGCGCGTCAACGGCAATTATTCTGGGATTCGCTCCATGCGGCGTTTACGGTGCCTGAAATTGAGGCGATCGCCACCGAAGCGGGCTTAACCAAGGCCCAAGTTTATCAATCTTCAGAACGCCATTGGACGCTGATTTTCCCCCAGCCTTAACGCCATGCAACAAGAAATAAATTTTTTAGCCTCAGTTCTGAAGTCATGCGTATTCGAGAGAAAAACTGTGATTATTGCCAAACCATTGCGGCAGTTCGTTACCGGATTCAATATGATGCGAGTGAGCAGTGGGTGTTAGTTTGCCCTGATTGTCGGCGCGAGTTAGCAACCAATAATCCTAACTATCACTACGGCGGCACCTGGAAGGCGAAAAAACGTAAATAGACCTTTTCGCGGTCGGGAATTTTCGATCCTCCCAGCACAATGGGATAATGAATGCCGTGCGTTTCTAGGCAGCCCATGAAATCTCGTTCCTTTTTTGTGTATCTCGGTCTTCTGGTGGTGCTTCTGCTCTCGGTGGGGCTAGGCAGTTGGTTCGCTATTTTTAAACAGAGTCCCTTACCTTGGTTGCAGGGTGGGGTAGCGCGAAATCCAGCAGCAGCCTTGTTTGTTCCCCGGCAAGCGCCATTGATGCTTTCGCTAGTGGTGAATCCAGAGAAATTAGCCGCCCTGGGCCTCGTGCAAACCCCTTGGGGTAAACGGCGGGCAACGCTCACGGAATTACAACAGGTGAAAACAAGTTTACTCAGTGCGACGGGACTGGATTACAGCAAGCAGATTGAACCGTGGCTGGGGGACGAGTTGAGCTTGGCGGTGACTACTTTAGATGTGGATCGCGATCCGAGTAATGGGGTGCAGCCGGGTTATTTATTGGTGGTAGAAGCACGGGATCAGGCCTTAGCTAAGGAATTTTTACAGCTTTCTTATACGGAACAGGCGATCGCCCCGGAAGCGGGTTTGACGTTTGATCAATATAAAGGGGTCAATTTAGTCATTCCCCAGGCGGGTAGCCATCGGTTTGCCAGTGCGATTGTGGGCAATTATGTACTGTTTGCCAACGAAGCAAAGGTGCTGCGCAGTGCGATTAATACGGTGCAGGTGCCAGATTTGAATTTGAGCCATGACCCGCAATATACAGAAGCCCTAGAAACCATTGACCGGAAACATATCGGCGTGATGGTGGCAAATTTACCCGCCCTCAGCGCTTGGATTGCCAACGATCCGACCCCAGAGGAACCGACCCTCGAACAACGCTTGGCGATCGCCATCGGTCTTCATCCAGAGGGGTTAGTGGCGGAAACGGCTTTGATTGGGGACACTGAACCTAGCCTGATGCCAGGGGCGACCACTGCGCCGACCCATGTCCTCAACTACATTCCCCAGGAAGCGATGTTTGCCGTGGCTGGGCGAGATTTAAAGGCCCTCTGGGGTGAAGCGACCACGGGGTTAAATCCGAAAAGTCCCTTATCCCAGATCTTGCAACAGGCGGTCGCCGCAATCCAAGATCCCCTCGGCATTGATCTCCCCGAAGATATTTTCGCGTGGATTTCTGGAGAATATGCCCTGGCCCTCGTCCCCGATGCCGAACGCAATGATGTGGAATGGCTCTTTGTGGCGGAACGACAACCGGAGGTCAACCTCGATCCCGTCATTGAACATTTTGATAGCTTGGCCCAGGAAAAAGGCTTAAGTGTGGGGCGTTTACCCTTGGGCGATCGCCGCGTCACTGCCTGGACAGCCATCGATACCCAAGACCAAGATGAGCTGGTACAACTCAATGCCGATGTCCGGGGGGCGCACCTCAGCGTTGACGAGTACGAACTCTTTGCCACTTCTGTAAAAACCCTCAGCCGGGCGATCCAAGCTAATACCGGGCGATCGCTCCTGAAAAACAAAGATTTCCAGACCAGCATTGCCCAACTGCCTCCCGAAAACAGCGGCTATCTTTTTGCCGATTGGCGTCAAGGTTCCCAACTGTTCAAAACCCAAGTGCCGATCCTGCGGGTGGTCGATTATGTGGCCAAACCCTTCTTTAACCATCTCCGCGCCTTTACCCTCACCAGTGCCGGCAGTACCCAAGATATTCGGCGATCAACCCTATTTTTCAACCTCTCCCCCAATCGTTTACAAAATTGAGACGGTCCCCGATTTGTGAAAGTCCCGATTACTATGGAACAAGGTGATCTTTTTGAAAATTTTGTCCTCCGGTAATCCTTGCCCCTGCGATTTTAATCTGTTGCTTTTATTTCCCCGCTGCCGATGACTGCTTCCCTATTGGCCCCCGGACACACCCTGCGCGGACGTTACCATATTCTCCGGTCTCTGGCCCAGGGAGGATTTGGGGCGACTTTTTTGGCAGAAGACCGCGATCGCCCAAAGCGGCCCATCTGTGTAGTGAAGCTCCTCAAGCCCCAAACCACCGATGCAGAAACCTTGGCAACGGCCCGGCGTTTGTTTGAAACCGAGGCAAAAATTCTCGATGAATTGGGTCAGCACCCGCAAATTCCCCAGTTGCTGGCTTATTTTGAAGAAGGCCAAGAATTTTATTTAGTTGAAGAATATATTGAAGGACAAAGTCTCTGGGAAGAACTACAGCAGCTTTCTCCTTGTCCTCCGGCAGGGGCGATCGCCCTTGTGCAAGAAATCCTGGAATTGTTGGTTTTTGTCCACGAGCACCAGGTAATTCACCGGGATCTCAACCCCAGTAACCTCATTCGCCGCCAAGCCGATCAAAAACTCTGCCTCATTGATTTTGGTGCGGTTAAACAGGTCACCCACCAATTTGCGACTACTTCCGGTCGGCCCACCATCGCCATCGGCACCCAAGGCTATATGCCCCTAGAGCAGATTCAGGGCTATCCCCGTTACTGTAGCGACCTTTATGCGGCGGGGATGATTGCGATTACGGCCCTGACGGGTACCGCCCCCGACAAAATTCCCCTCGATGCCCAAACCGGGGAAGTGCAATGGCAGGATCAAGTGGAAATTTCAGCAGAGGTCAGGCATTTTCTCTCTAAGATGGTGCACCATAATTGGCGCGATCGCTTTGGGACAGCCACAGAAGCCCAACAAGCCTTGCTGCCATTGGCGGCCCAGGGGACACAGTCACCGCAAACGAGCACTCGTGTTTTGTCACCCGTAACGGGCAGCATTCAACACATTAAACAAACGGCGATCGCCCCCCTCAATTACCTCTCAACGGTCGTTTCCCAGCAATACCAGCGTTTGAGCGTTAATCACCAGGCGATCAAGGCCGCACTCCTCGGTGTTGGCTTAGCGGCGTTGGTGGGCACTGGTCTAGGTGTTCATGCGGGGTGGCGGTGGTGGTCAGAGCGCCAAGCCCTGATGGCCCAATACGAACAGGCCCAACTATCCCAATCTCAAAATCAACTGGAGCAGGCCCTCGCCCAATACCAAGAAATTTTACAGACCGTCCCAGACCATGAAGGAGCGCTTTTGGGAAAGGCCCAAGTCCTCCAAGCCCTCGAACGATTTGACGCGGCTTTAGGGGCCTATGATCAGCTATTGGAGGTCAATCCCCGCCGTTGGGAAGCTTGGTGGAGCAAAGGTAAAATCGCCAGCGATCGCCAACAGGACGACCAAGCCCTAACCTTTCTCGACCGCGCTATTCAAGAAGATGCCCGGCAAGCGGTGGTTTGGGAGACAAAGGCGCGACTTCATCTCCGTCGCGAAGAAACCGATGCCGCCCTTAGTAGTCTTGATGCGTTTCTCAGGTTGGATTCCCAGCAGGTCTGGGCCTGGTTTGAGAAGGGCTGGATTCACCACAACCGTGCCGAATATAATGCGGCGATCGCCGCCTACCAGCAGGCCCTCAAACTTGACGACCGGAACGCCGATATTTGGTACCAGCAGGGCAACAGCTATAGCAAACTGCAACGGTACCGGGACGCCAAAAATGCCTATGTCCGGGTGGTAGAACTGGAGCCAGACCGCGCTCCCGCCTGGTATAGCCTCGGCATGGCCCAGGAAAATCTCCGCAATTACACCGAAGCCCAGGATGCCTTTGCCAATGTCACTCGCCTCGAACCTAACAACGACCGGGCTTGGTATCACCTCGCCTGGAATGCAGAACAAAACAGCGATCGCCCCACGGCCATCGATGCCTACCAACGTGTCGTTGCCCTAAATAGCGATGATCGTCCCAGTTGGCGCAGTCTAGGAAATTTACTCTATGACTCTGAAAATTACACCGAGGCGATCGCCGCCTACGAAAATACCCTCCGCCTAGACGATGCCGATGGAGATATTTGGGCGCGTTTGGGGAATGCCTACAAAGCGACCGGTCAGTACCAAACTGCCATCAATGCCTACGACGAAGCGCTCCAGTACAAGCCCAATGACCCAGATATTTTAGGCGATCGCCAGGATGCCCAGGAGCGTCTCCAGTGGGAACAAGCCCAAGATGATTTTAAAGAAGGAGCTGATAGCCTGAAAGAAGTGCTTCGGGATACCCTGCGGGAAATTGTGCCCTGGTTATAGCGACCGACCACAAAAAATCCGGGTAGACCCGGATCTCAGCAGAAAAATGGCTTCAAAAATGGTGATTGGTAAATCCTTAGAAACCAAGGGCAGTCCAATCCACTTCAAAACCTTCGAGAATCAGAGAAGAATTGTAGATCTGGAGAATAATAAGCAGGAATACTAAAAACAACGCCATGAAGACGCCCATGAGCGGTGTGGTGCCCCAACCGGGAGCGACTTTACCGTATTCAGAATTCAAAGGCTTGAGAATATCTCCCAACCGAGTACGCTGTGCCATAGGATTCGTGTATCGTAAAGGATTTTTGTAATGTTCCGTAATATTATAGAGGAAGAGTCATCATAAACTGAGATACACCTATGGATTCTGCAACAGTTCTTAGCATCGGCATTGCGGTGGTTGTGATCGCCGTAACAGGGTTTTCGATTTACACAGCCTTCGGGCCTCCTTCGGTAGAACTTGAGGATCCCTTTGAAGATCATGAAGATTAAGCGGGCAGCTACCCTTTAACATCAAGCCCCATAGCTCTTCTGCCTGGGTTGTTTTTTTTCCCAGTCTCGCTGTCATCATAAAACCCTTTTTGAGATGTCTTTTTATACCGTCACAATCTGACGCACTTCAACGAGCTCACTTGAAATAAGTTGATCAGGCAGCCTCCGGGCTGTTTTTTCTTGGGGGATTGCTCGAAATTCTGGGTTTTAAAAACGTCAAAATAGTTGTAATAAAACCTCAGGTAAGAGCTCTTGCACTCCTGGGAGAACAATATTGGCCCCGACATCCTGTAAGTTAGAGGCATACATATACTCCTTGTCGTCACCAGTCTGGGCATGGGGCGGGATCACCCCAATGGCTCGCCATCGTCGTTGGGGCTGTTGGCTGATGGCATTGGTAATGGTGCGCATATCGGCAGCGGTATCTCCCACGTAGGCGACGGGGGTCTGGGCTGATGCGGCTTCGAGTTGGGAGATCGCCGCGAGTAATCCCTTGGGATCAGGTTTTTCGGGGGCATCTTCCATGGTAATGAGCACAGGATTTTCTAAGCCTAAACGACCTTTTAGTACGTGTTCAGCAGAACCCCGCATGGCACCACTAAAAAAGCCCCAGGCAATATCGGCAGCGGTGAGGGACTCAAAATAGGCTTTGGTGACGAGCAACGGTTCATCGTTGATATACCCATCAAAATTGTGACCCCGGTATTTGCGCTGGAAAAAAGCGACGAGCTCTTTAAAATTGACAGGAATCGTCTCATCCCAACGGCGGATCAGTTCCTGGGAGGCTTTCCAATCGTTATTCCAAATGGCCTCGGCCTTGAGACTATCGATTTCACCATTGCTGGGGCGATATTCCCCCTGGGTGTAATGTTCAACGGTATCGGCGATCGCCCGCCGGTAGGACTGACTCACATCGCGAATCACCCCGTCGATATCAAAAATCACAATCCCCTTCGCCATGGTCACCACCTCTGTTGCAAAACCTATCGCTATACTTATCGTCTCGTTTGCTATTTTCCCAAGTCTTTGACTGAAAACAAAATCAGATTTTTTCTGTTCCTCTGGGGCTTGGGCAAAGGCTCAATACCCCATAACAAAATTACCGCCCCTTAATATCAGTCCAAACAACATAAAATTGCTCAAACTAAGATTAAAGACGGTAATTCAATTTTTTAGAACAAAACAATAACACCCCATGGGGTGCTAAAAGTTGTCCGTCTTAGTTGCGGTAAGGCACTGCGGCAAGGCTGATGTCTGCGGCGGAAACCCGAACGTTGACTTTGGGAATCTGGGCAGAACGCGCCATGTTGAGGAAGAGAGCGGGATCGCCAGCTTGGGGCACCCGGTCGGGAGTCCGGAAACGACGGACTGCATTTTGCCACACCACTTGGGGGAAGCCCAACTGGGAGCGGTAGTAAGCATCGTAACGGGGAGACTTGATGTTAAAGGGTGTCTCACCTTGCTCACGGCTAGCGAGGCTACGGCGGCGCTGGTAGGGCACCGTGTCATAGCCGAAGTTTTCCATATACTCATCAGTGTTGAGAAGTTGGTCAACAAAGGCCGCTAGACCCTTGGTGCAGATCACGATTGACCAGGCAATTTTTTCCTGTTCGCTGAAGGGATCGCGACCGAGTACCCGTTGGATACACTGCTCAACAAAGCGATAGTTACTGTTTTTGTTATAGAAGCTATCGATGAAGGTTTCCGACAGCAACAGACCCCGAATGAAGTCACGGACAGTGATTTGACCGTTGCGCAACTGGGATTCGAGTAGCTGTTGGCGATCGCACTTAAAAGCGTGGAAGAAAATTTGACGATAGGCAGCGTTGATGAGAACGTCAAAGTCAGAATCGCTAATGACGTTATCGGTTGTAAAAACAAAAGGCTGCTCGTCGCCACCGACGGTATACCCTGCTACCCGAGTGTTTTGGCTCGAGGGGGCGTATTGTAATAAAGGAATTGTCAAACCAGACCTCCGTTATATCAGAAGACTTTAAAAAATAAAATTTCTTACTGATTAGCATAAGGGAGTCAGGGGCTATCCCTCGGAAAGATTAAAAAATATTACAGAAGTTAACGTTTATTTCCCGCGCCCTAGGGCCGCAGTAGCTTGCTTTTTCGGCAAAACTTGATCAAACAAGGGTCTATTCTGGGGCGATCGCCGGGGCCATTTCCTTAAGATAAAAGGAAAAAAGATCCGGCCCTAAAAGGTCAATTTAGAACAATTGACGGTGCCCGAAAAAAATGCAGTATTTTAGAGAAAGTTGAGTCTCCCAACCCCTTAGTTTGACAGCGGGGTTACTGAGCCGCGATCGCCTTCCCCATCCCATTGATTGTTCTCCGTTGAGAGTGTAGGAGTTTTCGGATGAATCAAGCCCCCCCTAACGCCGCAAATGCCAGCTTTCAGGCTGCTTTAGACAATTTAGACCTAGATCTAGACCGAGAATTGCAACGTTATCGACAACAGCGGCCACCATCCGAGCGATTCACACCGCCTCCGAGTCCAGAACCGCCTCTCGATGGGGGATCTGCAGCTCTCGATCAGGGTGATGATGGCGAATTAATGGCCCAACAACCAGCACAGGCTTCTGAAACAGACACTACCGAGACCATCACTGCCGTTGCTGGCCCCCTTTCCCCCTGGGAGCAGCCCACGCCCCCCCCGGAAGATTACCTGCAATCCTCGGAAGAACTCCTCAAAAGTTTAGATGCCAGCAGCCAACCTGTTACCCCGCCTACGCCACGTTGGAAATTAGGTCTTGCTTTTTTGGGAGCAGCCATTTTAGGGGGTGGATTGGTGGCCTTGGCGATCGCCGTTCCCGATTTATTTACCCCGACCCCAGCCCCGGAAACAGCCGCAGAATCCTCCCCTGCCCAGACCACGGCAACAACGCCAGAGACCACTACACCGGCGGCCTCTAGCACCGTTAATCTAGCCTCCCAAGAATTTATCGAATTGCGCCTAGACAATCTCAGCATCATTGATCCCAGCGTACCCACGGACACCGAAAATACCGATGCCGATGCCACTGCTTCTACCAGTGCTACAACACAACCCTCGACTCCAGATCAAGGGACAGCAACTCCCCTTGCGCCAGTACCGGGCTTTCCGGGGACACCTTTGGCCACCCCCGATGGTTTGAAATTGGGATATTACTACGTGATTTTCCGAAATACGAGTCCCAGCGCCCTGGAGCGTGCTCAAGCAGTGGTTGATGGAGCTTTTGTGCGACAGTTCCCTGTGGGCCAAGCCATTCAGATGGCAGAAGTCGATTCAGCCACCAAAGCCGATGATCTGATGCGTCAATTTAAGGCCCAAAAAATTGCAGCGGAGGTTTATTACCATCAACTGTCGCCAGCTTCCTAGACGAGGCGATCGCCCCCTGGGCTAGATTAGTAGTTGAAACGCGTCAGTAAGCGGGACACTGGGCACGATGAATTTTTTCCGGCGCACCTGGGATGGCATTCAACAATGGTGGCAACCTGCCGCTGATCCAGAGCACCTCCTGGAGCAGACCCTCTGGGACATGGAAAAAAAATTGATCCAAATGCGGCGGGCCGTGGCCCAGGCGGTGGCGAGTGCTAAACGGGGAGAACGACACCGAAAAACCATGGCGGCAATGGTACAGCGATGGCAGCAGTGGGTAAAATTGGCCCTGGATTGTGGCGATGAAACCTTAGCAAAAGCGGCGATCGCCCGACGACAAACCTATGGGGAAATGTTGGCGAAACTGGAGGCGCAACGGGAAGAACAACAAGCCTTTATCCGAGGCGTACGCCACGATCTTGAGGCCCTCGAAGACAAAATCAACCACATTAAACTGCAAAAAGATTGGTATGTGACGCGGTTGCGGACGGCGATCGCCCAACAGCAGTTACAAACCCTCCAGCAAGAATTAATGGGGGGAAGTTTGGATACGGCGATCGCCGATTTGGAATTGTCCCTGTGGCAAGTGGAAGCAGAAACCGATCTCATCGATCCCCTCGAAGCACAATTCCGTCAGCTAGAAAAAAGTCAGCGCCATCACCCAAAAAATTCTTAGAAAAATAAAGGCGATCGCCCACTCCATTTTAGGCGCAACGAAGGGTAAAACTTATGTTACGCTGACCTGTGGTTTTGTATATGTCCAAAGGAGAATTCTGTGGAACGCACATTTGTAATGGTTAAACCGGACGGTGTTCAGCGCGGTTTGGTCGGCGATGTTATCCGTCGTTTTGAAGCAAAAGGCTTTAAGCTCGTCGGTCTAAAATTGGTTTCTGTTTCCCGCGAATTAGCAGAGCAGCACTACGGCGTTCACAGAGAAAGACCGTTCTTCGGTAGCCTCGTAGAATTCATTATTTCTGCCCCCGTCGTCGCCATGGTTTGGGAAGGGAAAGGGGCGATCGCCGCCGCCCGGAAAATCATCGGTGCCACCAACCCCCTCGAAGCAGAACCCGGCACAATCCGGGGTGACTTCGGTGTGGACATTGGCCGTAACCTGATCCACGGTTCCGATGGCCCCGACACCGCTGCCAGTGAAATTGCCCTCTGGTTCTCCGAATCTGAATTGGCCAACTGGGAACCCGCCACCAAAGCTTGGCTCTACGAATAAATCCAATCTGTTTGGTTTCCAAGCAAATTTCGGCAATTTAATTTTTTCAAGACCTCGTTCAACCCCAACGAGGTTTTTTCGTGGCTATTCCTCTTCATCCCAGAGCCGTTCTAATTGGTGCTGCCAAGCCAATAAAGCCCGCTGTTGTTCCCTGGGTTCTTGGTCGAGGCCCCCCATAATCCCTTCTTGGTAAAACCGGGTAATCGTTTGCATCGTCTTTTCGATACTTTGCCCCTGAGACTTGGCGGCACGGATAATTTCTCGCACTTTATCTTCGGCCAGTTGATTAAAAAAGGGACTGAGATTTTGTTGGTGTAAGGCCACCATTTCCGTTAACACCTGTTGGAAAATGGTGGTGTCAAGTTGTTCTAGGGGATATTTAAATACGCCCCAGAGTAAACCCTGGTTGAGGGCGTAGCGGACGAGTTTATTTTCATTAAAGTTACTCTCGAGCAACTGGCCATAATAGGGTTCTGCATCATCCTGGGACGCAACAGGCACGAAGATCCGCAGCATTTGACCATCACTAGACAGGCTCACCAGCAGGTGAAACCGGGCTTGGGATTTGTGTACTTTCCAAGTTTTGTTGTCTGTGTGGTTAATTTTGGCGTCAGGAAAAAATTCAGTGAGGGTAGCGGAGATGGCGTCTGGGGTCATTGTTGCAACTTGAATCGGAAAAATTGAATATTCGCCTTGTACTCGATCAACAGCGGAGGTTATGGCTGGGTCGTGGAACAGGAGTGCCAATCATGGACAGCGACGACAACATCATCAATGGCTTGACGGGTAATTCGAGCCGATTGGCCAGTTTGGTTCGCCAAAATACTGACCAATAAGGTGCTGTCATCGGGTAGATCGAGGTAGCCAGAGAGGCCAGAAACGTGGGTCATGGTGCCTGTTTTCCCAAAGAATTGGTTTTCGACTGGGGTATCTTGAAAGCGGTTTTGGAGAGTGCCTGTGCGACCGGCGATCGCCAAAGAGTCGCGGTAAATGTTGGCCTGGGGATGGGTCAGCATACCATCCAAGGTCTGGATTAAGGCCATGGGAGTGACAAGGTTATGGCGAGAAAGACCAGAGCCGTCCCGCAATCGGTAGGTGGCAGGATTGACCCCAATAGATTCTAAGATTGTTTCTGGGTCTCGGTCAGCGGCAGTAAGGGTTTTTAGGAGACTTTCGGCAAAGAGATTATTGCTGTCTTGGTTGGTAGTTTTGAGGATTTCAGCCAAGGGGTCAGAGGCGATCGCCGTGAGTGGTTCAATTTTGTAGAGGAGGCTTTCTTTATTAAGGGGATCAGGGAGTAGGGATTGGATATCGGTATTGATGACCCGTCCCCCTTTGAAGCTAATGTTTTGACTGCGCAGGATGGTTTGTACCGTTTCGAGGGCATAGCGGCCAGGATTTGGAATCGATAAAAACCATTGCCTTGGTGGTGCATCGGGGGCCAATTCTCCCCGGAGGGTGAGGCTATTTGTCCCATAGGTTTGGCGGGGTTCTGGGGGAATAGTTGCGCCTTCTGGGGTTGTAAAAAGTTGGTGATCCAGTTGCCATTGGCGGGCGGCGATCGCATCCGACCAAGTGACACGGGCGCGACTCCCCACGGCTCCGGGCGTCACAGTGGCAGTGACAACATTTTCATTGAGAATAAGCTGATTTACAGCCGTTGCATAATACCAAGGTAAATCAGACCATTCCCAAGTGGGATGGGGCGTTTGGAATGGCGGACTATCAATAATCACGACTTCTCCCACATCCGTAATCCCTTGGTTTTTAAGTTCTTCGAGGGCGGTGCGGAGCTTTGCCGTGGTTAGGGTCGGGTCTCCTTGACCTTCAATTACCAAATAACGAACTTCTCCGTGGATATGCCGAACGAGGGAAATGGGCGTCTGATATTGGTAGTCTGCGCCTAAGTCGGTGAGGGCAGCGGCAGTGGTGAGGAGTTTTTGGTTAGAGGCTGGCACAAAAAGAGTGTCGGCTTGGTGCTCAAATAAGAAACTATCGGTCTGGGGATCTTGGATCGCAATGCCCCACTGGGTTTGTTGCTGTTCTGGACGCTGGAGAATCTGAGAAATAGTGCCAGAGAGATCGCAGGTCTTTTGGGATTGGGCCAGACTTTGGGGGCTAAAAGCCAGGGTTGCTAAACTTGCCAGGGCGAGGATCTGGCTTACCGGTTGAAATTGTGTTTTCCCCATTTTTTCTCCTCGTCAACGGTCAGGGCGCATTTGTCCTACTATACTGCCGTTTTTGGTGGGCTTCGGTACACTGCGAAAAGGATCTTTGTGGTTTTCTTGGGCTAAATCTCCATGAGCGAACAATTTTTTCAACGGAAGCAGACTTTTTTTGACCGCTGGGCGAGAAATTACGACATTTTATTGACCACGCCTTTTTATCAGGCTGTCCATAAGCGGTTACTCACCGATGCTGATTTCCCCAGAGATGGCCATGTGCTCGACCTGGGTTGTGGGACGGGCAAATTATTTAAACGACTCGGCAAGCTTTATCCAGAATTAACGGGGGTGGGGTTGGATCTATCTCCAGAAATGTTAACCCAGGCCCAACGGAAAAATATCCATGGCGATCGCCTTTCCTTTGTCCAGGGGAATGCCGAGGCGCAACCTTTTCCGGAAAATACCTTTGATGCGGCGTTTAATACGATTAGCTTTTTGCACTATCTCCACCCCGAAACGGTTTTAGGGGAAGTGCAGCGGGTGCTTAAGCCGGGGGGCCAATTTTATCTAGCGGATTATGGCAAGGGAGAATTGTGCCAAGGGGATGGTTTTCCCTTTTCGCCTGGGGGATTGCGCTTCTATTCCCGGGCAGAACGAACCGCCATGGGGGAACGGGTCGGCCTGGAAACCGTGGCGCACCATTATTTGATGTTCGGTGTTTTACTGACGATTTTCCAGAAAAGCGAGGAAATCCCAGCGGTGATCGCCCATTAAGTCGTCCCCACGAAGCCCCGATTATGAGATGATTGTCTGCAACAAACGGGTTCACGCAAACAAGTATCATGACCAACGCTAAAGCCATCTCTATCCTTGGTTCCACCGGATCAATCGGGACGCAAACCCTCGACATTGTGCGATCGCACCCCGATAAATTCCGCGTGGTGGGGATGGCCGCTGGGCGTAATATTCAACTCCTAGCCGAACAGGTGCGGGAGTTTCACCCGGAAATTGTCGCCACCAGTCAGGAAAGCCTTTTACCCGAACTCAAAGCATTCCTCAAAGATTTAAATTACCAACCCCAAATCATCGCTGGCAAAGCGGCGATCGCCGAGGTGGCCCGTTATGGTGATGCCGAAAGCGTGGTAACGGGGATTGTGGGCTGTGCCGGACTTTTACCCACCATTGCCGCGATCGAAGCCGGCAAAGACATTGCCCTTGCTAACAAAGAAACCCTGATCGCTGGAGGGCCAGTGGTTTTACCCTTAATCGAAAAACATGGCGTGAAACTTCTGCCCGCCGACTCTGAACATTCCGCGATCTTTCAATGTCTCCAGGGTGTGCCGGAAGGGGGTTTGAAGCGGATTATTCTCACGGCTTCCGGGGGCGCTTTCCGGGATCTGCCCGTAGAAAAATTAGCCACTGTCACCGTTAAAGATGCCCTGAAACACCCCAACTGGTCGATGGGCCAGAAAATCACCATTGATTCTGCCACCCTGATGAATAAGGGTCTAGAGGTGATCGAAGCCCATTATCTCTTTGGTAAAGATTACGACGACATCGACATTGTGGTGCATCCCCAGAGCATCATCCACTCACTAATCGAGCTGCAAGATACCTCGGTTTTAGCCCAGTTGGGTTGGCCGGATATGCGTTTGCCTTTGCTCTATGCCCTCTCCTATCCTGAGCGCATTCACACCGATTGGGAGCAATTTGATCTTGTGAAGGCGGGCGATCTTACCTTCCGGGAGCCGGATCACCATAAATATCCCTGCATGAACTTGGCCTATTCTGCGGGACGGGCAGGGGGATCGATGCCAGCGGTTTTAAATGCAGCGAATGAGCAAGCTGTAGCCCTTTTCCTCGAAGAAAAAATTGAATTCCTCGATATCCCTCGTTTGATCGAAAAGGTTTGTGATCGCCACCAAAACGACAACAAGACAAACCCGACCCTAGACGACATTTTGCAGGCAGATCAATGGGCCAGACAAGCTGTTCTTGAATTACAGCCACAATTGGCCTAGCTAACCGTTGTCACGAATTAATAAGACGCTCGTACTCAGCATGGTTGCCAATCCAAAACCAATAGTAATCATCCCCTTTTTTTAGGGCTAAAGCTCGATAATTATTGGTAATCCGAATTGACCATAGGTTTTTGCCTACTTTCTTAAAGTGAAGGGAGGGATAATCTTGGTTGGCTTGCCACAAATGATAGGTATTGTTTGCCTTCTGCTGAAGTTCTGGTGGCAGTTTTTTATAGGCTTTCCAGAACTCAGAGGTTACGAAGGACTGCATGTAAATCTTTGACCTGATTGTTCGTAATGTCTGCCTCGGCTTTGGCAATCAGTTGATCTAGCTTGCCTGTATTGAAATCCATCTCAAGCTGCTGATCCCACTGCTCAGCAAGATAAGCTTGAATCCATTCCGAGAGATGGCGAATTTCATTTTCAGACAGATTTTTGATGGCGGCTTCAATTTCTACTAGGGAAGTCATTTTGGGCAACATCTCCATATTTTTTCAAAAATATAAAAGTCAAAAAGAACGACTAAAACCCAAACCCAAGGAAGTTAAACTGCTAGACGTGCTCCGGTTTGGACTTGCCAGAGGCTGTAGTATAAACCCTGCCGATCAAGGAGTTGTTCATGGGTGCCTTGTTCAACAATTTTGCCTTGATCCATCACATAGATGCAGTCGGAATGGCGGATCGTGGAAAGGCGGTGGGCGATCGCAATCGTAGTGCGGTGCTGGGTGATTTTTTCGAGGGATTTGGCGATCGCCGCTTCGGTTTCATTGTCCACAGCAGAAGTAGCCTCGTCCAAAATCAAGATGGGCGGATCTTTCAAAATGGCGCGGGCGATCGCCAAGCGTTGCCGCTGGCCACCGGATAATTTTTGTCCCCGTTCCCCGACGATGGTGTCGTACTGTTGGGGCAGGGTTTCAATGAAATCGTGGGCTTCCGCAAGTTTTGCGGCTTGGATAATTTCTGGAAGAGTTGCATCGGGATTGCCGTAGGCAATGTTTTCGGCCACGGTGCCATGGAAGAGGAACACATCCTGACTCACTAGACCAATGGCGCGCCGCAGATCCTTGAGATAGATATCGCGAATATCAAGGCCATCGACGGTAATTTGTCCCTGGTTAATTTCGTAGAAACGCAGGAGCAATTTCACGATGGTACTTTTCCCAGAACCTGTCGCCCCCACAATCGCAATGGTTTGACCCGCAGGAATGTGGAGGGAAAAATCTTGCAAAACCGGTGCCCGCTCAAAGTAGGCAAAGGAAATATTGTCGAGTTTGATTTCTCCTTTGACGGTATGGGTGGGTAGGGCTACTTCCCCAGAACGAATTTGCACTTCCGTGTCGAGGAGATTAAAGACCCGGTTACTCGAAGCCATCGCCCGTTGATAAAGATCCATCGTTTGTCCCAGGCGGGTCAGGGGCCATAGCAACCGCTGGGTCATAAACACCAACACACTGTAGGTACCCACAGCCAAGGCTCCTTGTTCCACCTGCAATCCACCGAAAAAGAGAATCGCCGTAAACCCAGCCAAAATCGCAATCCGGATTAAGGGGATAAAGGCGGCACTTAAGGCGATCGCCCGCTCATTACTTTGAAGATAAGCATCACTATCAAAGCGGAGCCGTTCTAGCTCGTAATGCTCCGTCGTAAAGCTTTTAATGGTCGTGATGCCACTGAGGTTATTGGATAGGCGCGAGCTGAGTACCCCTACCTTTTCGCGCACATCGGCATAGCGGGGAGCCAATTTTTTCTGAAATGCCACCGAACCCCAAATGATGATCGGAATCGGCGCCATCGCCATCCAGGCCGCTGAGGGGGTCGCGTAGAAGAATAAGCCTCCAATCAAAATCACTGTCGTGATCACCTGCAAGATTTCGTTGGCGCCCACATCGAGAAAGCGTTCCAACTGGTTCACATCATCATTGAGCAGGGCTAATAGTTCCCCGGTGCTGCGTTCTTCAAAGTAGCCCAACTCCAGTTCCTGCAAATGGCCGTAACCATCGAGACGGAGATTGTGTTGCATTTTTTGGGCTAAATTGCGCCACAGACGTTGGTAGAAATATTCAAAGATGGACTCGGCACTCCAGATCAGGAAAGACAAAATGCCGATGACGACCAATTGACCGATGATGCTGGTGACACCAAACTGGGCCACAAAGGAGTTGTCCCGCTGTACCACGGTATCCACTGCCACCCCGATCAGCACCGGAGGTGCCAGATCAAAGAGTTTATTCAGAACGGAACAGGCGATCGCCAAATTGATCTGTTTGCGGTAGCGACTACCATAGCGGAATAAACGGGTTAGCGGATGGGACATACTCAAAGAAAATCAAGCCAATACCCAAGAGATCATAACCTGTTCTGTTTAATCTTCGCCCGGCTCTAGCACCTGCACATCCACCGTTTTAGCGTCGGCGTTATCCGTCCCTTGCGGCCCGTCCACTTCCACAGCGGCCACCTCTACCGTCCCCTCAGGGGTCTGGCGCTGGAATTTCTTTTCTGTAATTTGCACCACTTCACCACAACTAGGGCAGCGGGCCATGGAATTGTTTAAACCCGTAAATTCATAGCCACAGACCGGACAATCTGCCTCTACCAAATTGCGCTTGAGCCACCACTGGAAGCCCACCACCCCCAAGGCGATCGCCACGGGAATGAGCAGAATGAGAATAATAAACCCGTTGACAACCCAGCCGAGGCCCACCGAAGTCAGTAACGCCGCGATCAGAATAAAGGTCAAAAAACAGCCGATGCCCGAAGAAGAGAATTGAATATTACGAGAGAAAGGATCGTTCACAATATTTCTTAATAATTGTTAACTGCTTACGATAGTGCCTCAAGTTTATTTCACAAACCGAGATGATAAGCTTACAAATGCACAAAAATTATTTTAATAAATCATGTCGGAAAGCAATAATACACCTCTTTTATTGAGGGCTGCACGGGGGGAAAAAGTTGAGCGGACACCGGTTTGGATGATGCGTCAAGCCGGACGTTACATGAAAATTTATCGCGACCTGCGGGAGAAGTACCCGAGCTTCCGGGAACGTTCTGAAAATCCTGATCTCGCCATCGAAATTTCGCTCCAACCTTGGCATGCATTCCAGCCTGACGGTGTAATTATGTTTTCGGATATTCTCACTCCCCTACCAGGGATGGGGATTCCCTTCGACATCATCGAAAGCAAAGGGCCAATCATTGAAAACCCGATCCGCACCCAGGCCCAGGTCGATGCCATGACCCCCTTTGATCCGGCAGAATCCTTGCCTTTTATCAAAACAATCCTTGGCACCCTCCGCCAGGAAGTGGGCAATGCCTCGACGGTACTGGGATTTGTCGGTGCCCCCTGGACGCTAGCTGCCTATGCCATTGAAGGTAAGAGTTCAAAGAACTACGCCATCATCAAAAATATGGCCTTTTCTGAGCCGGCTGTGTTGCACAGTTTCCTTGGAAAAATTGCCGATGCGATCGCCGATTATGTTTGCTACCAGATCGAATGTGGGGCCCAGGTGATCCAAATGTTCGACTCTTGGGCGGGCCAACTCAGTCCCCAAGACTACGATATGTTTGCCCTGCCATATCAGAAACGGGTCGTGGACAAAGTCAAAGCAAAATACCCAGACTTCCCGCTGATTCTGTACATCAGTGGCAGTGCCGGTGTTCTAGAGCGCATGGGTAAATCCGGTGTCGATATCGTCAGCGTCGATTGGACGGTGGATATGGCCGATGCCCGCCAGCGCCTTGGTAAAGACATGAAAGTCCAAGGCAATATTGATCCTGGTGTGCTGTTTGGTTCCCAGGACTTCATCAAAGCGCGGATCATTGACACCGTGCGTAAAGCCGGCAATTGGGGACATATTCTCAATCTCGGCCATGGCGTGCTCGTTGGCACCCCTGAAGATAATGTCCGCTTCTTCTTTGAAACCTGTAAGAACGTCCAGAGTTTCCTCTAGGTTTTAAAGCCATTCCTTCATTCAGAAAAAGCGTTTTAGGAGAGTCGAATCCTGGGGCGCTTTTTTTGGGGAGTTGGGCTGATACCGTAGGCAGGGCCGACATTTCTCGATAGAATTTCCTAGCGTTTGCTTTTAGTTAAAAATTCTGGGGAATCAGCGGGATGACAGTGCAACCAAAACTCATTATTCACGGTGGGGCCGGCAGTTCCCTCAAGGGAAAAGGGGGCTTAATCGCCGTACGGGAGTCGCTCCACAGGATTATCCAAGAGGTTTATGACTTCTTAGAACAGGGCGGCAGTGCTGTGGAAGCCGTTATCCTAGGGGCAAAATTATTGGAAAATGAGCCGCGTTTCAATGCGGGGACAGGGTCGGTGCTCCAGTCCGATGGTCAAATTCGCATGAGCGCTTCCCTGATGGATGGTACGGCCCAAAAGTTTAGCGGCGTGATTAATGTGGGCCGCATTAAAAATCCCATCGAAGTGGCCCAGGCGTTGCAAACGGAAGATGATCGGGTGTTGTCCGATGTTGGTGCGGCAGAGATGGTGCGGTTACTACAGCTCCCCATTCATGATCCTCTGACCGATTTACGCCTCGAAGAATGGCTGGAAGAACGTAAGGGAAATTTTCGCAGTAGTATGGCCGGGGTTGTCGCCGAGGATGAAATGGCGCGGCGCGGCACCATTGGGGTGGTGGCCTTGGATCACAATGGTCGGGTTGCAGCGGCCACATCTACGGGCGGGAAAGGTTTAGAGCGGATTGGTCGGGTGAGTGATTCGGCGATGCCTGCGGGAAATTATGCGACCCAGGTGGCTGGGGTTAGTTGCACGGGCATTGGGGAAGACATTATTGACGAATGCCTTGCGGCGAAGGTGGTTATTCGGGTCACGGATGGTTTAAGTTTGCCAACCGCCATGGAAAAATCAATCCAGGAAGCAACGGTAAATAAACGGGATCTGGGGGCGATCGCCTTGGATGCCGAGGGCAATATTGTCTGGGGAAAAACCAGCGAAGTGCTTTTGGCGGCCTACCACGACGGCACCGCTGTGGGGGATACCCTGGAATGGCAACTGGAACCGGGGGTCGGTTGTCTCTAGGGAAGAGGGGAGGCCGATGGTAATGCGTACTCTTCTAAAACGTTTGGCGATCGCCCTGGGGACATTGCTCGCCATCAGTTTTGTAATTTTCACGATTTTGGCCTTGGCACCAGGAGACCCCCTCAGTGAATTTGCGAATAATCCGGCGATCACGGCCGAGGTGCGGGAAAATATCCGGCGATCGCTGGGTCTGGATCAGCCCTTTTATCTTCGTTATGTCAAATGGCTCTGGGCGCTGTGCCAGGGGAATTTGGGTTATTCTTTCACCAGTAAAAGTCCTGTGCTGGGTCTGATTTGGCAACGCCTGCCGACGACCCTCTGGGTGGTGGGTCTTGCCTACGGTTTGAGTGTGGCGATCGCCTTACCCCTGGGGATTATTTCTGCCCTGCGCCGCAACTCTCTTTTGGATCAACTGGCCACCACCTTTGCTTTCTTAGGGTATTCCCTACCCACTTTTTTCACGGGTTTGCTGGCGATCATTGTCTTTAGCGTGAAATTGCAGTGGCTCCCCTCGCTGTACAACAGCACCCTGGTGGTCAATGACTTTCAGAGTTTTTGGCAGCAGATCCAGCAATCGATCCTGCCGATCACCGTCCTCGCGTTGTACCAAACGGCAATTTTGACCCGGTTTGTGCGCAATGCGATCCTCGAAGAGTTGCCCCAGGATTATGTGCGGACGGCCTATGCCAAGGGCTTAGGGGAATTTGCCGTGCTCCGCAAACATATTTTGCGCAATGCTTTGATTCCCGTTGTCACCCTGATTGCCATTGACGTGCCGAGCATTGTGACAGGGGCCTTGGTGACAGAGCAAATTTTTCGGGTGCCAGGGATCGGCGCGCTGCTCATTGAATCCATTAACCGCAACGATACCCCCGTGATCATGGGCATCACGATTATCTATGCAGCCTTGGTGGTGATCTTTAATGCGATCGCCGATCTAAGTTATCGTTTCCTCGACCCCCGCATTAAGTAGCAAAAAAATCCTCCCTTAAGGGAGGTGTCGTAGGCGGAGGGTGTTATTCCTTGGGAGAGGTTATTCTTCCTCAGCTGTGACCTCCACCATGTCTAAATTGTCTTCCTCGGCGGCAATATCCACAGTTTCTAAACCGTCTTCTTCTGCTGGGGGCGGTACTAGGGCCACTGCCACAATCGCATCATCCCCATCCAGGCGTTGTACTCTGACCCCCGTAGCACTGCGGGATTGGAGCGAAATCGACTCCACAGCCTGACGGATCATAATGCCGCGCCCCGTGACGAGCATCAGTTCATCTTCGGGATTGACAATTCTCAGGGAAGCCAACCGATCTGCCTTAGATTTGAATTTAATCGCCCGGAGGCCGACCCCAGCGCGGTTTTGCAAGCGGAACCGTCCCACGGGCACCCGCTTACCGAAGCCTTTTGTGGTTACGGCAATCACCCAAGGCCCCTGGTCAACATTTTCGGTGACTTCTTCGTTATCGTCCTCGTCTTCTGCTGTATCCGCAGCGGCGATCACCGCCGTAATTTGAGACGACACAATGTCCATGCTCACCAATTTGTCATCATCGGATTTGAGTTTCATCGCCCGCACGCCTCTCGTAGAACGGCCCAAGGGACGTAACTGGTTATGGTCGGCCTGGAAGTGGATCGCCATCCCTTCACTACTGGCCACAATGATGCTGTCCTCCTGTCGCGCGAGGCGTACCCAACGGAGTTCATCGCCATCTTCGAGGGAAATGGCAATTAGACCGTTCGAGCGAATTTTGGCAAAGGCGGACAAGGCGGTTTTTTTGATGTAGCCGTTTTGGGTGAGCATGACGAGGTATTCATCCTCGGTAAACTCACTCACCGCCAGCATCGCTGTGATTTTTTCATCCTTCGGGATCGGGAGCAGTTGAATCGCCGGTAAACCTCTGGCCGTGCGGGAACTCTGGGGAATTTGGTAAGCGCTTAGAGAATAAACGACGCCGCGCTCCGTAAAGAACAGCACATGGTCGTGATCGCAGCAGGTGAGGAAGTGATCGACGCCATCGTCTTCCTTCATTTTGGTGGCGGCTTTGCCGCGAGTGGCGCGGTTTTGGGCGTCAAAGGTGGCCACAGGCATGCGTTTGATATAGCCCTGTTCGGTGAGCAAAATAGCTGCTTGCTCATTGGCAATTAGGTCAATATCCTGGAGATCGCCGTCATCCAAGACCAATTCTGTGCGGCGATCGCTCTGGTGGATAGTCTTAATTTCGGTGAGCTCTGCTTCGATAATCGCGTAAACCCGTTCCCGACGCGCGAGGATATCTTCGAGATCCGTAATCTTCAGCAACAGATCCTGGTGTTCTGCTTCGATCTTGTCCGCTTCTAGGGCCGTGAGGCGACGCAATTGCATTTGTAAAATGGCGTCGGCCTGGGCTTGGCTGAGGTTGTAGCCGTCCATTAACCCTTGACGGGCGATCGCCGTATCCGCTGCCTGGCGAATCAAGTGAATCACCGCATCGAGATTATCGAGGGCAATGAGTAATCCCTGGAGAATGTGATCCCGTTCCTGGGCCTTGCGCAGTTCGTAGCGGGTGCGCCGGGTAATTACTTCCACCCGGAAATCCAGGAACACCTGGAGGAATTGCTTCAGGTTGAGCAGTTGGGGTTCGCCGTTCACCAGGGCCAGCATATTCGCGCCAAAATTGGCCTGGAGGGGCGTATGTTTATACAGATTATTTAAAACAACACGGGGATAAGCATCGCGCTTGAGTTCGATGACAATCCGCATTCCTTGGCGATCGCTTTCATCGCGGATATCAGAGATGCCATCAATTTTCTTATCGTTGACCATATCGGCAATGCGTTCGATCAGCGCCGCCTTGTTGGTCTGGTAGGGCAGTTGGGTGACGATAATTGCTTCTTTTTCCCGACCATTTTGACGGAGTGTTTCAATTTCGGCGACTCCCCGCATCGTGATCGAACCCCGACCTGTCATGTAAGCATCTTTAATCCCCGAACGACCGAGAATTTGTGCCCCCGTCGGAAAATCAGGGGCCGGGACAAATTGCATTAGTTCTTTGATTGTGATCTCAGGATTGTGGATCAGCGCCGTCACCCCATCAATAATTTCCCCAAGATTATGGGGCGGGATATTGGTCGCCATCCCCACCGCAATCCCCGAAGAACCATTCACCAAAAGCTGGGGAATCCGAGAAGGGAGAACAACGGGTTCCTGTTGGGAGCCATCGAAGTTATCCGCAAAGTCAACGGTTTCTGATTCGATATCCCGCAGCAGGGCGTTGGTCGCTAAAGACTGGAGCCGACATTCGGTGTAACGCATGGCCGCCGCTGGGTCGTTATCAATGGAGCCAAAATTACCGTGGCCATTGATCAGCGGGTCTCGCATGGAGAAATCCTGGGCCATGCGCACCAGGGCATCATAGACTGCCGTATCCCCGTGGGGGTGATATTTACCGAGGACTTCCCCCACGACCCGGGCACATTTCCGGAAAGGGCGATCTGGGGTCAAACCCAATTCATACATCGCATACAAAATGCGGCGGTGTACGGGTTTTAAGCCATCCCGTGCATCGGGTAACGCCCGCCCCACAATCACACTCATGGCGTACTCTAGGTACGAGCGTGACATTTCATTGCTTAAATCGGTGGGAATAATGCGCTCCTGGGGGGAGGTCATAGGATTTCGGCTCCGCTAGGTCAAAAAAGGTTAAAAACCAGAGAAAAAGACATTAAGGAAGATTATTTTGCGTTTTTTAACTGGATTTTTTCGGTCAAATAGACTCCTATTTTACCACAGTCTTTGGGGCATAAACTGGCTCAGGAAAAGGCTTTGGGCCTAGGGGAGATTGGGCGCAAGGCTGCTTAGACCCTGGCGGGGCGTCCATTGAATCGTGCCGTCGGTTTCGCTCCAGTAAACGATGCGATTGGGCGCTAAAAAATGACCCTGGGGAGAACCAATGGCGATCGCCTTTTGGGGTTTGAGGGTCTGCCAGATTTTGAAATCGAGATCAGCGGCCTTTGCAATGAGAATGGCCGGATTCCACTGGGCGATAAAGTCGGCGTCGGCGGTTTGTTTACTGAGCAAATAAAAGGCTTGGCCCTGGAGACGAATTTCTAAAATATGCAAATCTTCCTGGAGGAGTTGCAAGCGGATCGGGCCGATACGCTTAGGCTCAAGGGGGCGGAGCATCGTAACCTTATCGGTTGGAGATTGGGGGAGTGAAAAATAATCTTTGACGGGTAATTCACCGGAAAAATCAACGGTTTGGGCGGCGGGGTCGGGGGGCGTCAGGGAAAGCAAGCCATCAATTTGATTGAGGCCGCTGCGACGCAGGAAGGGTTCGAGGGTATATTCCCAAAATCCAGGAGAACCGACATTAATTACCAGGGTTTTACCGCCCGCTTGAGCGACAATTACAGGGGTTTGGCGATCGCCAAAAATTGTTACTTGAGTGGTATTGAAGTGACGATAAACCAGCACTGTAACGAAAAGGATTAGTAAACCGCCGATCAGGGACTTGGCCTGTTTTTGGGCCCAGGGAGAGCGCCAAATCAACAGCATCACTCCATAGAAAACAAGCAGTTGCGGCAAAGGTAGCGCGGCGACACTCGCTTGGCTCCCAGGCAACGCCACAACCTGTTCCACGAGCCAAATCATCCCCCGTAAAGGCCAACCCAGCCCATAGGCGATCGCCCCACCGAGTTCTGGGATGAATAGACCGACAGCACCGCTGACCATACCGCCCAAACTGACTAGGCCAATGACGGGCGATAGCACAATACTGGTGGGGATCGAATAGGTGGCGATCACATTAAATTTGTAGGCCAGTAAGGGTAATGTCCAAATACTGGCGGCAATAGGAATGGCGATCGCCGTTGCCACCGTTGGGGGAAGAAAATCTAGCTTTTTTTGAAGCGGCTCTAGGGTCGTAAACAAACCAAAGGTGGCCAAAAAACTGAGTTGAAAGCCCAAGTCCCACAGCCATAGCGGTTTAATGAGGAGCAACACCGTTGCCGTCACTAGCAAAAGACCAATGGGCTTGACCTTGCGATCAAGCACTAGGGCCACTAAACCCCCCATCCCCATTAAGGCCGCCCGGAGAATCGAAGCCTGGAAACCCGTCAGCAGCACGTAACCAAGTAAAGTTCCTGCCGCGCCATAGAATTGTGTTTTCTCTTCTTGATCACGCAGGAGCCACAGCACGACCCCCAACAACAGCGACACATGAAACCCAGACGCGGCGACGGTGTAGGCCAAGCCCGCTTTGACCCACAAATCATAAATTGCGGGGTCTAAATTGGTGGTCTGACGTCCCAACACCATGGAACTGAGCAAGCTAGCGGGTTTGTCTGGTAAAAATTCCCGATGGCTCCGTTGAATCCGTTGGCGCAGTATTTCTGTGAGCGACTCTTCTCGCCGAATTAATACCGCTTCCCAAGCACTAAAACCCAGAAAAGTATTGTTTTGGCGTAGGTAATCCGGAAAACTGAAGGCAAATTTATTTTGGGGCGGTTGGGGTTTGTATAAACGCCCTGTCAACTGGAGGCGATCGCCAAGCTTAAATTGAGAAAAATCTCCGCTTAACGTGACATATAAATTTTCTCTTTGAGGAGCAACATTTTGCCCTAGGTTTACATTTTGCACCCGAAACCAAAACCGTTGTTTGTCTGGCTCTTGTGTGGTGATGGAGCGGTAAATTTTCCCTTGGATTTCTACGGGACTTTGTAATAAACTGGGCTGACTTTGGGTGAGACTGTAGAGACCATTGGTCGCCGGACGGGGTAGACGCCCTTGACTATAAACTACAGCCAGCAGCATCACCAATCCCAGCATCGGCCAGAAGCGGCGCGGCACTTGCCAGAGATAACGGGGAAGAAAAATTGTTGCGAGGATTGTCCCCAAGGCGATCGCCCCAACCAATAACCCCCACTGCAGCAAAGAAGGTTGCGGGTTCAGTGGCCCCCAAAATCCCGTTAAACCAAGACCAATGAGATATCCAAGACAGAGGACGATACCACGCTGAAAAACCATAGGCAAAGAAAGCAAAGGTACAAAAACTTGCCCACAAGCTTAGCTCGACTTTATCCATGGGAATTAGTGAGGAAACAGTAGAAGGACTCAGAGTAGAAAATTTGTGTGAATCAATGACTATGCCGTTGAGCACCAAGAATGGGCCATCCTCTATATTGCCGTCGATTTTCGCGAGCCATCCCCAAATGAGCGTCATAAAAATCCGCATTGACATTGCTAAAGACCTCCAAGGCAGAACCCTATGCGCGTCATAGTGTTGTTTCCTTCACTCGTGACCAGGGTTGTCCGTTGACTCCCTAAAAAGGCGATCGTCAAGGTAGCCCAAAAATATCACTCCATTTTCATGGCCTATGGGAAAAATCGATAAATCTCTTTCCGATGCAAGAAGCGGGTAAAAATCAATGTATTCTCCGAAAGTTCAATGCCAATGCGATAATCACCTAGCCGGATGCGATAAAAAGTCTGATAGCCTTGCATTTTTTTGAGATTATTAATTTCGTTTAATTGCCCGGCCTGTTTACACTGTAAAATAACTTCTTTGGCTTTTTGGCGAATTTTTTTATCTTTGATTTTTTTGAGATCTTTTTGAAAGCGAGATTCAAACAGTATTTCCATTATTCTTCATCTAACAAAGTAAAGATCCCTTCTTCGCTCACAAAATCATTTTGTCTACCTTCAATGATTGCTTTTCCGAGTCCCACTTCTTCAAGGGCATCAAGGAAAATTTCTCGAATAACTTCCTGACGATTTTGAATCAGATCAATCACAATTTCTGTCAAGAGTTCTTTGGTTTTACTGTCATCAAGTTGGATTTGCATTGTATTTTTATACAGAAAATATATTAATTATCATAACTTCTTTTTTACTTATCGCCTGTGTGGAGAACAGTTAACTCCACAACTTCATCATTTTCTCCATACCGAATAACCACATCATCATCTGTCAATTCATCATCATCACTCGATATTGGAGGATTATAGAAATCAATATAAAGAACATCTATCTCTGCATCATAGAGAAGAAAAAATGAATGCTTTGGTAGATTCTGTAACAAAAGAACAAACTTTAAATAATTAAAGCTTTCTCTAATTACAGGCATATTTAAATTAATAAATAAAAAATTGTGTTACATTTTATTAACGCTCCTACCAGACCTCACCAAGTTAATACTTATTAAGCGAATAACAAAAATCAAAATTAAACAAGCTTTGTTTGATGATTTTAATCAGAGTTGAGACTAGAATAAAATAACTATCTTCAAAAGCTTCTAATATCTCACTCTCCGTATCAAAATAATACTCTGTCTCAACAAAAGGAAAACTAAGGTCAGAGTTGCCATGAATATATTTAGACCGGATTTGATATATGCGATTGATTCTTTTTTTACTAAATGATGCTTTTTCCAAAAATTCATTACCTAAAAAAAGTTTTATTTTATCCAGTAACTGACTTGAAATACTATTACCTTGACCTCTTGCATAAAGTGACTCAATTGCCATCATTGAAAACATCAAATTTGTAAAAGAATTTTTTGACTCATATTGGATCTTTGAAATAGCAATGATAGCGCGATTGATATTATTATGACTACGACTAAGATAAAAGAGATCCGACTCTAGTAAATAGTCCCAAATTTCTTCTAGCGTGATTTTTTCAAGTGTGAACTTTAGATTGCCTTCATGATCTTCAATAGATACATATTGTATTGGCTCTGTTCTAGAGAAAAATTTTTCTTCTATTAGAATATATCCTCGCCCAAATCCATATCTGTTTAAGTAAATACAGTTTATAGACAACATAAAGAGACGATAAACGTACTCTGAAGTACTTGATAAGTCCACCTCTCTCCAAGAAAAAGCATTTTCAGATAAAATTGTCCCCTCACAGCACAAATTTTCAACAGGTTTATCGTAGGATTCTTTTTTAGAAAATGATTCCAACTCAAACTTCAAAATAAGATATTTATATTTTCGAACATCACTATTACGCCATAGCGGTGAATAAGAAGAGTCATCAGTATTGATTAATTCTTGAACTAGCTTATTATCAATATCATCGGAAAAGCCGATTGTAAATTTTCCGCATACATCTTCAAAGTTGATAGCTATACTTTTTTCAGATTCTTTTGTTATTAATTCATCACTACTATTAAATGGTGCCTGAAAAGGTGTAACTATTTTTATATATTTCTTCACGGTGATTTTTGCTGTAAAAGAAACAAGGATTATAGTTTAATGAGATTTTTGAATAGATTTACTTTTGTAGAATGTATCTGCAAAGCGTAACGCACTTTTAATTATTAATAATGAGTACGTTACGCACGGGCTTAATGCACCCTAATAATAAGATTAAGCTTTGGCAAGTTCTTCCTTGGCGGCAGTACTAGCTAAATACTTTTCCAGTTCCGTTAACGCATCCGCATCAACTTTGGTTTGCATCGGGCAGAACTTTGGCCCACACATCGAGCAGAATTCCGCAGTTTTGTAGATGTCTGCCGGAAGGGTTTCATCGTGATACTCACGAGCCCGCTCTGGATCGAGGGACAGTTCAAACTGTTTCTCCCAATCGAAGTTATAGCGAGCATGGGACAACTCATCATCGCGATCGCGTGCCCCAGGACGATGACGGGCAATATCTGCCGCATGGGCCGCAATCTTATAGGCGATGAGACCATTCCGCACATCCTCCGCATCAGGCAAGCCGAGGTGCTCTTTGGGGGTGACATAGCAGAGCATCGCTGTACCGTACCAACCTGCCATGGCTGCCCCAATCGCCGAGGTGATGTGGTCATAACCGGGCGCAATATCAGTCACCAAGGGGCCAAGCACATAGAAAGGTGCTTCAGAGCACTCTTCCATCTGCTTCTTCACGTTGAACTCGATCTGATCCATGGGGACGTGGCCAGGGCCTTCTACCATCACCTGGACATCGTGTTCCCAAGCGCGACGGGTCAGTTGACCGAGGGTTTTCAGTTCAGCGAGTTGCGCCTCATCAGAAGCATCGTGGGTACAGCCAGGGCGCAGAGAATCCCCAAGGCTGAAGGACACATCGTAACGCTTAAAGATTTCGATAATGTCGTCAAAGTGGGTATAGAGGGGATTTTGCTTATGGTGATGCAACATCCAACGAGCAAGAATCCCACCACCACGGGACACAATCCCCGTAATCCGGTTTTTCACGAGGGGCAGATGCTCGATCAAGATCCCAGCGTGGATGGTCATGTAGTCCACCCCTTGCTGGGCGTGCTTCTCGATGATGTGCAGAAAATCATTGGCCGTGAGGTTTTCCATGTTGCCATGGACACTTTCTAGGGCTTGGTAAATGGGCACAGTCCCGATGGGCACCGGTGAGGCTTTGATAATGGCGGTACGAATTTCGTCCAGGTTGCCGCCCCCAGTGGAGAGATCCATCACAGTATCCGCACCATATTTAACGGCCTGTTGTAGCTTGGCTAATTCCTCATTAATTTCGGAGGAGTTGGGGGACGCACCGATATTTGCATTGACTTTGCATTTCGAAGCAATGCCGATACACATCGGTTCGAGGTTGGTGTGATTGATATTAGCCGGGATAATCATGCGGCCCCGGGCTACTTCGTCGCGAATCAAGTCAACGGGCAGATTCTCACGCTTTGCCACGTAGTCCATTTCTTCGGTGATAACGCCTTGGCGTGCGTAGTGCATCTGGGAGACGTTACTTTGACCTTGCCGTTTGGCGACCCAATCAGCTCTCATATTGTTTTAATCCTCTATTAACAGCTTCCCTACGCTGGTATTACCCAGTCTCAGGTTCTAAGGGACTATCTCAGTCTGATTCCTATGACAGACACCCCTAGCTATGGCAATAAATTCTAACATCACTCCTTAGCAAAGTCTTGGGAAGTATGGCGGGGCTGGGATCAGGGTCTGACGGGATTTGGGCAGATTTAAGGATTTTTGGACAGCAGTCTGGAAAATCGCTATTTTCTGGGGAAAAAGCTAAAAATCAACAATTCATCACCGGATGTATGGCGGAACTGGTTACAATGATGGACAAATTTTTCAGGTTAAGATTGCTAATGGGTTAATTAGAATGGGTGGCTTTTTTAGCTATTGTTCTTTTGCACTCGCGATCCGCCTGTCCTAGAACATTCCCGTGGGACAAGGAAAGGGTTGCCCTAGGTGTTTTTGTTTTATTCCCTCTGCGTCTAAAAGGCTATGAATAAAATTTCGGATTGCAGCAATATCTTATTTTCTGTGGATAAGGCCAGGGTTGATCTGGTGCAATTGCAGGCGTTGTTTAATGCGACGGCATTTTGGGCGAGGGAACGCTCTTTGGCGGATCTAGAAACGGCGATCGCCTACAGTGATCCGGTGGTGACGGTGTGGGATGGCGATCGCCTGATTGGGTTTACCAGGGGAACCTCAGATGGTGTCTTTCGGGCGACGGTGTGGGATGTGGTGATCCACCCGGATTATCAAGGGTTGGGCTTAGGCCGTAAGTTAGTGGAAACGCTGATTAGCCACCCACGGATGTGCCGAGTCGAGCGGGTTTATTTGATGACGACCCACCAACAGACGTTTTATGAGCGCATTGGTTTTAAAGAAAATGCGACGACTACCATGGTGCTCCATAACCACGAGCATCCGATCAGCGTGATTACCTGTGCGGTTGAGGAAACTGCCCCATTACCTGCATAGTTTGGTCTTGGTAATGGCGGGTTAGGGTACCCCCGTAGCTCGCCAGCAGCTTTTTGCACAGTTGCCACTTTAGGGCCGGAGAAAATTCAAGGGCTTGGGCCAGTTGTTGGACTTCTTCGAGGCTGGGGCGATCACCTAGGGTTAAATCCGGCACGTGGGTTTCACGCCAAAAGTCCGTGGTCTGGGTTGAGGTCAGTTGAAACGTGATTTTATTGGGTTGTTGTAGCCCGTAACTGAGGTGAATTGTTCCTTGTTCAGCCCGTTGTAGGGTGGTGTCGATGAGGGTGAGGAAAAATTGGTGTAGGTGGTGGCGATCGCCAAAAATATCCAGGGTAGCGCCGACCGGATGGGCAATGGCCAAACACAAATTATTATTCTGAGCTTTCACCCTGAGCAGGCTTTCTAGTTCTGCGAGGAGCGTTTCGAGCTCAAACCACTCCGCCTGTTTAGAACTTTGACCATAATCTAACTTTGAAACGGCGATCGCCAAATCAAGTAACCCCAGTAATTTTTGGCTGGCGGCATAACTTTCGGCAATAAAGGCCCGTTCTTCAGCGGGATTTTCACACAAATCACTCAAAATGAGCTGCTGCAGCCCCATGATCGTGCTCAAGGGCGATCGCAATTCGTGGGCCACTTGGCCAAAAAACCGCGCCTGAAATTGTCCCCACTGGAGGGCGATCGCCAAATCCGTATTCAAAGCAGAAAGACCATTAGACATAACAAAACATAACTATTTTCACAGACTACGAAACGAGCAACGATAAGATGAACCTACATCCTCCAAGATCCTAAGGTTTGGCTGAAATGTTGCGCTATGCTTATTTTCCCGGTTGTGTCGCCCAAGGAGCCTGTCGGGAACTGTACCTCTCCACGGCGGCCCTCACCCAAGCCCTCGACATTGAATTAATCGAACTCAAGCAAGCTGCCTGTTGTGGCTCTGGCACCTACAAAGAAGAATCCCAACTCCTAGAAGATAGCGTCAATGCCCGCAACATCGCGTTGGCTGAATCGCTTAATTTACCCTTACTAACCCACTGCAGCACCTGCCAAGGGGTAATCGGCCATGTCGATGAACGCCTCAAAGCAGCCAAAGACAATAATCCAGATTATTTTTCTCAGGTCAATCATCTCCTGAGTGAATCCCACTGTTCACCCTACAGAGGCACTAGCGAAGTCAAACATCTACTCTGGGCGCTCGTGGGAGATTATGGCCTTGATAAGCTCACCCAAAAAGTAATTAAGCCCCTCCGAGGACTCAAATGTGCCGCCTTTTATGGCTGTTATCTCCTCCGGGTTCAAAATAGTCTTCCCTTTGATGACCCTGTCCAGCCCCATTCTCTGGAGTCTGTTTTCTCGGCGGTTGGGGCAACGCCAATTATCTATGATGGTCGCACCCAATGCTGTGGTTGGCCCCTCTCTAGTTATGCCACAGAACAAGCGTTTCGTCTTGCAGGGAAACATCTACAAGCGGCGATCGCCGCCGGGGCAGATTGCCTTGTGACCCCCTGTCCCCTCTGTCATCTCAATTTAGACTCGCGCCAACCAGAAGTCGAAAAAGTCATTGGCCAGAAATTAGGGATTCCTGTGCTCCATTTGCCCCAATTAGTGGCTCTTGCATTGGGTATTTCTCCTAAGGAACTCGGCCTCGGCAAACATATTGTTTCCACGAAGCCGCTCCTCGAAAAATTGGGTTTTTAAGAAAAGAGTCAAATGTTTATTCGTAGTGACTCCACATCCGCAAAATTTTAATCATTCTCTCGGATTCTAAAACTTGGTAAACCAGACGATGTTGAATATTGATGCGGCGTGAATAATAGTCTTTTAAATCGCCCACTAATTTTTCGTAGGGAGGTTGATAGGGGTTTTCTTGGAGAATTCCCAGAAGTTTTTGAACTTTTGGCTTCAAACCAGCAGATGCAATCTTTTTGGCATCTTTAGCTGCTTGCTTTGACAAGATTATTTTCCAGCTCACCAGTCCAGATTCTCCAAGGCAATGCATTCTTCTAGAGGTTCTCTAGCTGCCTCTTGAATGGATGCCTTCATGCCTGGAATATTGACTAAATAAAGGGTTTCTTGGATCGCGTCCCAATCAGCTTGTGAAATCATCACAGCTTTATTGTGTTCACTAGAAATCACAATCGGTTGATGGCTATCAGCAATTTCATCAATGAGTCGCTGGAGTTTATTTTGCGCTTCTTGAACTGTGAGCAAATCCATCGCTTTTTTTCGTGGGCTTTAAAATTATTCCTAGTATATCTTTTTTGCTAGATAAACCAGTGATCAAAAAATCGGCCTCAGAAAATATTTTGTTTCCACGAAGCCGATCCTCGAAAAATTGGGTTTTTAAGCAGTAATCAAGGTGGCGATCGCCTGATTTAAAGTTTCACTAGGACGCATGGCCTGACTCGCTTTTTCAGAATTAGCAAAATAGTACCCATCAATATCAACCGATTGACCTTGAGCCGCATTTAACTCCGCCACGATCTTGTCTTGGTTTTCCGTTAAGGCTTGGGCTAAGGGGGCAAATTTCGCTTTTAATTCGAGGTTTTTGTCCTGTTCCGCTAAGGCTTGGGCCCAATACATCGCCAGATAAAAATGGCTGCCCCGGTTATCAATTTCGCCCACCTTGCGGGAGGGAGATTTATCGTTGTTGAGGTACTGACTGTTGGCTTTGTTTAGGGCCTCTGCCAAAACGAGGGCATTTTCGTTGCCTGTTTTCTGGGCGAGGTCTTCGAGGGCAACGGCGATCGCCAAAAATTCTCCCAGGGAATCCCACCGTAAGTGGCCTTCTTCGAGGAACTGTTGGACGTGCTTCGGTGCAGAACCGCCTGCGCCCGTTTCAAACAAACCACCCCCAGCCAGCAACGGCACAATCGAGAGCATTTTAGCGCTCGTACCCAGTTCGAGAATGGGGAATAAATCCGTTAGATAGTCCCGCAGCACATTTCCCGTAACCGAAATGACGTCCTGACCAGTTTTAATTTGGGCACAGGTAAATTTCATCGCATCCACTGGCGGTAGGATGCGAATATCCAAGCCACTCGGATCATGCTGGGGTAAATACTCTTTAACCTTAGCGATAATTTTGGCATCGTGGGCGCGGTTTTCATCTAACCAAAATACGGTGGGATTCCCTGTGAGGCGAGCGCGATTAACGGCCAATTTCACCCAATCTTGGATCGCCACATCCTTGGTCTGACACATCCGCCAGATATCGCCTTTTGCCACGGGATGCGCCATTAGAATATTGCCCTGCCCATCAATGACGCGCACTTGACCAGCGGCGGCAATTTCAAAGGTTTTATCGTGGGAACCGTATTCTTCGGCTTTTTTCGCCATTAGTCCCACGTTGGCGACACTGCCCATGGTTTTGACGTCAAAAGCACCATTTTCTTGACAGAATTCAATGCAGGCCTGGTACATGGTGGCGTAACAGCGGTCGGGAATCATCGCCTTCGTATCGTGGGGTTTCCCGTCGGCTCCCCACATTTTCCCGGAGGTGCGAATCGCTGCCGCCATCGACGCATCAATGATCACATCACTGGGCACATGGAGGTTGGTAATGCCCTTGTCGGAATTGACCATCGCCAAACGGGGTTGCTTGTCATAAACCGCTTGGAGATCTGCTGCGATCGCCGCTTTTTCTACTGGGGGAAGATTGGCAATTTTGGCGTAAACATCCCCTAAACCGTTATTGGGGCTAACACCTAAGGCTTGGAAAGTATCGGCATATTTCGCAAAAACGTCCTTGTAGTAAACGGTGACGGCGTGACCAAAGAGAATCGGATCAGACACCTTCATCATCGTCGCTTTGACGTGCAGGGACAATAAAATATCCTCGGCTTTAGCGGCGGCGATTTCTTTTTCATAGAAAGCACGCAGGGCCTTGACGCTCATCACCGCAGCATCGACCACCTCACCCGCAAGCACGGGAATGGCTTCTTTGAGAACGGTGACGGTGCCATCGGTGCCTTGATGTTCAATTTTCAGGGTGCCCGCTTGTTCAATAACGACCGATTGTTCACTGCCATAGAAATCTCCCTCATCCATGTGGGCGACGTGGGATTTGGAGTCTTTTGTCCATTCCCCGACTTTGTGGGGATTGTGCCGGGCATATTCTTTAACGGCAGCGGCGACCCGGCGATCGCTATTGCCTTCCCGCAGCACTGGGTTTACGGCACTACCGAGAACTTTCGCATATTTCGCTTTAATCTCCTTCTCTGCCTCGGTTTTAGGGTCAGCGGGATAATCCGGCACGTTGTAACCCTTAGTCTGTAATTCTTTGATCGCTGCCGTCAATTGGGGAATGGAGGCACTAATATTGGGCAATTTGATGATGTAGGCGTCGGGAGTTTTTGCGAGAGCACCCAATTCAGCGAGGGCATCGGGGCGGCGTTGGTCGGCGGTGAGATATTCCGGAAAATTCGCAATGATCCGCCCAGCGAGGGAAATATCCTTAGTTTCCACCTCAATATTGGCCGCAGTCGTAAAGGCTTCCACAATGGGGAGTAGGGAGTAGGTCGCCAGTGCGGGGGCTTCGTCGGTAAAAGTGTAGGTAATTTTCGAGGTCTGGTTGCTCATATCGCTTAGGCGTCGTGTCACGGAATGTTTCTCAGCCTAAATGATACATGGCACAGGGTCTAGCCTTGACGCTTCTCCGTCTGGAAATGCTGATAGGGGTCACGCAAAAGGCGATCGCCATCGTTTAGCCGGAGCCAAAGGGGGCGATCGCCAATCTGTTTAGAAATGAAAAATAAAATTAGTCCAAAAAATTAGGCGTGGGTTTTAGAACAGGCCCAAAGTCAAAGACTCATCAATGGGGAAACAAGCACCCGCACCGAGCCAGAGGGTGACCGCAGTCCCAAAGAGGAAAACAGCCATCGCCACCGGACGACGGAAGGGGTTTTGGAATTTGTTGACGCTTTCAATGAAAGGCACCATCATCAAACCCAACGGAATCGCCCCCTGACAAGCAATACCCAGCAGTTTGTTGGGCAGTACCCGGAGGATCTGGAAGACGGGGTAGAGGTACCACTCCGGCAAAATTTCCAGAGGTGTTGCGAAAGGATTACCCGGTTCACCGATCATCGCTGGATCGAGAATCGCCAAGCCGGTAATTAAACCGATGGTTCCCGCAATACAGATGGGGAAGGTAAAGAGAATGTCATTGGGCCAAGCCGGCTCACCATAGTAATTGTGTCCCATGTTTTGAGCCAGTTTTGCCCGGAGTTTTGGATCGCTAAGATCCGGCTTTTTCATGATAGACATGAGTAAAAGTTCTCCTCAACAAGAACGTTGTTTTGAGCAAACGGAAAACCTGATCCTTACAAAGGACCAGAAATACCTTGCTTACGGATCATGAGGAAGTGGGCCAACATGAAGACCGCAATCAACCAAGGTAAAACAAAAGTATGAAGACTGTAGAAACGGGTTAGGGTTGCTTGGCCAACGCTTGCGCCACCCCGGAGCAACTCAACCATTTGGTCGCCCACGACAGGAATCGCCGCAGGTACACCAGACACAATCTTGACCGCCCAGTAACCAACTTGGTCCCAAGGCAAGGAGTAACCAGTTACACCGAAGGAAACGGTGATCGTCGCCATGATGACCCCAGTAATCCAAGTCAGCTCACGGGGACGCTTAAAGCCACCGGTGAGGTACACCCGGAAAATGTGGAGAATCATCATTAAGACCATCATGCTGGCAGACCAACGGTGGATCGAACGGATCAACCACCCGAAGTTCACTTCATTCATGATGTATTGAACGGAAGTAAATGCCTCTGCTACGGTGGGCTTGTAGTAGAAGGTCATTGCGAATCCAGTGGCGAACTGGATAATGAAACAGGTAAGGGTAATACCACCCAGACAATAGAAGATATTGACGTGGGGGGGAACGTATTTACTAGAAATGTCGTCAGAGATCGCTTGGATTTCTAGTCGTTCGTTAAACCACTTATATAATTTGGAGTCGGTAACTTCTTTTGTAAACATGAAGCCTGATTAGAAACGAAAAATCTCTTTACAAAAATGTAACACAGCTTGCTCTGTCAAGTGGTGAAGTAACAGGATTATCGGGCTTTTTGGCGGATATGACGCTAATGGCGTTAGGGCAAATTTTTGTTGATGGCGATCGCCCCAGGATAACCTCAAAAACCGTCAAAGGGCTGTTAATTTCGCTATAGTGTTAAAAATAATCAAGTATTTTTCATAAAACTCGACGGATGCTGAGAAAACGTTTACAGGCTGGTCTTTGCAGTCTTTTGCTGGTGTTGGTATTGGTCTTTGGGCCTATGGAGCGGGCGATCGCCTTTACCGACGAACAAGATTTACTGCTCCAGGCCTGGCGTTACGTCAGTCAAGCCTACGTCGATGAAACCTTTAACCACCAAAATTGGTGGCTCATCCGGCAAAAATTCCTGAAGCGGCCTCTCAAAACCCGCGACGAAGCCTATGAAGCTGTGGGTGAAATGTTGGCCCTCCTCGATGATCCCTACACGCGTCTATTGCGCCCAGAGCAGTACCGCAGCCTAAAAGTCAGTACCTCTGGTGAACTGTCGGGGGTCGGTTTACAGATCAATGTCAATCCAGAAGTCGATGTTTTAGAAGTGATTTTGCCTCTGCCTGGCTCCCCAGCAGAAGCGGCTGGCATTGAAGCAAAGGATCAAATCTTAGCCATTGATGGCATTGACACCCGCAATATTGGCCTTGAGGAGGCGGCGGCAAGAATGCGTGGCAAAAAAGGCAGCACCGTTTCTCTCACCGTAAAATCTCCGCAAACAGACACGGTACGCACCGTCAAAGTGACCCGCGACACCATTGCCCTAAATCCTGTCTATGACAAATTAGATGAAAAAAATGGCGAAAAAGTGGGTTACATTCGCCTCAATCAATTCAGTGCCAACGCCAAAACAGAAATTATTAAATCCCTGAATCAGCTGCAAAAACAGGGAGCTGACCGCTATGTCCTCGACCTGCGCAATAATCCCGGTGGTTTGCTCCAGGCTGGCATCGAGATTGCACGCCTCTGGCTTGATCAAGAAACCATTGTGTACACAGTTAACCGCCAAGGTATTTTCGAAAGCTACAGTGCCGTGGGCCAACCCCTCACTAATGCGCCCCTGGTCGTCCTTGTGAATCAAGCGACGGCTAGCGCCAGTGAAATTCTAGCCGGGGCACTCCAGGACAATGGTCGGGCGGTGCTCGTGGGCGAGAAAACCTTTGGAAAAGGGCTGATTCAATCGCTGTTTGAATTGCCAGATGGGGCAGGCATGGCCGTCACCGTCGCGAAATATGAAACTCCCCTCCACCATGACATTAATAAGTTAGGAATTATGCCCGATGAGGTGGTGCCCCAGGAGCCAATCGGCTATGGGATGATGGGTAGTGAGACGGACCTACAATATCAAGCGGCCCTCGATCTATTGACCCAAGACCAGGCGATCGCCCAAATTTCTCAAGTTTCTTAGACCGTCGAATCAACAACGGCAGGCTCCGTCACTTGTTGCTGCGATGTTTGTTGTGCCGCTAATTGCTTTGCCTCTGTCGGGACAAACACCATCAGGCCTGCGGCGATCACGAGGAAATTTCCCCCCAAGACCACGGCAGTCAGTCGATTATCCTGGAGCCAATGTTCCATGATCCAGCCAAAGCCCAGGGAAACAGCGATTTCTGGTAACACAATAAAAAAGTTAAAAATGCCCTGGTAAATGCCCCGTCTCTGGGTCGGTAAAGCGTAGGTCAAAATGGCATAGGGGATCGCTTGGGCACTGGCCCAGGCCAAGCCAAAACCAACCATCGAAGGCAAAAGCAGCCAGGGTTGCTGAATTTTTAAGAGGGCAATCAGACTAAAGCCACCACACAAAAGACAAATGATGTGGATCACCTTGCGACCAACGCGACGGGTTAACCAGGGTAACAGGAACGAGAAAGGAATACAGACGGCATTAAACACCGCAAAACAAAGCCCTGCCCATTCAATGCCTTGGTTATAGAGGGTTGACTGAATATCCACAGCCCCAAAAATATTCCGGGCCACCGCTGGCGGGAAGTAAATAAAAAAACAAAAAATTCCTAACCAGGTAAAAATTTGCACCCAAGCAAGTCGATACATCGTCGGTGGCATTTGTCCCAACACTTGCCAGGTTTCACTGAAACTCTGGCGGATACCACCCCGTTTTTCCTTGAGTTGGTCGAAGCGGTCTAAATCCGGGGGAGGAGTTTCTGCAGTGGTCAGCACCGTCCACAAGACTGTACTAAGAAAGAGCCCGGCACCAATATAAAAAGACCAAGTGACGGATTGGGGAATTTGCTGAGCTGGGCCGGTGGCAGAATTTACAGCGAATAAGTGACTCAGGAGCCAAGGCAACATCGAAGCGGCGATCGCCCCTAAACCGACCATCACACTCTGCATGGCAAACCCTTTTGTCCGTTGCTGTTTGGGCAAGAGATCCCCAACGAAAGCCCGGAATGGCACCATACTCGTATTAGCGCTGGTATCTAAGATCCAGAGGAGTCCTGCCGCCATCCAAAGGCTGCTGCATTGGGGCATCAGGACTAACGCCATCGACGCCAAGAGAGCCCCCACGAGAATATAAGGGCGACGACGTCCCAGGGGAGTCCAAGTGTGATCGCTTAAATTGCCAATGACCGGTTGTACCAAAAGACCCGTTAGGGGGGCGGCCAACCAAAGAATAGGAATGCTGTGGGCGCTGGCGCCGAGATGTTCAAAAATAGAGCTCATATTTGCCATCTGCAGGCCCCAACCAAACTGAATCCCAAGGAAGCCAATGCTCATGTTCCACAGTTGCCAGGCATTAAACTCTTGTTTGTGTTGCGGGGAATTGTCCGTTGAGGGGGTTGCGATGGTTGGATTTTGGGAAGATTTTTCTTCCCCAGTAAAAGCCATATAAAATTCTCCAGTTGCCGAGCGATCGCCCTATGAATGTATGAATGAATTTGAGGACTGGAGGACTATCGCCCATTGATTGTCATAGTTTCATTCTAGCGGCCCGACTTAGTCGCCCCAGGGAAATCGCTGTAATGCTTAGGAGTAAAACTTCTGATTAGTGCAGGGTTGTTCTAAAACACTGATCATTGTCGGGAGCATCTCCACCATCGGCGCGGGTTTCATTTCGCCGCGAAAATCCAGAATTTGGACGAGCAGTAAATAGGCGATCGCCAACAAAAGAGAAATCGCTCCCGTAATAATAGCGGTCAGTTTTCCGCGTTGCATGAATTTGGCCTCGCTTCGTTAATGCACTATGATTGTAGATTGGATTACTTATTATAAAAATTACTAGGAGATCTTTTGTATGTCTCGTAAGTGCCAGCTTACCGGCAAGAAAGCCAATAATGCGATGGCGGTGTCCCACTCCCACCGTCGGACGAAAAAGCTACAAGAAGTTAATTTGCAGTGGAAAAGAGTCTGGTGGCCCGAAGGCAATCGCTTTGTCCGCCTACGTCTTTCCACCAAAGCCATCAAAACCCTTGAAAAGAAAGGCATCGATGCCATGGCTAGAGAAGCTGGTATCAACCTTAACAAACTCTAAGGTCAAAAACGCCAGTTCTTTATTACTTTCACCAGACTTCCATGGGTTGCTATGGAGGTCTTCTTTATTTATTTCTAAATTTTAAAAAATTCAGTTCTTTTTCGCACCTCACCACTTCGCCACTATACTAGCCAACAATTCAGTCAAAACAAAAAAGAGGGGCGATCGCCCCCCATTACGCCAAATATTTAATTAAACCTATCTAGACCTTTGCATGGACTTTCAGGGGTTCTGAGGTCGTACTTTGGTTCCACTTAGAAGTACAGAGGATTCGGGAGCGATCGCAGCGATCCACATATTTCTTCGCGATTTCTGTGACCTCTAACATCAATCCCTTATCGAGCTTGGTCGGTTCTAGGCCCATATCGAGGAAACACTGATTATCCACATACAGTTCGTTCTCTGCTGCTTCATTCCGGGGATTTTCTAAATATTGAATTTCCGCCCCAGCGATATTCGCCACCATCTGCGCCAGATCCCGGACGCGGTGGGTTTCCGTCATTTGGTTGAGAATTTTGACCCGTTCCCCTTTCGCCGGAGGATTACTGATCGCCAGCTCAACACAACGCACCGTATCTTGAATATGAATAAAAGCACGGGTTTGGCCGCCAGTACCATGGACAGTCAACGGATGGCCCACGGCTGCCTGCATCAAAAAGCGATTCAGCACGGTGCCATAGTCGCCATCATAATCAAAGCGGTTGATGAGCCGCTCGTCCATTGCTGTTTCTGCGGTGTTGGTACCCCAAACAATCCCTTGGTGCAAGTCAGTGACGCGGACTTGGTCGTTTTTGTTGTAGTAGGCAAAGAATAGTTGATCCTGGGTTTTGGTCATGTGATAGATGCTGCCAGGATTTGCCGGGTGCAGAATTTGCTTCTCGATCACTTTGCCTTCTTCGGTGACCACCTGAACATCGAGGTAGCCTTCGGGGATCTTCATCCCAGCGGTACCGTAACCATAAACCCCCATGGTGCCGAGGTGTACCACGTGGATATCAAGGCCGGATTCCACAATGGCGCAAAGTACGTTATTGGTTCCGTTTAGATTGTTATCGACGGTATAACGCTTGTGCTTGGGAGACTTCATGGAGTAAGGCGCGGCCCGCTGTTCGGCGAAGTGAACGACCACATCCGGTTGATAGTCAACGAATAGCTTGAGAAGCTGGTCATATTCGTGGGCAATATCGAAGTTGAAGAACTGAATTGTTTTGCCAGTGAGTTCTTTCCATGCTCTGAGCCTGACCGACATTGGGCTAATCGGCGTCAGTGATGTTACTTCCAGTTCGTTATCAATATTTCTTCTGGAAAGGTTATCAACAATAACAACATCATGACCTGTTTTCGACAGATGCAATGCTGTGGGCCAGCCGCAAAACCCATCTCCACCCAGAACAATAATTTTCATGGATTCAACTCCTTAGGTTTTTTATTTTGGTGCTTTAAAAAGTAATGTGCATGGTGTGTACTCCCGGAAAATTTTTTGGGGTTCATGGTACGCCATACATATATTCCCGAGTTTGTAGAAAAGGATGACTTCAAAGGGGATGTCGGGTATTTGGATCAAAACAAAATGCTCGAAATTAAAGCAAATCGTTGAAATCATCCCACATTATAGACGGTTGGGTCGTTCCCTGAGATCATCTTGCACGGGGTTAATGGACTTTTAATCCAGGCTAGCGTAAGGATAAATCGCTGTTAATCTGGGCTTAAAACCTAGGGGCTGACAAATTATAGGCAAGGCGATCGCCACCTAATGCCCTTGGCCTAGAGCAAATGGGGAAACTCAGACTCCCCGGCGACAACAATGCGATTGCGCCCCTGTTGTTTGGCTAAATAGAGAGCTTGGTCAGCTTTTTTCACAAACGTTAGGGGTTTTTCCTGGCTCTGGGGAATACCACTAACAACACCAAGGCTGACGGTAACAATTGCCTCATTTATCTCCGTTGCATTGTGGGCAATCTGAAGCTCTAAAACAGTTCGTCGAATCCGCTTGGCGACAATAGTTGCGCCTTCCTGAGTCGTATTCGGTAAGACAACCACAAACTCCTCTCCCCCATAGCGAGCCACCAAATCTGCCGGTCGTTTGAGGAGGTGTTTCACTGCTTGGGCAATTTGAATCAGACATTCATCTCCCTGTTGGTGACCATAGGAATCGTTGTAGCGCTTGAAGTAGTCCACATCAAAAAGAATTAAAGCGAGGGGTTTTTGCTCGCGGTAGAGACGATGCCACTCCGCCGCGAGCCGTTGATTAAAACAACGTCGGTTGGCAATTTGAGTTAAACCGTCTAAATGGACTAATTTTTGTAATTCTTGGTTGGTCTGCCGGAGGAGTGCTTCACTGCGACGTAATTCTTTTGTTCTTTCTAAAATGAGCTTTGTGGAATTATCCAGAGCTTTCTTTAGGGAAGCTTGGGCGCGGCTCCGTTCTTCAACGACTGCCGAGAGGAGCAGAGAACTGAGGGCAAATACCCCCATAAAGGACTGTAAAAACAATAAAGATTGATTTTGGGACTCTAAAACAAAGACACCCAAACCATGGGCAGTTGTATAAATAGCCAAGATAGAAACAATGCTGACCAATAGGCTTGACACAAAAGCACCGTAACGAAATACTGTCCAATTTAAGATCAGGAGCAATAGGTAAGCAACGGGATAACTTTGAATAAAAATACTCCAGCTCACACTGATGAAAACAGCTAAAATCAGCAACATCTCGATGACATGGTAGGGGATTTTTCGGCTAAAAAAGTCCTTCCCCAGGAGAATTACCGGGGTGAAAATCAAGTGAGCCAAAGTGCTCGCCAGCCACCAAGTAAACCAATTTAAGCCATACTGTCCCCATTCCATACGTTCTGCAAACACAATACTGGTGACACCAATGAATGCAGAGGCCATTGGCGAAAGGGTTGCAGCCGTGATGTAAGTTAAAACGCCCCGAACTTGATTAAAAAAGTGTCGGCTCTGGGAATATTTTTTTAGGATAAAACGAGCCAACAGAGGCTGTACTAAATTGCCAGCAATGCAACCAAAGTTAACCCAAAAGAAAGCCTGAATACTAATATTTGGATCCCGTTCGATCAAATCAAAAGAAATAACCCAAAGGGAACCTAGGGCGATGCTCGGTAAGATTTTATTACCAAAAAGAAGAGTTAAACCCAATGTCAATCCCGAAGGAAGCCATACTGAAGCGACGGTTCCCGGCAGGGTGGTAAAAACTAGACTGATTTCCGCGGTCCAGGCATAGGCGATCGCCAAGCAGATATTGAGGCCGAACCATCGCAGCCATCGACTGTGTAGCAGTCGGAGAAAATCCATAGTACCAGTAATTGGGGAGAAGCGTTAACAAGAATTAAACAGCAAAAAGAGACTGGTTTCTACCAGCTCAAAATCGGTCTTGTAATAGGTTATCGGGGCTTAAAAAGATAGTCTGTCAAATAACAATATAGTCATCATAGGTGAGAAATTGGGTTTCAAAAAATATGATTTTTATGAGTTTTTAAGGTGGAGAAAGACGACGACGGCGTGGCACTAAATGTCGCGGAATTTCCCAATATTGACTAGCTTGCCCAAGGGGATACCATAAAGCATCAGTTTGGGTGATATAAATTGTTTTTTGGGGGAGCAAATCCGGCTGAATGTCTAAGGTGTGAATAATTTCTTGGGCAATTTTTTGGGCCAAGAGCGGCAGCACAGCATTACCAATTTCCCGGAAGCCATGCCAAACCTTGCGATGAAACTGAAACCAATCGGGGAAGGTATGTAGGCGGGCGGCTTCGCGAATCGAAATGCAGCGGGGAAGTTGGTAATGAATCGGCCTGGGAGCCGTAAAGGAGCCTTTTTCGGTGGGGGTACCGGCCCGCAGAGTATTACTGAGACCCTGGGCATCTAGCTTAAAGAGGCGACTAATGACTTCTTTTGTGCCGGGGGGAGTGGCTTGGAAACGGGCTTGGATTTCGGGTTGATGCTGAGAACCAAGGTGGCCCCAGAGCAGATTTTTCTCTAGCTGACGGGAATGGCAATGGCGAAACTGCTCATGGAGTGATCGCCCAAAAGTCCCTGGGGGTTCGGGAGGGACAATGCCCCGGTCAATGTCTGTAAAAACAGGGATAGTTTCTAAATCGGCGATCGCCTCGTGGACAGTGACATAGGGTGCTAGGCCGGGGCCATGGCTCGGCGTTGGATAGGCCACCGGGGGGACATCCCGACGATATCCCAAGAGAATTAAGCGTTTACGTCGTTGGGGAGCGCCGTAGTCAGCACCATTGAGCACCTGGGGGGGCAAAACATGGTAGCCAGCCTCCCCTAAAGATTGGCAAAGCTGTTTTAGCATCCCTTGGTGACGTTGCCCAGTCAGGCCCTGGACATTTTCAAAAATGAAATATTTGGGTTGAATATCCCGCAACAGACGGACATATTCAAAGATCAATTGATTGCGTGGGTCACCCAATTGTCGTTTGCCTATCACCGAAAATCCCTGGCAGGGAGGGCCACCCGTGAGTAAATCAATGTCTGCCGTTGGATAGCCACGCCGTTCGATGGCTTGGCGCATTTCTGGCCATTGCAGGTGACGAATATCCCGGCAAAAGGTGACGCCATAGGGAAAATTGACTTCGTGAACGAGGGCATGGACGGGATCAATCTCTACCGCTGCGACCACATCAAAGCCCGCCGCTTCTAGCCCCAGGGACATTCCGCCGCATCCGGCAAACAAATCAATGGCTAGGGGCCTTTGGTTCACAGTGCGCTCCCAGTAAGTGTTTACAATTCTCTTTAATGCTAAAGGGTTTTGGCCCTATAGAGCTTGGCAAAGGTGACGAAAATGATCGCCCCGGTGCTCGAAACTGCGGTATTGATCGAAGCTGGCACAGGCGGGAGAGAGGAGCACTGTTTTCGGTTGATGGGTCGGAATTAAGGCAACACTGCGGGCGATCGCTTTTTCTAGGGTTTCGACAATTTCGTATTGGGTGTAATCGCTCTCTTGGAGGAATTGGGCAAACTGGGGAGCCGCCTCACCAATTAAAAGTACCGTCGCTGCCTTTTCTTTAATTTTTTCGATCCAAGCCTCCGCGTTACCTGCTTTGGGTTCGCCCCCAGCAATGAGAATCACTGGGCCAGGGGCCGCATTTAAGCCCACCTCGGCGGCGTCGTAGTTGGTTGCTTTACTGTCGTTGATAAAATCAACCCCCTGGTGCTGGCGAATGAACTCAAGACGATGGGGCACACCCGGAAAGGTAGCAATGGCTTTGGCGATCGCCCCTTTGTCAATATTTGCTAACCGGGCAGCGGCGATCGCCAAGAGTAAATTCTGGAGATTATGGTCGCCGACCATTTTGAGCAGAGAAACCGGAATTACCAATTCCCCAAAGGCTTTCACCCAAGCATCCTGGATAAATACCCCCCGTTTAGGATCGCACGGTAAATGTTCTGCTCCCTTGATGCTTGTCCAGTAGGCGTCGGGCCATTGCTCCGCCTGCGATCGCAAAAACGGATCATCCCCATTTAAGACTTGGCGACGACTGCGCTGAATAAGGGACGCTTTGATGCTGTGATAATTGTCGAGGGTGTAGTGGCGGGCGAGGTGGTCTGGTGTGAAGGTCGTCCACACGCCAATTTGAGGACAGAGGGTCGGCGCAGATTCGATCTGATAGCTACTAATTTCGGCCACAATCCACTCCGGGGTGGCTTCTCCCAACGCAAGCTCACAGGCGGCATGGCCAATATTCCCGCAGGCAGGGCCACCACGACCTGCTACCTGAAAAATTGCTTCGACCAGAGCCGTAGTGGTGGTTTTACCATTTGTGCCCGTAATGCCGACCCAGGGTTTTTGGTCTAAATTGCGCCAGGCCAGTTCCATCTCGCCGATGGTGTCAATGCCTTGATCCCGCGCCTCTTTCAGAAAAGGAATATCCCAGGGCACCCCCGGACTGACGACGATTAAATCCGGGCGATCGCCTTCTTCCAAACTGGGGGTATGGCCGAGTTTGACCGTAATCCCTTGGGCCGACAGCTCCTGTTGCACTGCCACGAGGGATTCATCCGTTTGGCGATCGCCTAAGACCACCTCCCAACCTTGTCGCTTTAAAAGCCGTGCTGCCGCAATTCCTGAACGACCAATGCCAATGACGAGCGCCTGAGCCATACCATCTCTGTCGAAATAATGTGATCGCTGATTGTACCGAATTATGGCCGCTTTCCCCTAACCAAATCGATAGCCAAAGCCCCGCACTGTGATTAAATATTCCGGCTGACTCGGATCTAACTCTAACTTTTCCCGTAACCAGCGGATATGCACATCTACCGTTTTTGTATCCCCTAGAAAATCAGCACCCCAAACCTGTTCAATCAACTGATCCCGTGACCAGACCCGGCGCGGATAGCTCATAAACAATTCCAATAAACGATATTCCTTGGGCGATAAACTCACTTCCTCGCCCCGCACCGTCACCCGACACTCCTCCGGGAACAAAGAAATATCCTTAAACTGGCGCACCGAATTTTTAGGCGTGCTCCGGATAAACTGCTGACGCCGCAACAGCGCACGGCACCGGGCCACCAACTCCCGCAGACTAAACGGTTTGGTTAAATAATCATCTGCGCCCACCTCTAGGCCCAATACCCGGTCTGTCTCACTCGCCTTGGCACTTAGAACTAAAATCGGAATTGTGTTTCCCTGATATCTCAAAAAACGACATAGATCTAAGCCATTCACCTCCGGCAACATAATATCTAGGATCACCAAATCCAGAGGCATATCCGGGGCATTGAATTCTGGATTTTGCAGCATATTCAAGCCTGTGCGGCCATTATCCGCAAAAAAGACCTCATAGCCTTCTTCCTCTAAACCCATCACAATCATGTCACGAATGACTGCCTCGTCCTCCACTACTAGGATCCGTGCTTTCGTCGATAGCTCAGCATCTAGGGTATGTGACATCAAATCAAGGGAGAGCATAAAAATAAATTATTTACAGGGTTACGCCAACATATACATCAAAAGGCAGAGATTTGGCTAGTACATTGTGATTTCCTATACATTCACACTGCCAAGTTTAGCCAGGGTCAGGATTTAGTCCATGAGTTGTAAATCACCAGCTAGGGTTTGCGCCTGTTGTCGCACAAACTCCACCTCCTCCGCTAGCCAAGTCCGGACTTCATGGTGATGAGCCGCTAACAGTCCCCACAAACGTTGATCGACGATGATTGGCGCAACCAGATCGGCCCGCACCCGAATTGATCGTAAAAAGTCCAGGTGACAAGGGTCAAAATCACTTGCCTCAATATCTGTAATTTGTAGGATTCTGCCTTGGAGATACCGTTGGGCATAATCACCATTAAAACAATCATCGGCCCCCGTCGAGCCTAAAATCGAAAATTCACTCTGGCTCAGGGATTCAATGATCACCTGCCCTTTCCATTCCCGGTAGAAATAATAAATGACAACCCGACTCACCCGGAGTTGCCAGCGTGTTTGATCAGTGGCCTGTTGTAGCAATTGATTACGAGTCAGGGTGCGATTTAATCGCTCGTTCACTCGATTAAGACTTCGATCAAACATATTCGACTGCTAGTTTTATTACCTTCGATTTTATAAAGATCTCCTTCACTTTGGGAATTAATGATGAATTTCCTCGGAGGGCGCTCCAGTTTTAACCTGCTTTGGCAAGGGATCTGTCTTGAACAAAAAAGCCCTGACAAACCATAGTGGCTCCCAGGGCAGAGATTAACAACTTGCTGAAATTGCACGATAGTGTGACTAGCAGAAGCTCACAGCAACGTTTTTAGTAAACTTCCACATGCCAACGGTGTTCTTTTTTCATGGAGCGGCGCATTTCTTCCCAATTGAGACCACGCTTCTCTGCTTCGGCGGTAAAGGTTTCGTCAATGGGGGGTTGCATGCCCTTGAGACCACACATATAAACATGGGTATTGGGTTTTTGAATCATCTCAAAGAGTTCATCAGCATATTCACTAACGCGGCTTTGAACGTAAACCTTGCCACCATCGGCGGTCTTTTGTTCGCGGCTAATGGCGTAGGTTAGGCGGAAGTTGTCAGGATTTTCCGCGGCCATTTTCTCGAAGTCGTCTTTATAAAGGATATTGGCAGTGTAGGGGACACCGAAGATGAGCCATGCCTTGCCTTTAAATTTGTAGTCTTCGTGCTGCTCTTTGAACATCCGCCAGAGGAAAGCCCGGAAAGGTGCAATCCCAGTGCCGGTAGCGAGCATGACGACAGTTGCGTCTTCGTCATCGGGCAGCAGCATTTCTTTGCCAACAGGGCCAGTGATCTTGACGTCATCTGTGCCGACAGGAAGATTACAGAGATAGGTAGAGCACACACCATAAACTGTTTCGCCAGATTCGGGATCTTGGTATTCGAGTTGACGAACACAGAGGGAGACGGTCTTGTTGTCTTCCATATCGCCATGACGGGTAGAGGCGATGGAATAGAGTCTGAGCTTGTGGGGTTTCCCGTTTTTGTCTTCACCGGGAGGAATAATCCCAATACTTTGACCTTCTAGGTAGCGCAGATCGCCTTCGGAAATATCGAAGGTTACGTGACGCACGGTGCCGCTGCCGCCTTCGTCAACAAGCTCGTAGTTTTCGATACATTTGCCGAGGAAGGGAGTCTTCGGGCGATAGATATTAACTGGAACTGAGGTGTCAGTGGTTTTGGGGTGAACGATTTTTGTTGAAGAAGCCATAGGAGATTGTGCAGATGCTTGGGCGGAGGACTGGCCTTCACTCACAATCTGGGCTGCATCTTCTGCGGGACGGATACTAACGATTTTGCCTCCCAGTTTGGTAATGCGTTGCATTTCCTGGTTCATTCTGGCATAGGGCACAGTAATAAATGTGGTGCCACTTTTACGAACGAGGGAGTTTTCGTTACGACCGTCGCCACCCAGACCAACAACTTCGTAGATAAACAGACGATTGGCGTAGGATTGATTTCCAGTAGAGTTTGCTGTGCTAGTGATACCGTACATTATGTGCAGTTTCCCAATTATTTTGATTTATCAGTTTTTTTGATCTTAAAGGGGGTGGATCGTCGGTACAAACCGCTTTTTCCCGCTTTAGAGTCAAGATTATAAGGGCTTTACTCCATTTAGACTATCATTGTGCTGCCCATGCTTTACTGAATGGGGCGGGAAGTGCAACTGATTTTGATGTATCAGAATTGGGATAGCAAGGTCACTGGAAACACGATCTTAGCCGGGCTCGGTTCCTTGGAGTTAGTTAGTGCAAGATTGTGAGTCAAGGAAGTTTAGAAAAGCATTTTAGGGATGTTTCTCTAGGGGTTTTGTGATGGCTGTTGCATTCTTCTTGGGGCTTTGTAAGGGGATCTTCATAGAGGTAATCTTTTTAGATTTTCTTTAGATTTTTTTGAAATGGATTAGAACAGGGCGATCGCCTTTGCTGGGGAATTGTGATAGCAAAATATAATCAAACGGCGGCAATCCGTTGAAGATTTAGGGGGATATGTCACAATGAGGGGCGAAACTCTTTGACCATTGGTGTCTATTTAGAACAGCCCAAACAGAGCAACTCGCCCCAAGCAATTCCGAAAAATGCCCTTGGTCAACTGTGCGCTGTCACCCAAAATTTGTTGGGAAATTTGACATCAATGGATGTGTAACTTAGAAAGCAAGAATCCTAGGCATTCGTAATGGAACCGCTTTATCAATATGCATGGTTGATTCCGGTGCTGCCTCTGTTGGGGGCAATGGTTATCGGGATCGGCTTAATCTCCTTAAACAAATTCACGAACAAGCTACGGCAACTCAATGCGGTATTTGTTCTGTCGCTCATCGGCACTTCGATGGCCCTCTCTTTTGGGCTACTCTGGAGTCAAATTCAGGGTCATGAAGCCTTTACCTACACCCTAGAATGGGCGGCGGCAGGCGATTTTCATCTGCAGATGGGCTATACCGTGGATCACCTGAGTGCCTTGATGTCGGTGATCGTAACCACGGTGGCCTTGCTGGTGATGATCTATACCGATGGTTACATGGCCCACGATCCGGGTTATGTCCGTTTTTATGCTTATTTGAGCATTTTTAGCTCGTCGATGTTGGGCTTGGTGTTTAGCCCAAATCTTGTGCAGGTTTATATTTTTTGGGAATTGGTGGGGATGTGTTCCTACCTCCTGATTGGCTTCTGGTATGACCGCAAGGCGGCGGCCGATGCTTGCCAAAAGGCTTTTGTCACAAACCGTGTCGGCGATTTTGGTCTCTTGCTAGGGATGCTCGGTCTCTATTGGGCCACGGGCAGTTTTGAATTTGATCTGATGGGCGATCGCCTGGTGGATCTCGTCTCGACAGGGCAAATCAGCTCCCTCCTGGCCATTGTCTTTGCTGTACTCGTTTTCCTTGGCCCCGTGGCTAAATCCGCCCAATTTCCGCTCCATGTGTGGCTCCCCGATGCCATGGAAGGGCCAACCCCCATTTCCGCTTTGATCCACGCGGCGACCATGGTTGCTGCTGGAGTGTTCCTCGTGGCGCGGATGTATCCCGTGTTTGAGCCGATCCCAGAGGCGATGAATGTCATTGCCTGGACGGGGGCAACCACCGCTTTTCTAGGGGCGACCATTGCCTTAACCCAAAACGACATCAAAAAAGGTCTTGCCTATTCCACCATGTCCCAGTTGGGCTATATGGTGATGGCCATGGGGATCGGTGGCTACACCGCTGGGTTGTTTCACCTAATGACCCATGCCTACTTCAAAGCGATGCTCTTCTTGGGTTCTGGTTCTGTCATCCATGGCATGGAAGAGGTGGTCGGCCATAATGCTGTGCTGGCCCAGGATATGCGGCTGATGGGTGGCCTGCGGAAATATATGCCCATCACTGCCACAACGTTTCTCATTGGCACCCTCGCTATCTGTGGAATCCCGCCTTTTGCTGGTTTCTGGTCGAAGGACGAAATTTTAGGCTTGGCATTTGAGGCTAATCCAGTGCTCTGGTTCATTGGTTGGGCCACCGCTGGCATGACCGCTTTTTATATGTTCCGGATGTACTTCCTGACCTTTGAAGGGGAGTTTCGCGGCACCGATCATCAATTGCAAGAAAAGCTCCTGACAGCGGCAGGTCAAGCCCCCGAAGAAGGCCACCATGGCTCTAAGCCCCACGAGTCTCCTTTGACGATGACTTTCCCGTTGATGGCTTTGGCGGTTCCGTCGGTATTGATCGGTTTGCTGGGGGTTCCCTGGGGCAATCGGTTTGAAGCTTTTGTCTTTTCTCCCAACGAAGCAGCAGAGGCTGCTGAGCATGGTTTTGAATTGACAGAATTTTTGATCATGGGTGGTAATTCTGTGGGGATCGCCCTCATTGGTATTACCATTGCCTCACTGATGTATCTCCAGCAGAAAATTGATCCGGCTCGTTTGGCCGAAAAATTCCCGGTGTTGTATCAGTTGTCTTTGAACAAATGGTACTTCGACGATATCTACAACAATGTTTTTGTGATGGGTACCCGGCGCTTAGCCCGACAAATCCTTGAGGTGGACTATCGCGTCGTCGATGGGGCCGTAAACCTCACGGGGATCGCCACCCTCCTGAGTGGTGAGGGCTTGAAATACATTGAAAATGGCCGCGTCCAGTTCTATGCGCTCATTGTGTTTGGGGCGGTGCTAGGCTTCGTCATTTTCTTTAGTGTGGCCTAGCCGTCACTGTATTCCGAAAGTTGAGAAAATAAAATTCCCCCTTGCCTGAGTGGTGAGGGGTTTTGTTTTTCCTGATAAGATTTGCAGTGGCGTTGTTACAGGGGTTAACAGGAAAAATTATGGCTGGATTTAAACAAGGAACCCAGGTAAAGCTGACACAGTTACCTCCCTATCTCAAGACCGCAGACCCGATGCCGATGTTGCGTCCGGCAGATTTGTTGGTGGTGGGGGCGGTTGGCACCCTAGGCGATCGCCGCCCTGGTGGTTATTGGGCGGTTAAGTTCGAGCGGGGCTCTTTTTTGCTTGAAGAAACCTATCTAGCAGTCGCCACTGGGACGGCCTAAACCTAGGAATTGGGCAGATCGACAGCCGGACTCAGGGGGACAAAATCGCCGTGAATAGTGAGGCCGAGGCACATGGTTTCGCCTGTTTGGATGCGTTTCCCCGTAAGGGCGCAGGTTTCATCCTTTTGGGCGATCGCCTCAAGGGTCGCCCGAATATCTGCTTCGCTAAACTGGGGGCGATAATCCCCTGAGTTGTGATTGACGTAGTTCCAGAGAATATCGCGGATTAGGGCCTGGTATCCTTGATGGCCGGCAAGTTCCTTGAGTTTATCTTTCAGTTTGCGCTCTAGGCGAATACTGGTGACTTCCATTTCTGTCGTGCTAGTTGCCCGAGTCATAATTTTCGCTGATCCCCTTACATTTAAGACTTTACTAAATATCTGTCCTCGGAATGAGGCAAAATATCAAAAGTTGTAGTGTCAGTGTAGTGAAAATGTTTTAGAAAAAAAAGCGCGATTTGGCTGAATTGTTACTCATTGACAATATCTAAGGCGATCGCCTCCGCCACTTTGACCCCATCAATGGCTGCCGAGAGAATGCCCCCTGCATAACCAGCTCCCTCCCCCGCAGGATAAAGGCCCTGGGTGTTGATGCTTTGATAATTTTTTCCCCGTTTAATGCGAATTGGCGAAGAGGTGCGCGTTTCCACCCCCGTTAACATTGCCTCGGCCATAGCAAACCCCTTAATTTGTTTGTCAAAAGCGGGTAGAGCTTCCCGAATTGCTTCAATGGCGTAGTCCGGGAGCGCGGTGCTGAGATCCGTTAGCTTAACTCCCGGGGCATAAGAAGGTTTTACTTTGCCCAACGACTCAGAAGAACGACCTGCGAGAAAATCTCCCACCAATTGACCCGGCGCACTGTAATCGCCGCCACCCAGTTCAAAGGCTCTGGCTTCTAATTTTCGTTGGAGATCGATGCCTGCGAGGGGATGCCCTGGAAAATCCTCTTCTGGGGTAATGCCAACAACAATCCCTGCATTGGCATTGCGTTCGTTGCGGGAATATTGGCTCATGCCGTTGGTGACGACTTTGCCTGCCTCGGAGGTGGCCCCAATCACCAAACCCCCCGGACACATACAAAAGCTATAGACCGAGCGCCCATTTTGACAGTGGTGGACGAGCTTGTAATCGGCGGCACCGAGAATCTTATTGCCAGCAAATTCCCCGTAGCGACATTCATCGATCAGGGGTTGGGGATGTTCGATCCGAAAGCCAATGGAAAAGGGCTTGGGTTCAATGTAAACACCCTGGTCATGGAGCATCTGGAACGTATCCCGCGCACTGTGTCCCATGGCCAACACCACGTGGGAACTGGGAATAAATTCGCCATTTTCGAGGGTGACGCCCTTGACCTGATGGTTTTCTAGTTCGAGGGTTTTGACCTTGCTTTGGAAACGAATTTCGCCGCCGAGGGATTCGATGGTTTTGCGGATGCTTTGGACGATGCCGACGAGTTTAAAGGTGCCAATGTGGGGTTTGGCGATGTAAAGGATTTCGGGGTTAGCCCCGGCGGCGACAAATTCTTCGAGGACTTTGCGTTTGTAATGGTGGCGATCGCGCACTTGACTGTAGAGCTTCCCATCGGAAAATGTCCCTGCGCCCCCTTCTCCAAATTGGGCATTAGATTCGGGGTTAAATTCTCCCTTCTTTTTCCAGAAATTAAAGGTGTCTTTGGTGCGCTCATTGACGGTTTTTCCCCGTTCTAGCACAATCGGCCGAAAGCCCATTTTGGCTAGCATTAATCCCGCAAACATCCCACAAGGCCCCATGCCAATGACGATGGGCCGCGTCGCACAATCTGCCGGTGCTTGGGCCACCATTTTGTAACTCATGTCTGGGGTGGGAAGCACGTGGGGATCTTTTTTGAAGCGTTTTAGCAAAGCTTGATCCTTCGTGGTGTGCACATCAAAGATGTAGACGAGGTAAATATTGCTCTTTTTACGGGCATCGTAGCTGCGCTTGAAAATCTGATATTCCAGCAAGTCATCCGGCTGAATTTTTAACTTCTGGCAAATGGCCTGGGCGATCGCCTCTGGGCTGTGGTCGAGGGGCAGTTTGATTTCCGTAAGACGAAGCATGGCAGTTACTGACAAAAATAGCGATGATAATCCCTGGGGCCGGGGATTCTTATTAAAAACGAAAAAAATCTTCCCCACAATGGCGAGGAAGACCCGGACTCAATAAATAAAGAATTAGTCAGCGGCCTTAGATCAACCCCAACCAGCTCAGGACGCCTTCTTTGGTGAATAATTCGATGGCGATCGCAATGATGATCCCGATCATCGCCGCCCGGCCATTGAGCTTCTCGGAATAGAGATTGAAGCCAAACTTCGGATCTTCAAGATTGGGCTTAACGGTGGGTTCTGGAGCTGCCATGGTAAAAACCTCGTCTTATCGAAATTAATGTAATAATTCTTAATATGTAGTGTAGCGCACAAAAGCCACGGTCGTACATTTCGCTATTTCATGCCTCAATCGTTTTATTTATCTATCGCCATAGACTTTTGCACTTAGTTGTTGCCAAGTTTATTCGCCTTAGAAATAGATGGCGATCGCCATTGAGGTTATCCAAAATGCTAGGGCATCTTTAATCTAATTGTTACACGACCAAACTGCGATCGCCTGCTGATCAGAGAAGCGAAGGGCGAACGGTCACACAACATCTTGGGGCTTAATTCGACAATATTTTTCCAAGTTGATCATTGCGATCGCCCCTATTTTGTATAGCGGGATACATCAAGCCGACCATAATTAAAGGCTAATAAAGCTTAAGTTGAGTGCAGTGATTACATCTAAACAAGAACACAATATCAATTTGCTCTTTAAGCCCTGGGGGTATAGGGGGCTCTATTTGGCAGCATAAATGATCAATTTTTGGAAACAAGAAGGCAATGACGAAAATTTTGATTATTGAGGATGAAGCAGAAACCCGTAATGTTTTCCTTAAGTGTCTAGAATTTGAAGGCTTTAAAACCTGTGCTGCAAGTAATGCTTTAGATGGTATTGAACTGGCATTAAACGAACAACCAAATTTGATCGTGTGTGACATTCTCATGCCCGACATGGATGGTTACTTCGTGTTGTCAAAAATACGCCGCTCACCTAAAACAACCGCAATTCCTTTTATCTTTCTCACCGCCAAAGTTACCATGGCCGAGCTTCGCTATGGTATGCAACTCGGAGCAGACGATTACCTGACCAAGCCTTGCACGGTTGAACAATTTCTAGGGGCAATCAATGTTCGACTAAAGCGACAACAAGACACGATTGAAAATCACCATCTAGATTCGACAAAAAATAAAACAGTTGTTTCTTCTGGTGCCGAAATCGACTTTCCATTAACAGATATTGATCGCGATTTTTCTTTTCCCTACTCCAGCAATTTAAATCGAGCGTTTGATTTTATTGAAGATCATTACCATCAACCCATTAAAATCAAGGCGATCGCCGAGGAAGTCGGTTACTCTACGTCTTACCTGAGTAATTTAGTCCAAAAAGAAACTGGCTATACAGTCAAGCAGTGGATTATCGCAAGGCGCATGCTGCAGGCTCGCAAACTATTGAAAAATACAAACAAGCCAATCCATAAAATTGCAGAATTGTGTGGCTACCATGATGCTGGCTACTTTACCAACCAATTCCGGCGATTCCATGGAAAAACACCATTAAATTGGCGTTCTGAGCAAATATAGCCTGTCTTCTTGTGGGTTGCCAGGACAGTTTTTCACAAAAACTAACTGAGAATAACATCTTCAGAAAAGACTTTTCTGTAATTAATTTAACAAAAAAAGCAGGATATCAAGGGAGTTGAAAAAACAGCCTAAAAAAATGACATTTTTTCAAAAAAAAATCTAATGTTTATTACGAAAGTGGCTGCTACTATAGACCGCAACTCTTAATAAATAAAAGTACTTTTCTGAGTTTTAGAACTCTTTCAAAATTCTGCGGTTTTGAAAGTTTAAGTTGTTATTTTTGGGTAGATATAAATTATGACTCTGATTTCAGCACAGCAGGCTTTACAGGGACTAGGGGGTTCCGACTCTTTCGGTGGCAGGCGCTCGAACTTACAGTCTTTGTGTCATGTTTGTGGAAAATACCATGGCGCGAGTGATCACTGGCAGTTTATGCAGACGATGCCGCAAGATCCTGTAGAAATGGTCGATGACCTCGTAAAAATGGGGATTTATAAAGAGAATCAGTTGCGGGCTGCAGAAGGAGTAAATGCCTACGAACTGAGAAAAACTTTATTTTTGAAGCGCATTGGTCGCAGTGATCCAAAGCGAGAGAAGCTGATCTTGGCCCTCTGTAAGCAGGCTGGCGGGATGGAAAATGCTTTTGCGGCAGCCTTTGGGCCCCAAGCTGGTCTATTTTTTGCAGACTCAATTCGTAGTAGTCAACAGACCCGTCGAGAATTTCTGCGGAATATGGCCGTCGGTGCTGCCCTTGTGAGTTTAGCGAGTTGTGGTCAGGATACAACGCCCCCCGCGGCAGACGCTCCGGCAGATGCGCCAGTGGGTAATTTGGAGAAAACTGATTTACAGATTGGTTTTATTCCCATCACTTGTGCGACGCCCATTATTATGTCTGAGCCTTTGGGCTTTTATGAAAAGTATGGTTTTAATGCCAAGGTCGTCAAAATGCCGAGCTGGGGGGCCGTCAGAGATTCGGCGATCGCCGGCGAATTGGATGCCTATCACATGCTGGCTCCGATGCCCATTGCGATGACTTTAGGTCTTGGTTCCGAGGCATTTGGCGTGAAGCTGGCAAGTATCGAAAATATCAATGGTCAAGCGATCACCGTTGCTGAAAAATATAAGGGGCAGGTAAATGGGCCTGCCGACTTTAGGGGCTTTACCATTGGGGTTCCCTTCCCCTACTCAATGCACAATCTCCTGTTGCGTTACTACCTCGCGACGGGCGGCATTGATCCTGATGTGGATGTTCAAATTCGTCCTGTTCCCCCGCCAGATAGTATTGCTCAGTTGGTAGCGGGTGATATCGACGCATACTTGATGCCTGATCCGTTTAACCAGCGGGCCGTGTACGAAGGTGCAGGCTTTATCCACATGTTGACCAAAGAAATTTGGCCAGGTCATCCTTGTTGCGCCTTTGCCGCGAGTGATCAGTGGATTGACGCCAACCCCAATACCTTCCGCGCCCTAAACAAGTCCATTATCGAAGCGGCTGCTTACGCTCAAGTCCCTGAAAATCGTCCTGAAATTGCCAAAGCGATTTCCGAGCGGGCCTTTCTTAACCAGCCTGTGGAAGTTGTCGAAGCAGTTCTCACTGGCAAGTTTGACGATGGTAATGGCAATAGCCTTGATATTCCTGACCGAATCGGCTTTGACCCCTATCCTTGGCAGAGTTTTGCAAACTGGATTTCTTCCCAGCTTGTGCGTTGGGATCTTCAGGGTGACGGATTGGCTCCCACAATTATTCCTGAGACTGGCTATGACACCGTTGGTACGGATGTCTTTCTCACCGATTTAGCAAGAGAACTGGCAACTGAGCTTGGTCAGACACCGCCCACTGAGATCTATCGCGAGGAGACCCTCAAATTTGACACCTTCGATCCCGCTGATCCTGCGGCTTATGTGCAACAGCAAATCGATGAATATGGCGTGTAATTTTTAGGAGGTTTTTTATTATGGCAGTCACAAGTAAACGACTACCAACATCAGCTTACGCTAGGCCGAAAGAGTCCCTTTGGCAAAATGAGAATTTTCTCGCATTTGCACTATTTGTTGCTTCCCTTATTGTCTTTTTAGGAGGATGGGAAATCAGTGCTCGCATAGGAATCCTTGCGAATATGCCTACTGCTTCTTTGACTCTCAAGGAGCTGTGGTGGTGGACGACTAATCCTTTTTTCGACAATGGGCCTAACGACCTCGGCATTGGCTGGAATTTGTTAATCAGTTTGCGACGGGTGGCGATCGGCTATCTTGCGGCTTCTTGTGTCGCTGTTCCCCTCGGAATCTTGATTGGTATTTCACCGATCGCCAGAAAAGGTTTTAACCCATTCATTCAGTTGTTAAAACCCGTATCTCCCCTAGCGTGGCTACCTCTTGGTTTATACGTCTTGCGCGATTCTGAGCAAACAGGTGTTTTTATCATCTTCATTTCCAGTATTTGGCCGACTTTGATCAACACGTCTTTCGGTGTGGCGAATGTTAGTAAAGAATATTTGGATGTGGCAAAAACCCTTGGTGCTTCGAGTTTCCGCACCATTTTCAAAGTGATTATTCCTGCTGCTCTGCCCAACATCTTGTCGGGTTTAAGGATCAGTATGGGGATTGCTTGGCTGGTCATTGTGGCAGCAGAAATGTTGTTGGGTACAGGTTTAGGCTACTTCATCTGGAATGAGTGGAATAACCTTTATATTCCGAACATTTTGGTGGCGATTCTGATCATCGGTTTGGTTGGTCTCATTCTGGATAGTTGCTTTGCGGCTGTCGAAAAATTTGTTGCATTTGGTCGAAAATAATGAGTGTTACTCCTGTGAATTACGCAACTCCCCTAACGCCGGAAGATACTTTTTCGGATACGGCTCAACTTTCAATTCGTAATTTGACCAAAGTCTTTCACGGTAAACAAAGTTTATTGGGTAAGGTTACTGGTAAAAAATCGAGAGATTATGTGGCGATCGAGGATATTAGCCTCGATATTGAACCGAACACTTTTGTGTCGATTATTGGGCCTTCGGGCTGTGGTAAGTCCACGTTACTGGATATGATTGCGGGTTTGTCGCCTGTCACTTCTGGTGAGATTCGTCTTAATGGCGTACCGATTACTGGGCCAGGGCCTGATCGCGGCATGGTGTTTCAAAGTTATGCGCTGATGCCTTGGATGACAGTGGAGGAAAATCTCTACTTTGCGGTGGAAACGGTTTATCCGGATATGCCGAAAAAGCAAATTAAGCGCACGATTAAAGAGCATATTCAGCTTGTGGGTCTAACGGGTGCGGAGAAAAAGCATCCCCATCAGATTTCTGGTGGCATGAAACAGCGGGTCGGTATTGCCCGTGCTCTGGCGATTAATCCCCAAATTTTATTGATGGATGAGCCGTTCGGAGCATTGGATGCGCTAACGCGTGGGTTCTTGCAGGATGAGATTGAACGCATCTGGGAGCGGGAACGGAAAACGGTAATCATGATTACCCACAGTATTGATGAGGCTTTATTGCTTTCTGATCGCATCATTATGATGACCCGTGGCCCGGCTGCTGGTGTGGACGAAATCTTGGATGTGCCTTTCCCTCGTCCTCGTAATCGTGAGGAGCTGGATCAGTATCCGGAATATCACGATCTAAAGGTTGAAATGGAGAGTCATCTTTCTCGCGAAACCCGCGCGGTTGAGGCGGCAAGAATTAGTCGTTAAGCGACATGATTCGATTTGGTTACGTTGTAATTTTGATTTTTTAGAGGATTTAAAGAATGGCAATTTCTGAGGTTACAGAGAAGCTTTTAGCTGCAAAAAAGGCTGCTGGTATTTCCTTTGCAGATTTGGAAGCGAAAGTCGGTTGTGATGAGGTTTGGATTGCTTCCGTGGTTTACCGTCAGGCCAGTGCCTCTTTAGAAGAAGCAACCAAGATTGTGCAAGCGATTGGGGCGGATGAGTCTCTAATTGAGCCGTTGACCGAATGTCCTTTAAAGGGTTCGCTTGAGCCTGTCATTCCGACGGATCCTCTCATCTATCGTTTCTACGAAATCATGCAGGTTTATGGTATGCCCATTAAAGCGGTTGTCCATGAAAAATTCGGCGATGGCATCATGAGTGCGATTGATTTCTCCATTGATGTTGAGTGCGAAGAAGATCCCAAAGGCGATCGTGTTAAGGTGATCATGTGCGGTAAGTTCTTGCCCTACAAGAAATGGTAAGTAGAGCTCCTGCTATGAATTAATGGCGTTTGCATGGATCGGGGCTGTTAGTGATTGGCTGGCAGCCTCTTTTTTAAACAGAATTTGTGTTGAGGCTTTGAAATATGACATCGACTCCAAAAAAGTTAGTCCCTCCTTTTGATCGAGAAACGGCGATCGCCAAAGTGCGGATGGCAGAAAATGCTTGGAATGGTCGCGATCCGGATAAAGTGTGCATGGCCTATACAGAAGATAGTTTTTGGCGCAACCGTGCTGAAATTTTTCAAGGTCGGGAAAATATCCGTGAATTTCTGCGCCGTAAGTGGGATAAAGAGCTAAATTATCGTCTCGTCAAAGAAATGTGGGCCTTCGACGAAAACCGGATTGCGGTACGCTTTCAATACGAATGGCAAGATGATGCAGGGCAATGGTATCGCGCCTATGGCAATGAAAATTGGGAGTTTGACGAAAATGGTTTAATGCGCCGTCGAGAAGCCAGTATTAACGACAAACCCATTGCCGAATCTGAGCGCCGCTTTTTTTGGGATGCCCCTGGCGATCGCCCCCTCGATCATCCTGGATTGATTAATTCCCCTGAATAAATACAAAATTTTCAGCGTTCCCATCATCTGCAAGCGGTAATTAGCCCATTGATTCACATCAGTCTGAGTTGACTCAATGGGTAACGGCAGCCGAGTGATAGAGTCAGTCATAATACTTTCTACTGTACTGATGTCGAGGATAATAACGTTTCTTGTCTAAACCATTTGCCCAAGAATTAAAACAGCTCCGTCGCCAGCACCAACTCATTTTAAATGCCGTTGGCGAAGGGGTTTATGGCCTTGATTTAGATGGCAATGTGACCTTTATTAATCCCGCTGCCGCTAAGATGATTGACTGGCCAGTGACAGAGTTGGTCGGCAAGTCAATGCATACGGTATTGCACCATTCCCATGTGGATGGTTCGCCCTATCCCCGTGAAGATTGCCCAATTTATGCCGCCCTCAAAGATGGTAGTACCCATCGCGTGATTTCCGATGTATTTTGGCGCAAAGATGGCACCAGTTTTCCGGTGGAATATATCAGCACCCCCATGAAAGATGAAGATGGCACTTTAATTGGGGCGGTTGTCACATTTCAAGATATTAGTCAGCGGCGTTGGGCAGAAAAAATTCTTGAACAGGCCAATGAAGATTTAGAGCAAAAAATTCAAGAGCGGACCCAAAAGTTGCAACGAGCCAATCAACAGCTAAGGGAACTTAGCGAAATGCGTTCACGCTTCATCACCATGGTTTGTCATGAATTTCGTAATCCCCTTAATAACATCACCCTGTCTGTTTCTTCCCTGAAACGTTATGACACCCATCTTTCCTTAGCAGAAAAAGCAGGTTATCTTTCCAGTATTAATGCGAATGTTGAGCGCATGACTCAAATCATTGACGATATTTTAGTGATTGGTAGGATTGAAGCCAAAGTTCTAGAAGTTAACCGAACAAAAGTTGATGTAGTGGCATTTTGCCGTCGGTTATTAGAGGAAGGAGAATTTATTCGTCAGTCTGATCCCATTAAATTGATTTGCCCCAGCCATTCGATTATCACTGAGCTTGACGAACGCTTACTCTATTCAATTTTAGGAAATTTACTTGCCAATGCGATTCGTTACACCCACGCGAGTGGCGCAATTACTTTGAGCTTAAGAAAGTGGAAACAAATATTAATTATCAAAGTCCAAGATGAAGGGATTGGCATTGCCTTAAAAGATCGAAAATATCTTTTTGAACCGTTTCATCGGGGTTGTAATACCAGTAATATTCCTGGTACAGGACTAGGGCTAAGTATCGTTAAACAGTTTGTGGATCTCCTTGGAGGCAATATTCATGTGTCCAGCCGAATCAATAAAGGAACGACTTTTACTGTGAGATTGCCAATGTTCAATAACAGTAAAAACAATATTTCGGCTTCCACCAGTTAATTAAAATCAAAAAATATCATCTTGAGTTTATTAAAAAATATTTCCTATCAACTCAAGGATTCAAGCTAATGATTAGATGTGATTGGGATTAAAGTTTGGCAAAAGCGAAGAATGTGTTCGGCGACGAGGGTTGTTTGCTCCACATGGGGGAGGTGGCCACAATTGGGAATCCAGTGGAGGGTGCTATTGGGTAAGCCCTGTTGAAAGCGATGGGCTGCTTTTGTGCCAAGGATTCGGTCTTGTTCACCCCAGAGAATTAAGGTGGGTTGCTGGATCTGCTTCAATTTGGGATAAAAAGAGCCATAGCCACCGCCTTTTGTAAATTGAATCAAGGCTTCCTGCCAGCGATCGCACTGGACATGCATCGCGCCACAGAGCACCGCATCTGTTGTGACTTTTGTTTTATCGAAATAGGCACTCTGGCAAATCTTTCGGCGGATATTCATGCTCCCTAAAAATTGTGTAGCCCACCGATCCAAAGGCGGTACCATTGCAAAGCGGCTGAGGGGTTTTGGGGCCAGACCAGCACTATCTAAGAGGACAATTTGCTTGACCGCGTCGGGGTAGCTCAGGGCAAAATCGAGGGCCACCGCCCCACCCATGGAGGCACCAACAATCACTACCGGGCGATTAATTTGCTGTTGCCAAAACTGGTAGAGGTGGGTTTTGATGGTTTCTGGGGTAAAGGGAAGCTGTTCTGGTCGCTCCGTAAAACCGAAACTGAGCAAATCCACGGCCCAAACAGGATGCTGCTGGGCTAATTTGGGCAAAAGATAGCGGTATTCTAAAACTGAGCTATCAAAGCCATGGATGAGGAGAATGTCTTGGTCGCCGCTGCCCTGTTGGACAAAGCTCGTCAAGATGGGATCTGTCTGAAGCGGAGTGGCGATCGCCACCTGTTGGAGCTGCTGGGCGAGGCGAATCGCATCAAGTTCCGTAAGCTGATTAACCAGAGGCGGTAAAAAAGAAGGATACATAGGGGATTTCAACAAATGCAGCCAAATTGCCTACTTATTGTTACAGGTTTGCCCCTGGCCTACAAGCAAACGGTGTCCGAGAAAATTTAGGGAGCTAGGGCACGCTAAAGCAAAATTGTATGCTTGGGTAGTTGTGGTTTTTCGACAATAATAGAATAGTAGGACTTAGTTCCTTAGAGCTCTTTGTGCCAGTTGACATTTCCCAATTTAAGTTACAGCTACCCATTGTGATTCACCTGCCAGAATCTGTCCAAGCTCCATCAGGATCGTCATGTTCCATTTCCCGCAACCGCCCTTGAAACTATCCCGACGGTTTATCCTCATTATTTTGCTTGCCTTAGCCTATTACGGGACCGCAGAAATTTCTCGCCAGGTTGCTTCGACCCCCCAATCCGTTACCCCTATATGGCCCCCCGATGGCATTGCCCTGGCAGCAACATTTATCTATGGCTATCAAGTATTGCCAGGGGTATTTCTTGGCTCTTTTTTGGCGAATATTTGGGCTTTTTTTCAGGGGGGAAATCTCAATCAAGCCCTCACTTCAATTGTGCAGGTATTGGCGATCGCCCTAGGCACCACAAGCGGTATGGGCTTGGGAAAGTACTTACTAGATACCAAAATTCAGCGCAAAAATCCCCTTAAAAAGCTTGACGATCTCTGCAAGTTTCTTCTATTTATCGGTATTTTAACCCCGGCAATCAATGCCACAGCCGGAGTTTTTGCCCTTGCCATCGGCAATACAGTCACTTGGGCAAACTTTGGAGCATCTTGGTTAACTTGGTGGATTTCTAACGTTTCTGGAATCTATATTTTTACCCCGGCCCTAATTAGTTGGTATGAGCTATTTCAACCACAAACCTTAAATCGTCTCATTCAAAAAGCAATTTTCACTTTCAACAAACAGTCTAAAAAGCCCGCTAAACTTGCCTGGAAATTATTGCTTAAAACAAGATTTGTTGAGGCCCTAAGCCTACTTACAATTATTTTGTTGATTAGTTATATTTCCTTTTCTCAAGATCTCCATTTGGAATATATGCTCATTCCCTGTCTGGTGTGGGCCGTGATTCGTTTTGGTCAATTTGGCGCGACAAATCTTATTTCCCTCGTGACAATGTTAGCGGCACTCGGCACTGTGCGGGGACTGGGTTCCTTTGCCAGTGAAGATATTAACGAATCTTTACTACGCTTGCAGTTATTCACCGTGGTAATCGTGGTGACTAATTTGAGCTTAATGGCGACTTTACGAGAAAAAAAAGAAGCCTTTAACAACTTGCGCCAATCTAAACTCCACCTCCAAGAAAAATCATCACAACTTGAACAAAGCAAAATAATCCTGAAAGAAAATGCCTTTTTATTAGAGCAACAAAACTTAGAGCTCATCGAAGCCAAACAAGCAGCAGAAAATGCGAATCGCACCAAAACGCGGTTTCTGTCTAGTATGAGCCATGAGTTGCGCACCCCTTTAAACGCCATTTTAGGGTTAGTGGAACTGCTCAAAGATTCTGATAATTTAGATGAATACGAACGGGGAGATTTACAAACCATCAGTGACTCAGGGATTCACCTACTCCATCTCATTGAAGATATTTTAGATATTTCTCGCATTGAAGCGGGAAGAGTCGAGCTTCATTTTCAAGAAGTAGATTTTCCCAAATTTCTCCAAGGGATTAAGGGCATTATTCAAGCGCAAATCAATACCGATGCCATTGAATTCATTTGTGAATTCCCCCCCAAGTTGCCAGCAGTGGTAAGCATTGATGAAAAAAAGCTTAAGCAAGTATTGTTAAATCTCTTGCATAATGCGACGAAATTTACAGAGAAAGGCCAGATTATTTTTCGTTTAAAACTTCATTCTTTTCCCGATTTGAGTGAGACTTATACATTGCTCAATTTTGAAGTTGAAGACTCTGGGATTGGTATCGAGCCTGATAAACTCAACTTAATTTTTCTGCCTTTTGAACAAACCGGTAAAGCCAAATTTAAAACCCAAGGGACTGGTTTAGGTCTCGCCATTAGTCAAGAAATTGTCCGGATGATGGGCGGCAAAATTTCGGTGACGAGTCAGCCGGGCGTCGGCAGTAAATTCGAGTTTATGATCTGTACTCAAATTGTCAATAAACCTAGTGACTCCCTTGAAAAAAAGCAAAATCCTTTGTTTGTTTTTGATCGAGAGTTGGCGACGAAACTGCCCCTGAAGATCCTCTTGGCGGAAGATAATTTAACGAATCAAAAGGTTGTCGCAAAAATCCTAAAGAATTTAGGTTATCAGGTAGACATTGTGAGTAATGGTTTAGAAGTTCTAGAGGCAGTTGAACAGCAAATTTATGATGTGATTTTGATGGATATTCAGATGCCTGAAATGGACGGCTTAGACGCCACCAAAGCATTACTTAAACTGAATTTGAAGCCACATCCCTATGTTATTGCGCTGACGGCCAATGCTATGCAGCATGATCGGTTGGCTTGTTTGGAGGTTGGGATGGATGATTACATTACCAAGCCTGTGCGATTGGATTTGTTGGTGCAGGCCCTGTGGCGATCACAATGTTGTCGCCTCGTATTTTAAAAGCCTTGTGTTTGCCGATGAACCCTAGATTTAGCAAAAATCTGTGCCCCCGGTATTTGTCTTTAGAATAGTAACGACTAAAACCAAAATTTAAGGATTGACCCCATGGATGTGAAAGCGGCGATCGCCTATGCAGCAAAAGAACCCCTCAAGGTAGAAACCGTCCAACTCGAACCCCCCAAAGCTGGAGAAGTGCTGGTAGAAATCAAGGCGACGGGGGTTTGTCATACCGATGCCTACACTTTATCTGGGGCCGATCCAGAGGGGCTATTCCCGGCGATCTTGGGCCATGAGGGGGCTGGGGTTGTGGTTGAAGTGGGGCCGGATGTTAAAAGCCTAAAGCCGGGCGATCACGTTATTCCCCTCTATGTGCCAGAATGCCGCGAGTGCGAATATTGCCTCAGTTTTAAAACAAATCTCTGTCAGGCGATCCGACTCACCCAAGGCCGGGGTGTGATGCCCGATGGTACCGGACGTTTTTCGATTAATGGTGAGCCGCTGTTTCACTACATGGGCACCTCTACCTTTGCTAACTACACCGTGGTGCCAGAAATTTCCCTGGCAAAAATCCGCGAAGATGCCCCCTTTGATAAGGTCTGCTACATCGGCTGCGGTGTCACCACGGGGATCGGGGCGGTGATCAATACGGCGAAAGTTGAAGTAGGTTCTAAAGTGATTGTCTTCGGCTTGGGGGGCATTGGCCTGAACGTGATCCAAGGCTGTCGCATGGTGGGGGCAGATATGATTGTCGGGGTCGATATTAACGATGATAAAAAGGCGATCGCCGAAAAATTTGGCATGACCCATTTCGTCAATCCCAAGAAAGCTGAGAGTGATCTCGTTCCCTACTTAGTGGATTTAACAAAAGGCGGTGCGGACTATACCTTTGAATGTATCGGCAATGTGGAGGTGATGCGTCAGGCCTTGGAAAGTTGCCATAAGGGTTGGGGCGTTTCCACCATCGTTGGGGTAGCAGGCGCAGGTCAAGAGATTAGTACCCGACCCTTCCAGTTGGTGACGGGGCGTGTCTGGAAAGGAACCGCCTTCGGGGGCGCGAGGGGTCGCACCGATGTGCCGAAAATTGTCGATTGGTACATGGAAGGCAAGATCAACATCGACGATCTGATTACCCACACCATGCCCCTTGAAAGGATTAATGAAGCCTTTGACCTGATGCACGCCGGAGAATCCATCCGCAGCGTCGTTACTTTCTGAAGTCTATCTGATCTACTAAATATGTTCAAAAATGGCTCGCCTAGGAATCGAACCTAGTCTACCTACTTTCCAAAAGCCTTTAACTTTGAATGAAAAACTGAAGAATTTTGGAAAGGAGGTAGGAGTGCTAACCGTTACACTAACAAGCCGCCTATAATCTTAAAGTAAACTTCCTAGATAAGTCAAGTAATTTATGATACCACACTCGAAATCGTACATGCAGTACAAAAAACAATCTCAGGAAGCAATTGACTTTATTTATTTATGTTGCTATGCAATACCTTCATTAAATGCATATATGAAAGCGGTAGAAAAAGGATGTGCAGAAAAAATACCAGACGCTGATTATTTTAAGAGCATTCCTTCATACTCTAGACTCCAAGAGATAAAAAAGAATTATAAAAAAGTACTAGGAGATTCACTCACGATAAGTATTTTTAGTTACTTTGAATCTTACGTTTTCAATGTTATTGATGAAGTTTTGGACTTTCATCAGAAAAGTTTAGGAAAAGACCTTTTGGATTTTACTAACGAAAGAAGAAATAAATCCTTTGAACTGGAAAGTTCTGATGAACAGCTCAAAAAGAAGCTAAAGAAGCTTAGGACAGAGCCAAAGAAATCGAATGAACAAGCATATCAAAAAGCAATTGATCATCTAAGGACAACACCATATTTGCTCCCGAGTCAATTATTTTCGTCTTTTGGTGTGAAGCAACTGAAATCAGTCAAGAAATCTTTTACAGCCAAAGACATACCAATAATACTTGAAGATATTTTCGGTTTAGCCATGAGTAGTGAAGAACAAAAAAATTTCGAGGACATAAAGCAATTAAGGAACAATATTGCGCATGGAGATGTTCAAGCAATTGATTTAAAAAAAGCAATACAACATACTAAATTTCTCAAAAAATTAGCAACAAAGTATGATGCTCACGTATGCAAGTTTTTCTTTGTTATTGAGAAAGAGTAAGATGTTATTTGTCTTATGGCTTTTTAAGCAAGTACTATGCATGAGTATTTATTATGAACTTCTTATAATTTAAAAAACATTTGTTTTGAATCAATGACAAAGCTAGTCCTCAATAAAGAAACCCTCTGTTTTGGCGGCAAAGTGCAGTATTACCAGCACGATTCCGAGGTGTGCGGTGTACCGATGAATTTTGCGGTATTTGTGCCGCCCCAAGCCAAAACTCGACCCGTACCAACCCTCTATTACTTATCTGGTTTGACCTGTACTGAGGAAAATTTCACCACGAAGGCGGGCGCCCAAAAATATGCCGCAGACTATGGCTTAATGCTCGTGGCCCCCGATACTAGCCCCCGCAATACGGGCATTGCCGACGAGGATAAAGATTGGGATCTTGGCAGTGGTGCCGGTTTCTATGTGGATGCGACCCAACAGCCCTGGGCAAACCATTACCAAATGTACAGTTACATCACCGAGGAACTGCCCCAACTCATCGAAGCGAACTTTTCCGTGACGGCGAAACGGGGGATTTTTGGCCATTCTATGGGGGGTCATGGAGCTTTAATTTGTGCCCTCCGGCAGCCTGATTTCTACCAGTCGGTTTCCGCCTTTGCGCCGATTGTTGCGCCGAGCCAGTGCCCCTGGGGAGAAAAAGCGTTTACTGCTTATCTGGGCACGGATAAAACCCTCTGGGAAAATTATGATGCGACGGCTCTCTTACAAAAAAATGGCCCTTTAAAGTACCCAATCCTGGTGGATCAAGGCAGCGCCGATGGTTTTTTGGAGAAACAATTACTGACAGAAAAATTGGCGATCGCCTGTGAAAAAGTCGGTCAACCCCTCACCCTCCGCTACCAAGACGGCTATGACCACAGCTATTTTTTCATTGCCACTTTTATGCTTGACCATGTCCGGCACCATGCCCAATTCCTGATTGGCTAAATGTTTTCGCCGAACCTGTTCCATAATGGGAACATCAGTTTAGGTGTGAGCCAAGCATTACAGAGATTATGATTGGGCAGTTACTCGATGGCCGCTATCGCATCGTCAAATCCTTGGCGGCGGGAGGCTTTGGGCAAACCTTTATCGCCGAGAACATTAAACAGCAACTCACTGTTCACATACCCTGATTAAGCCAAAACTTTATAAGATTGGTGTAAGTGTTCTCCCGTTGTTATGACCATTTGTCAGCCCCCAACAAGTCCTCAAAAACCGTTATCGTATCGATGCAAGCTTGACCCCCAGCGGCTGTGGGCTGACCTACCGCGCCTTTAATCTCGAAAAAAATCAACCCGTCGCGATTAAAACTCTCAACCGTCATCTCCACGGCGATCGCCTAAAGTGATCGCATTTTTTTGTTTAAAATTGTCAGAATACACCACGAAAATTCTGTAAGTTTCACTGTTTTCCAATCCCAGCAAGTTCTTACACCATGACCTACCACCAAAGTCAGTGTCTAGCTCCCGATTGTCAAACTATCAATCCCTATGATCATAAATTTTGCCAGCGTTGCGGTAAAAGGTTGACCCTAAGAAATCGCTATCGTTCGGTGCAGTTTTTAGGGGAAGGTGGTTTTGGAAGAGCATTTTTGGCGATCGACTCGGATACCTGGGACACACCCTGCGTGATTAAGCAGTTTTTGCCGAACTTGGGAGGAGCATCTGGCAGTGCGGTGCTCGAAAAAGCGAAAGAATTGTTTAAACGGGAATCGAAGCAGTTGAAAGAGTTGGGCAAACATCCCCAAATTCCTGATCTGTTGGCATTTTTTGAAGAAGAGAGCAAGCTTTATATCGTTCAAGAATATATAGAAGGCAAAAATCTACTAGATCTAGTACTGTCTCAAGGACGTTTTCCTGAGGCAAAGATCCGGGAATTTTTGGCTAGTCTGCTCAAGGTTTTAGAATTTGTCCATGGACAAAAGGTGATTCACCGAGACATTAAGCCGGAAAATATTATTTATCAAACGGAAAAACAACAATATGTACTAATTGATTTTGGGGTGTCGAAGCAGGTGGGCAGTACTTTAACTCAGGTGGGGACGACTGCGGGGACTACAGGATATGCGCCACCAGAACAAATGCGAGGGTATGTGGATTATTCCTCTGATCTTTATGCTTTAGCGGCGACAACAGTTCGGTTATTAACGGGGAGATTTGCGCAAGAGGTCAATGGCTTGCTCGAAGATGAGGTCTATGACATTCCTAATTGTGAATGGGTCTTTGGGGATTGGTGTCGGCGCAATCGGATTTCTCTAAGCAAAGAACTAGAGCAGATACTTTTGAAAATGTTGAGCCTGCGTCCAAAGGAGCGCTTTGCTGCAGCAACGGAAGTTTTATCAGTCTTAAACACAAACAAGAATCAACCACAGCAGATTACTACGCCACGGGTATCCTCTGCTAGAAATCAGCCCTCAATGCCATCTTCTTTCGTGGAGGACTTGGGTAATGGGGTCAAGCTAGAAATGATATTGATCCCAGCGGGAAGCTTCATGATGGGGACACCGTATGATGAAATCACTAAACTGTGCAAGGAATATAAAGTCGATTACTTTAAGCGCGAACGCCCACAACATCACGTAAAGATCAAAAAACCCTTCTACATGGGAAAATTCTTAGTCACCCAAGGACAATGGCAGGCGGTGATGGGAAATAATCCGTCGTATTTCAACGATGGAGACAACTATCCGGTAGATTCAGTATCGTGGAACGACTGTCAAAAGTTTATCGAGGAAATTAATAAAAAAACAAGAAAAACCTATCGACTTCCCAGTGAAGCGGAGTGGGAATATGCTTGTCGTGCTGGCACAAAGACAGCGTTTTATTTTGGGAATACCATCAGCACAGACCAAGCCAACTACGATGGAAATTATTTCTATGGCAAAGGGAAAACCGGGGTCTATCGACGAAAAACAACGGCTGTAGGCAGTTTCCCTGCTAATGCTTTTGGGCTGTACGATATGCACGGTAACCTATGGGAGTGGTGTGCAGATCCTTGGCACGATAGCTATATGGAAAAGTCAAAGCGAGTGAGCGAAAATGGGAACGCTACATGGCCATCTATTTATGAAAGGCTTCGTATACTACGGGGCGGTTCTTTGAACAACAGTCCGAGGTTTTGTCGCTCGGCATATCGCTTCAGGGTCAACCTGAACGGCTCCTACGGGGGGGTCTGGGTTGGGTGTCGAGTGGTTTGCGTTGGCTCCAGTGCTCCCAATTTTTACCAGAATCAATAGATGTGTAAATGTATTGAGCGTGCCTAGTGGGGAGTCCAGCCTAAATCCAGCGATGAGAGCAATCTCATCCAAAAATTACCTTGGGGCCGCGTGGTAGAGTAGCTTGGTTGACAAGCTATGCTGTCTCTATTAGTGGCAGGATTCAAACTTTGTGCTGATGAACAACCTCAAATACCAACCAGAGTAAAATTGTGGAAGTTGCACGCTCCTAATCCTTCTCCTAAAAATACGATGAGTATTCTCCAACAACAAATCCAAGAATTAAGTCTTGCTGAAAAAATTCAACTCGTACAAGACCTGTGGGACGACATTGCCACTACAACAGAGGACCTTCCCCTCACTCAACTTCAAATAGCAGATCTCGATCGCCGTCAAGAGCAATACCAAGCCAATCCGACAGACGTTTCCCCTTGGGCAGAAGTACAGCAGCGCATTTTAGACCGATGAAACGACCTGTTGTTCTAACTCCTCAAACAGAACAAGACTTAGAAACAATCTATGATTGGTATGAACAGCGAAACAAAGGACTTGGGTCAGAATTTATCCGGATCATCGATGCGAACCTCGCCCAAATTCAGCGTTATCCTGAAGCTCACCCTGTCGTTAGAAAAGACATCCACCGCAAAATTATCCGCCGCTTTCCCTACGCTCTGTTTTACATCATCGCAGAAACGCAAATAGTCGTCATTGCTTGTCTTCACCTCAAACAAGATCCCCAACAGCAATCCCGTTTACAGTAATTTAGTTTTCCTTTTGCCCTTTGTCCCATGCCCACCAGCATCACCTTCTGCTACCAAGACGGCTATGACCATAGCTATTTTTTCATTGCCACTTTTATGCTTGACCATGTCCGGCACCATGCCCAATTCCTGATTGGCTAAATGTTTTCGCCGAACCTGTTCCATAATGGGAACATCAGTTTAGGTGTGAGCCAAGCATTACAGAGATTATGATTGGGCAGTTACTCGATGGCCGCTATCGCATCGTCACATCCTTGGCGGCGGGGGGCTTTGGGCAAACTTTTATCGCCGAGGACATCAAACAGTTCAACAAGCCCTGTGTCGTTAAGCAGTTTAAACCCAGTTTTTCTGATCCCGAAGCCCTGAAGGTGGCGCGGCGGCTTTTTGAAGCGGAAGCCCAACTGCTCAATCGCCTGGGCGATCATGATCAAATTCCCCACTTGCTCGCCTATTTTGAAATCAATCAAGAATTTTTCCTGGTTCAGGATTTTGTTGAAGGCCATAGTCTCGAGCGGGAAATCACCGTCGGCAAAAAACTCAGTGAAGCCTATGCGATCGCCCTGTTAAAAAGTATCCTCGAACCCCTCAGTTTTATCCATAGCCAGAACGTGATTCACCGGGATATTAAACCCGCAAACCTGATTCGGCGGAAACAGGACGGCAAAATTGTTCTGATCGATTTCGGCGCTGTGAAAGAACTGGCAGGCACCCAAATCAATGCTCCGGGTCAAACCCGTGTCGGCACCATCATTGGCACCCCTGGCTATATGGCCAATGAGCAAGGCCGGGGCAAACCTAAACTCAGTAGTGATATTTACGCCACAGGCTTGATTATTATCCAGGCCCTGACTGGGAAGCTGCCCCCCATGGGTTATCGTAGTGGCGACGAGCTCTACGAAGATCCCCAAACTGCAGAGATTCTTTGGCGTCAAGATGCCCAGGTTAGCCCAGAATTTGCGGCGATCCTAGACCGAATGATTTGTTTCGATTTCCGCAGTCGTTATCCATCGGCCATGGCCGTAAAAGCCGCTCTCCAATCCCTGACGGGGGCCGCCCAACCCGTCGCCCAGCCAGCCATTAATCTCCAAAAAACGAATTTGCAGGAAGCAGCAGTGCCCGCAACGGTGGTGAGTGGTGGCTTGGGTCAAAACATTCAAGGACAAGCGCCCCTCGCCGCTCCCCCAAAAACCCACTGGGCGAAGTTTCTATTCCGTGCCGTGCAACGGTTTATCGGAGTGTCTTTGCTAATTATGGGGCTGCCGATTGCGATCTATGGTCTCGTGGAAGGGGTCAATGAAAATGTCTCCCAGGAGGACCGCGAAGGGGCGATCGCCGCTTTTATTATTTTCGGGGTTCCCTTTACTGGAACAGGCTCATTTATGCTGTGGCGGTTAAATCGCCAAGTACGGAAGGAAAAGTTTGACTCCGACTGGCTGCGGCAAAATTTCTACCAAACCCTCAGTGAGACCAATGGCGAAGTGACGGTACTCCGTTTTGCCCAAAGTACCCAGCTTTCCGGCAAGGAAGCGCAAAAATATCTCGATGCTAGAGCCAAAGAATTTAACGGCACAACCCGGCGATCGCCCGATGGGGAAATTCTCTATTCCTTTAAGCTCTAGGCCAATTCCCTAGGATGCAGCAAACACTTGGGGCGTTGCCGATTGGATCTTGATTTTGACCCGTGACCCGACGGGAACCAATTGGTTGACGCCCATGCGGGCGTGGAGACATTTTCCAGAATCCGTCTGGAGACAATAGCGGTATTCCCGGCCTAAAAATTGCCGCTCTTTCACAATCACTGGGGACTCTGGCTGGGGAATTAGTTCTAGATCTTCTTCTCGTACCATTAAATCTCCCTCGGCGGCCTGTTCTGGGGGGGCGATCGCCACTTTAAATTCACCGATCTCTGTGCGCCAAACCCCACCAATCCACTGGGCCGGTAAAAAATTCGCATGGGTGACAAATTCTGCCACAAACCGAGAGGCCGGGCGGGTATAAATTTCCTCTGGGGTGCCCAACTGCTCCAGGTTTCCCTGACGCATCACCGCAATGCGATCTGAAATGGCTAACGCTTCCTCTTGGTCATGGGTGACGAAAATCGCTGAAATCCCTGCTGCTTTAATAATTTGACGAATCTCATGGCGGAGGTGATGGCGCACCTGCACATCCAAATTACTCAGGGGCTCATCTAACAAAATTAATGAAGGGCGCGGCGCTAGGGCGCGGGCGAGGGCGATCCGTTGCTGTTGCCCCCCAGATAGCTCGTGGGGGTAGCGTTTTTCTAGGCCCGCAAGTCCCACTAAGTGCAAAATTTCCTGAATCCGTTGGCGAATTTCCTGGCGGGAAAACTTGCGTTCACGGTGACGCAACCCAAAGGCAATGTTGTCGGCGATGGTGAGGTGGGGGAACAACGCATAGTCTTGGAAAACCATTCCCGTATTCCGTCGCTCCGGGGGAAGACAGTGTTCTGGGGTGCTGACAGGTACACCATTGAGAATAATTTGTCCTGCGCTGGGCTGCTCAAACCCGGCAATTAAGCGAAGCAACGTCGTTTTGCCGCAACCGGAAGGCCCTAAAAGTCCGAGAATTTCCCCTTGCTTGAGCTGAAACTGAATATCTCTGACCGCTGGTAGATCTTGGGCACTGAAACGTTTACAAAGACTTTCGACGCGCAGGATGGGGGACTCATTCATAGGGGCTTAACGGTGACTCTCATGGCAGGGCCTGGGGACAATTCCCAAAGGCGATCGCCAATCAATTAAGAACTATTCTCAACTAATGCATCATAACATAGGAATATTTAGTTTGATCGATCAAAGGCAAGATATTTTCTCCAATGCGGCAGAAGGCCTTTGTTTTCCCTGGGGTGCTGTGGGGGAGATTCCACGGTAAGCTAGAAGAACAATTATTTTTGCTCTATTGATATTCACAACAGAACCGTTAATGACTCTACCGAAAACCCTCGAAGCCCATGAAAATGGATGTTTAGTCTGGGATATCGCGGCTGCGGCCGATGACCGGAAAGCCGAAGATATTACGATTTTGAAGGTAGATCAAATTTCCTATCTGGCGGATTTTTTCGTTGTGGTGACAGGATTCTCGCGGACTCAGGTGCGGGCGATCGCCGATGCCATCGAAGAAAGATTAGAAACAAAATATGGCAAAGTGCCCCTACGGATGGAGGGCAAAAGCGAAGGGATGTGGATTCTCCAAGATTATGGCGAAGTGATTGTACACATCTTCCTGCCCCAGGAACGGGAATTTTATAACCTCGAAGCCTTTTGGGGCCATGCCGAACGCATTGAGTTTGAACCGGCGCTCCCTTAAATCTTAAAGCTGTTTTCTGCCAAAAAAACATCAATCTTCCGGTAGCTAGTGGCCTTTATACTGAGTCAGATCGCAAGGATGTCTCGAATGTCATTGCGATATATTGCATTATCTGTTTATTTTCTCAGGAAAGTGCTGCGTAATACTCCGATGACAAAGCCATTAATTTTCCTTTCAGAAATCACGAAAAGCTTTATTTCTTTACAGGTAGACCTCACTCAAAAAACTTTTTTAAAGCCTTGTTTATGATTATTTCTGGGAAAATAATTGATATTTCTTTAAGAAGAAATGTAACAATAGATCTCAGTTTTTAAGGCATTTCCAACCCCAAAGAAAGTTATTAAGTTTCCCAAAATCTTCGTGAATTTTTTTGGCGATCGCCCCGGAGATTTCCTTTTAAGAATTTTTTAAGATATAGAATAAACGTGATATTGAAATAGCAGCCTGTCACCGTGATTCTGTCCAGTCATGGCATGGAATTAGCGCTATTTTTTTGTTTTGTGGGTCGAAATCCATGAATGTTCAACAATTACTACGCGCCTACGAACATGGAGAACGAAACTTTGCCGGGATTAACCTGCAGGGAGCCGATCTCCGGGGTGAGGCATTAATTGGCGTCAACTTCCAGGGGGCCAACCTCATGGGCGCGAATCTGAGTCGAACATTTTTACTAAAAGCAGATTTGTCTGGGGCGGCATTAAATTGGGCAAACCTCGCCCATGCCAAACTAAACGATGCCCAGCTTGTTGGTACAGATTTAACGAAAGCGATCTTAGACGGGGCTTTTATGGTCAACGCTCAACTGATCGAAGCGCGTTTGTGTGGAGCCAGCCTAGACCATACCAATCTACGGGGCGGGAATCTCCGGCGGGCTAATCTGTGCGGCGCGAATCTCGCCCGGGTGAACCTACGCCAGGCAAACTTAAATCAGGCAAATTTAGCTTGGGTCAATGCCCAGGAAGCACGCCTCGGCCATGCGGATCTCCAGCACGCTAATTTACACCATGGCAATTTTAGCCGCGCTTTTTTACGGGATGTGAATTTGCTGGGCATGGATTTAGCAGGGCTAAATTTTTCAGGGGCGAAACTTTATGGCGCTAATCTCCGGCAGGCGAATCTCCAGGGGAGTAATCTCGTCGAAGCCAATCTAAAGCTCGCCTGTTTAGTCGAGGCAGATCTGCGGGGAGCAAAGCTCGTCGGGGCAAAATTAGAAGGGGCAGACCTGCGGAATGTGTTGCTCGAGCCAGAAAATTTAGCGTATTTACCGGGAATCGATCGTCCGGTGCTGGCTAATTTGACCTATCACTCACCCGATGCCCATGGGGGCTGGCAAGGGTTACCCCAAGCCGTTGGTTAGTTGTCAGTCAGACCTCGCCCAGAGATAGGCAGGGACTGCAAGTTCTGTTATGTTTAAGGACTTAGACAGTCTGGGAGACAGCCGAAGGGAATGGCTATTTTGCGCAGTGTACGGTTGGCGATCGCCTGTGGTTTAGGCAAAACAATTACAGCGGTGGTACGGGGCCTCAAGCTCAGTGCGGGCAGTGTCCTCCCGGGGGCGATCGCCCGACGCATTTTTCCAGAGATTCTGCCGGATCTGTTCCAACAGGCGAAAAAAGGCGTCATTTTGGTGGTGGGCACAAATGGTAAAACCACGACTTCTCTGCTAATCAAAGCAATCCTCACGGCCCAGGGCTATAAGCTCGCCCACAATGCTACCGGGGCAAATTTGATCAATGGTTTAACGACGGCCCTCCTGGAGCATGCGAATCTTTTCGGCCAACTCGATATTGACTACGCGATCCTCGAAGTGGATGAAAATATTATTCCGATCCTCCTCAAAACCTGCTCTCCGACCCATATCCTCGCCCTCAATTTATTCCGTGACCAACTCGACCGTTACGGCGAAGTCGATACCATTAGTCAGCGTTGGCAAGCGGCGATCGCCCCCCTCCCGCCGGAAACCACGATTATCGTCAATGGCGACGACCCGACCCTCAATGATCTGGGGCAAAACCTCAGCCAGACGGTGAAATTTTTTGGCCTTAACGAACCGGATTTGTACCTAGAGGCCATTCCCCACGCTGTCGATTCCATTTATTGTCCCCGCTGCGGTGCGCCTCTCACCTACAAAGGCGTTTACCTCTCTCACCTCGGCGATTACCACTGCGATAGTTGCGGCTTTGCCAAAAATCCCTTAGATATCCATAGCCCCGACTGGGGTCAAATCCTCATCGGCGTTTATAACAAATACAATACCCTTGCTGCCGCTCTCTTGGCGGAAACCCTGGGCATTCACCGGGACATCATCAACGAACAGATTCAGTCGTTTAAAGCGGCCTTTGGTCGGGCGGAAGAATTAACCGTCCAAGGAAAATCGGTGCGAATTCTGTTGTCAAAAAATCCCGTGGGCATGAACGAAACAGTCCGCGCTATCACTGATTTACAGCAGCAAGGGAAAACGAGCACCGTCCTCGTCGTACTCAATGACCGCACCCCTGACGGCACCGATGTGTCCTGGATTTGGGATGTGGATCTCGAAAAGCTCACCCAATCCCCCGGCAAAATTATCATCAGCGGCGATCGCACCTACGACATGGCCCTGCGGCTGCGCTATTGCGAAGGGGCTGCCGAATTAATTGTGGAACCGGATTTAACAAAAGCCCTCGACCAGGCGATCGCCCTTAGTCCAGCCGAGCAAACCCTCCATATTCTGCCTACCTATTCAGCGATGTTAGAGGTGCGCCAAATGTTGACGGGCCGCAAAATTTTGTAGGCTAGCAAAAATAAATTCTGCTCTCCAGCGCCACCGTTTTTTTTGATGGATACCACGACGCAAATTTTGTTTGAAACTGGCAAGGATGCTTTTCTCCAGGGGGAATATCGCCAAAGCATCGACTATTTCCAGCGCACCGTTGCAAATCTACCTCCCTATTCCCGCGAATCTGGGGAAGTGCAACTTTGGCTTGTCAGTGCGTACCAGGCGAACAATCAAGGGGAAAAGGCGATCGCCCTCTGCCGTGAACTAATGACCCATCCCTTTGCCAGCACCAGTCAACGGGCCCAGCGACAACTGTACATCCTCGAAGCTCCCAAACTTGAACGACCCAAGGAGTGGCTCACGGAAATCCCCAGCTTAGATAACCTTGATCCGGCAAAATCGCTCTACGTCGAAGGCAAGAAAAAAGTGGAAACCAAAGAACTTGCCATCGAGGATTTTGAAGATCTATCCCAAATCGAAACCCAGGATAATCAGTTTCTCTGGTGGGCTTTGGGCTTGGGTCTCGTGGGCTTGACCAGTTGGGGCATTTGGGGCGGTTAGAATCTCCAGCAATCCAAGAAGGGTGGGGTGGTGCGGTAGGATTTGAAGGCTGTGGCTCCCTTCCCCTCGGTATGATCAAACATTCGTCAGCCTCAACTTTAGAATATTTACCACCCCTAACAGAACTGGGGATGGTTCTCCTGCCGATCGCCCCTGGCTGGGGGGTCGCTTGTCTGGGGATTCAAATGATTATGTTGTTAAAACAGGCTGGACGACAGCTATGGCAGCAACCGTTAACTTGGATTTTTGGGGCCATTTCAATTTGGCTATTCGGAGTAACGGCGATCGCCCCCTATCCTTTGGAATCGTTGTTGGGGGTTGCTAACTTTGTCCCGTTTTTCCTAGTTTTTCTCGCTTTCTCGACCCTCTTCAATACCCTGGAACGTTTGGAGCGCTTGGCGTGGCTGATTGTGGCCCCTTCTTTGGCGATCGCCGTTTTAGGTTTAGGGGAGCTTTGGTTTGGCTGGCGGACGCCCCCTCTGATTTGGCAACTGTTTGGCTGGGGTTTGACAGGGGAAGGAAATCCCCCCACGCGGTTGTCCTCCACGTTTATGTATGCCAACATTTGCGCCGCCTATCTGTTGATGGCTTTTTTATTGGGGGTGGGGCTATGGTTGCGGGATTTCGCTTGGGGAAAGTTACGGCAGTCCCGAATTTTTCTTTATCTCACCTTGACCTTACTCCTGGATGGTGTTGCTCTGATTTTGACAAATTCCCGGAATGTCTGGGCGATCGCCTTTTTAGGGCTGTTTATCTATGCCATTTATGTGGGCTGGTGGTGGATTTGTGGCTTTGCAACGGGCTTCGGTACCGCCATTCTCGGCGCATCTTTTGGCCAAACCCCCTGGCGCGATCCCCTGCGCCAGATTGTGCCTTACTATTTTTGGGGACGTTTATCGGATCAAATGCACCGTGGCCGTGCCATCGAAGATCTCCGCATTACCCAATGGCAGTTTGTCCTAGACATGATTCGTCAGCGGCCTTTGACGGGGTGGGGCATCCGCAGTTTTACCCCCAGCTATGAAGTGGCGATGAACCGTTGGCTGGGCCACCCCCACAATTTTTATCTGATGCTCACTTCTGAAATTGGCATTCCCTTCGCGGCTTTATTGATCGGTACTATTGGCTGGCTCTACGCCCAGGGAGTGTTGGCCTGGCACAAGTTAACGAACCAGGGCGATCGCCTGTTGTTGTTTAGTTATCTGATGGCTTTTGGCGGTTATGTTTTGTTCAATACCCTTGATGTGACGGTGCTCGATTTGCGTTTAAATTTATTTACTTGGCTCCTCCTGAGCGCGATCTGGGGTTTGGGGCAGCAAGTAAATCAGGCCGGAAATCAAAGTCAAAGCGACAGCCAGCCAGAATAAACCGAAAGCCAATATTTCCCCTTGGGCGGTAATTGGGTAAATTAACAAGGCGATCGCCGCAATTTGGGTCACTGTTTTCGCTTTTCCCCAGAGATTTGCCCCCTGAATTTTCTTTTCTCCGGTGACGCGCCAGCCAGCAATGGTCAGTTCCCGCGCCAAAATCAGGAAAACGCCCCAAGCAGGAATTTGTTGTAGATGAACCAAAGATAATAGCGGCGCTGTGACCAGCAGTTTATCCACGAGGGGATCGAGAAATTTGCCTAAATCTGTCACTTGATCCAGTTTGCGGGCTAAATAGCCATCCAGCCAATCGGTCAGGGCCACGACGAGAAAAATAATTAGGGCAATGAGGCGTAGTCTCGGCGTCGGATTTTCTAACAGAAACAAGAGGAAAGGCACACCCGCCAATCGAGAAACCGTGATCCAAGTGGGTAAATTCATATAAACTTCTCAGAACAACCTAACCTTCCATCATGTCACACCAATGTCTGTTTCCATGACACGCGTTGCCCTCTTTGGTACCAGTGCTGATCCGCCTACGGTGGGCCACCAAGCGATCCTCCGCTGGCTCAGTGAACATTACGATCAAGTGGCGGTTTGGGCTGCCGATAATCCCTTTAAAAAACATGGGGCATCCTTGGCTCAACGGTCGGCGATGTTGCAGTTGGTGATCGAAGATTTAGGTTGCGACAATGTTCTGGTGGATGAACGCCTCAGCGATCGCCGCAGTTTACATACTCTCCAGCGCGCCCAGACTATTTGGGGTCAAGAAACAGCATTTTTTCTGGTAATTGGCTCTGATCTAGTCAGTCAAATTCCCCGTTGGTACCGGGCCAAGGATCTCCTCCAACAAGTTACTCTCCTCATCTTTCCCCGCCGGGGCTACCCTCTCCAACCAGAAGCACTCCAACAACTAGAAGCCCTCAAGGGTTCCTGGGAAACAGCGACCTATGTGCCACCCTCGGTTTCTTCCAGTGAATATCGCAGTGAAGGCAAACAAAAGACAGTTATTCCCGCTGTTACTGAATATATCCAGACCCACAATCTGTACCAAGAGCTTTCTTGAGTCGTTTAAAAATTACGCATCAGTCGGGGCGATCGCCGTTTTGGATAGGGTCTTGGGGGAGGATTATTGGGGTTTTTGCTGTAGCGTACCCGCAGTTGTTCCCGCACATCCCAAAACACATCTCGCCGCAAATAGGGATATAGCCCCACCCAAAGATTAAGTCGAGGTACATAGGCATCCGTTACCTTTAGTTTGGGGCCGAGATTGCGCTGATTCGACAACACCAACAGTTCAACGGCTTGGCCTGGTTTGAGGTTGCGATGGATGGGGGCGACTGGGGCTTGAATGCGGGCCAAATAGCCTTCTTTGTCACCGACTTCTAAGTTAATGCGGCGTTCTCGATTTTCGACCCGCAACAAACGACCAAGTTTATCGACTTCTTCCTGGGTACGGACAATTTCTTCGGTGAGGTAAACATCGAGAATCTTGCCTCGCCAAAAAAAACAGTAGGCTTGCCGTCGATATTCTGCGTTTTTCAGACTGGCGGAGTAGATGGGCGACCAAAACCAATACAAACCACCAATGATTTGGGTCAGGAGCCGCAGGGAATCGGTTTCTCGCAGCAAGAGGCCCAGTAAATAAAACAAGACCACCAAAATAAAAGAGATTAGGGCGCGTCGTAAAAAATCTTCGGTTTTCCCCCAGTAGTATTGGTATTGCTCGGCGCTGGCGACCAGGGGGATCAATTGTTCAAATTTCTCTTGGGTAATGGGAATGAGCATTGGTTAATCTTGGGTGCCCTCTTGTGGCGATCGCCCTTGATGATCCTGAATGATTTTGGTCACCGCTTCAACAGAATCATCGACAATCTCGGCAATTTCCTCCACCGAAAAATTCCTTTGTAAAAGACGAAGTACAACTGAAATTTCTTTTTCTCGCTGACCTCGACGCTGACCTCGACTAAGAATTTCGTTATACCAAGGCGATTCCCGAAGTACAGTCATATCCCACCTCATAATTTGTTGAACAAGGGGCAGATCCAATACAAAGCTAGCAAAAAAGGCCAACAGCGGCTCCAATTCATCGAGTCGTTCCTCTTGACGGAGTTGGTAGACCGCTTCCCGAATTAAGCTTTCATCATTGCCCCCGGCGAGAATCGGAACAAAGGGCAACAATGAGGTTAGGGATTGGGCCAAAACCAAATTAGCTTCCACCTCCCAAAGATTAATCACCTGATAGTCCTGCCTCGTTTGCAACCCTTTAAACACCGCTTGGTAGGAAGTCGGAATCTGGGGTTTGCTTGCCGGGGGCAGAATATTGATCAGTACTGGGTAAACGGGCAAGTTGAATTTTTCCCGCGCTAAGGCTGCATAGGCCGTCATCCGACGGGGCATCTGGGCGGTATAACGCAACTGCAATTCGTTGAGCAGCAGAAAATCGCCATCTTGGGGACAGGTCACGCGCAACAGCACATCGCTATCCCGGCTGACCCACTGGAATTGGGGATCGATAAATTCCTGGGCCTGGAGCGTTTGATCCCCCATGACCCACTGCACCCAGGCATCGGGGTTAAGACTAATGAGACGTTTACTGCCAATATCGGCGGATTTAGCCATAATTTTGGCAAGTACTACAGGATATTTTCTAAGCCGTAAACAAGGGTATTTAACTCAGTCACTTTACGAATCGAGAGCAGTACACCGGGCATATAGCAGGAGCGATCGCTGGTGTCATGGCGTAGGGTATAGATTTGACCAGGAGCACCGAAAATCATTTCCTGGTGGGCGATTAAACCAGGTAACCGAACGCTATGGATGCGGATATTATCTTCGGTGACAGCTCCCTTTGCACCGGGCATCTCTTCTTTTTCTTCTACTTCAGCGGGATTGAATTGCTTGCCGAGCTCCGCCAGCATCTGCGCCGTTTTAATCGCAGTGCCACTGGGGGCATCGGCTTTTTGGTTGTGGTGTAGCTCGATGATTTCGACGTGATCAAAATATTTAGCGGCCTGTAATGAAGCCTGTTGCATGAGGACGACGCCAATGGAAAAGTTGGGAATAATCAATGCTCCGGTGCTGGCTTTTTCGGCAAATTCCTTGAGGTCATTGATTTGTTCTTCGCTTAATCCTGTGGTTCCCACAACAGGACGCACCCCATAGGCGATCGCCGCGCGCGTATTCGCATAAACCCCACTGGGATGGGTAAAGTCCACCATCACCCCTTGGATTTTGCTCTGGGTCGCCATGACCAGGGAAGCCTCTAAATCGTTCACAATGGGCACTTCAATCGCACCACAGCCCGCAACTTCCCCTGCATCCTGACCGAGGAGCGCCGGATTTTTATCCACAGCAGCGACAATTTCTAGATCCGCTGCCCCAGCCACTGCTTTGACCACTTCCCGGCCCATTTTGCCACCGGCACCGTTGATCACCACTGGGATTTTGTTGATATTTTCCATGACTTCCCTTAGAAAACTTTTTTAAAAAGCTTGACACAAGATCGCCAAAGTCACAATAATTGAAGTTTGTGTGAATTAGAGTAGACAAACCCTTGGCTAACGTAGTTGTCATTGGTGCCCAATGGGGTGACGAAGGAAAAGGAAAGATCACGGATTTACTGAGCAAATCCGCCGATGTTGTCGTGCGCTCCCAAGGGGGCGTGAATGCAGGACACACCGTCGTTGTGCAGGGACAAACTTTTAAGCTTCATCTAATCCCTTCCGGCATTTTATATCCAGATACCGAATGTATCATCGGCTCAGGGACGGTCATTGACCCGAAAGTCCTCCTCGAAGAAATTGATCAGCTCCACCGTCTGAATGTTTCGACGGAAAATCTGTTTATCTCCCAAACCGCCCACGTGACGATGCCCTACCACCGTTTAATCGATGGGGCCTCCGAAGAAATGCGTGGCGATCGCAAAATTGGCACCACCGGACGGGGAATCGGCCCGACCTATGCCGATAAGTCCGAACGGACGGGGGTACGAGTTCTAGACCTCATGGATCTTGATAACTCCCAAGACAAATTCGTTTGGGCGATCAAATACAAAAACGTCATTCTCGAAAAACTCTACGATCTGCCTCCCCTAGATCCCCAGGAAGTCATCGAAGAATATCGTGCCTATGCCGATGCGCTACGTCCCCACGTCGTAGACAGTTCCCTGAAGGTTTTTGAAGGCGTCAACGCGAAGAAAAATATCCTCTTTGAAGGCGCCCAGGGCACACTCCTCGATATTGACCACGGAACCTATCCTTACGTCACCTCCTCTAACCCCATTGCTGGGGGGGCTTGTGTTGGTGCTGGCATTGGCCCCACCATCATTGACCGCGTGATTGGCGTCGCTAAAGCCTACACCACACGGGTCGGCGAAGGGCCGTTCCCCACAGAACTCGACGACGAGATCGGTGAACTCCTTGGCCATGTGGGTGCAGAATTTGGGACAACCACGGGGCGGCGGCGGCGCTGCGGCTGGTTTGATGCCGTTATTGGACGTTACGCGGCACGGATCAATGGCCTAGATTGTCTAGCGATTACTAAATTAGATGTGCTCGATTCCCTCGATGAGATCAAGGTCTGTGTGGCCTACGAAATCGACGGGGAAGCTTGTGAACACTTCCCGAGTAATGCTAATCTGTTTGCTCGTTGCCAGCCGATTTACAAGACAATGCCCGGCTGGAAACAGCCCACGAGTGATTGTCGTTCCCTCGATGAGTTGCCCAAGGAAGCGCTTGCCTACTTGAAATTCCTAGCAGAACTAATGGACGTGCCGATCGCCATTGTTTCTCTAGGGGCAGGTCGAGAACAAACGATCATCGTCGAAGACCCAATCCATGGCCCCAAACGGGCTTTGTTGGATCGTAACGGTGAACCCATCGGCTAAGCCTGCTATTTTTTAACTTTTTATTTTCTAACGCTATTTATTTAGGTTATTTCCCATGTCTTTAACGATTGAATGTCAAGCTCGCCCTGAAGGGGTCAACCCCCGTGCACTCCGCCGTGACGGCCTCCTACCCGTCAACCTCTATGGCCATAAGGGTGCTGATTCTGATGTTTTTGTGGTGAACTACAAAGATGCCCTAACGTTGCTGAAAAAAGTAACCCCCAACGAAACCGTAGTTGAAGTCAAAACCCCCGATTGGTCTGGCACTGCGGTTGTGCGAGAAATCCAGTCCCATCCCTGGAAGCGAAACTTACTACACCTCAGCTTTTTCCACACGGATGCTGCGTAAGGACACCTAATTTGATTGGTTAAGATGGGGAGGGCGTCACAGAAAGTGCCCTCTTTTTTTGTGGCTTGATAGTGAATGGGAACAGTTATGACAACGGCAACGGCCACCTGGACAAGGCGACATATTCTGTCACTGATGGATTTTTCGGTGGCGGAACTGGATGCGGTACTGCAGACGACCACTAGCTTGCGGGATGTTTTATTTCGTCGCATGAAGAAGGTGCCCGCGCTGCAAGGGCAGGTGGTCACAAATATGTTTTTTGAGCCATCGACCCGTACCCGGAGTAGTTTTGAGTTGGCGGCGAAACGGCTTTCGGCGGATGTGATGAATTTTGCGCCGGGATCTTCGTCCCTGAGTAAGGGGGAAACGATTTTGGATACAGCGAAGACTTATCTGGCCATGGGGGCAGACATTATGGTGATTCGCCACCAGCAATCGGGTGTTCCCCAGGCGATCGCCGCCGAGATGGATCGGATAAATTCAGGCGTCAGTATTCTCAATGCGGGGGATGGACTCCACGCCCACCCGTCCCAAGCCCTATTGGATCTGTTTACCATTTGCCGGGTACTCGATCCCGAAAATCCCCGGTGTGAACTTTTGCGGGGCAAAAAAATTGCCATTGTCGGGGATATTATGCACTCCCGGGTGGCCCGCTCGAATATCTGGAGTTTGACTACCGCTGGGGCCGATGTCCACTTAGCCGCGCCGCCCACTTTGCTCCCAGAAGGATTTCGGGAATTTGCCACGGACGCCGCGGGAAGCCTCAAGCTCCACTGGGACATTGAACCTGCCCTAAAAGATGCCGATTTTGTGATGACCCTCCGCCTGCAACATGAACGGATGACCGCCCATCTCCTGCCCAGTTTGCGGGAATATCATCAACGGTTTGGCATTACAGGCGATCGCCTTAAATTTTGTCAACCAGATGTTAAAGTGCTCCATCCGGGGCCTGTGAATCGTGGCGTGGAACTTGCCTCCGATGTGATGGATCATCCCGCCCTCAGTCTTGTTTCTGAGCAGGTGACCAATGGCGTCGCTGTACGGATGGCGTTGCTTTATCTCATCGGTAGCAGCAAGGCCAATGGTTCTCTCAATTAGTTCTTGGCGCAATAACCTACAGCAAAGTTGTGGTCAGACTCGGCTGCATTTTACTCAACCAATAAAACTGGAACGGTGCCAGCACAAGTTGTTTTTCAAAAATTTCCGGTGCATTTTGACTGTATAAATCAATCAATAAATCCTGGTCATGGCAATCAAAAGGATGACAGGCTAAGTGACTAAGATCTAAATTTTGATAGTCCGGTGAAAAATTTCCAATGACTAAAATATGATCCCGTTTATTGGGACTAATGCGCACAAACCCAAATAGGTGCGAATTATCAATGGATAACAGTTGACGATTATTGAAATCAGCAAAGGCAGGAATTGCTTTACGTACTGCGATCATGTGTTGTAAAGCAGAAAAAATATGGTGTTCAATGGTGCCTTCAATGTGTCGTAGTTCTGCTTTTTTCCAATTAATTTTCGGTCGATGGGCCCAGCGGGTATCATTAGCTTTACTCAAATTTCCTACGTAGGAATAGTCATTTAAAGTGCCAATTTCATCGCCATAATAGATTAGTGGAATGCCCCCAAAGGAAAAAATAATACTGTAGAGTAACAAAATATGTTTGATAATAATCGCTATTTTTTGATGATCATTGGCCTCAATAGCTGTTTCTAAGCCCATTAAAGATGTCAGAGTACCTGAAATACGGGCATCGTCATTTTTAGAATTTTGACCAAACAGTAAACCCCTCGCGTCGGTGCCTTCAAATTGGCCACAAAAATAGTCAATGAGAAACCGTCGGTGGGATTTTGGATCATAGCCCGCCTGGGCAATATCTGCATCGGTAAACCCCAGGCCAATGTCATCATGGCAGCGAATATAATTGAGCCAGGTGGCGCGGTCCAGCTTTGCCGGAATATTTTTGAGTCCTTGGATTAAAAGTTTGGCATTCTTGGTGGCGGCGGCATCCCACAGGAGGGCCATGAGCGTGGCATTGTAGGCAATTTCACATTCCTTGGCGTTGATCGCATCCTCCCCGAAATACCGCACAATTTCTACGGGGGCAACAATCGCCTCGGCAATGAAAATGACCCCTGGGGCGGTAATTTGGCAGCAGTCTTTGAAGATCTGCAAAATCATGTGGGCTTCTTTTTCGTTTTGACTCTGGCTGCCGATCTTTTTCCATAGAAAAGCGACCGCATCGAGCCGCAGCACATCAACGCCTTGGTTGGCCCAAAAGAGAATAATATCGACCATTTCAATGAGCACCGCTGGGTTTTGATAATTAAGATCCCATTGGTAGTTATTAAAAACAGTCATCACCCATTTTTGTAATTCTTCATCCCAGGTAAAATTACCCGGAGCCGTTTCTGGAAAAATTTCTGGGAGATTTTTTTCAAACATGTCGGGAATATCCCGTGTGTCGAACATGTAATAATATTTCTGATATTTTTTATCGCCTTTACGTGCTTTTTGTGCCCATTCATGTTCGTTTGAAGTGTGATTAATTACAATATCGAGGGCCAACAAAATTTCTTTTTGGCGAAAGATTTCTACGAGGTGTTGGAGATCCTGGAGGGTTCCAATTTTGGGGTTAATTTGTCGATAATTACTGATAGCATAGCCGCCGTCACTGGCATGGCGAGGGCACTCTAATATCGGCATAATGTGGATGAAATTAACTCCTAATTCGCTGAAATAGGCAACGCGATCGCCTAGGTCTTGGAGATCATCGGCAAAGCCATCGGCATACAAAGTCATACCGACCCATTGGGATTCAAGAAACCAGTTAAAGTTTTTTTCCCGTACTAAATCAGTCTGTTTAAATTCTGGCGATCGCCCAATGTATTGATAGGCCATCACTTCGACCAGTCTCAGCAGTTGGGCCTTAAAGTCTGAGCGGCGACCATAGAGTTTATAAAAGAGAGAGAAAAGGCTGTAAAAATTGGCACCTAGACGGGTATAAAAGTGACTTAATTCTTGTTCTTTAAGTTCGGGCCTTAATTGATCTAAAATCTCATTTAAAATCGAGTGAGAAAACTGTTCGTACATAACCCGAAACCTAAAGTTTAGAAAATTGAACCGTATTTATAGTAAAGCAAAGGTGCTTGCAAAAAAACGTTTGCAGAAAATTAAATGAGTACTGGGTTAACTCCAAGCAATTATAACCGCCAGGCCTGAATAAAAGGTTGATAAAATCGGGGATCTTCACTTACCGCACCACGAATCCCCACAATAGCGCTGGCAAAGGCTTGCGCCCGTTCTAGGGTTAGGACAGATGGCCAATCATTCATAAGCCCCAATAAGCAAATACTACAAAAAGCGTCCCCAGCTCCAACCGTATCAACCACGGTGGTATTTTTTGGAGGAGAAATTTGTTGGCGATCGCCTTGGGTGTAGAGACTCGCACCGGCTTCTCCCGCTGTTAGGATAATATGCCGTAGCGAATTCTGATTCAATAAATGATCGATGGCAAGGTTAGTTGAGGAAAACTCAGGTGTGAGTAACGTTAATTCTTCGGTATTTAATTTCACATATTGACTAGCAGCTAGGGCAGAAGCAATAGTTTCTAATGTCCACCAGGGTTGACGTAAATTCACATCAAAAAAAATCTGGTCTGCTCGTTGCTGTAGTACCCTAAAACTGGCTTGAGAAACAGCATTTCTGAGGGCAAGACTGCCATGGTAAAGCCAAAATTCATTTTCTAATATGGGAAACTGTTGACTATCAACAAAATCATAGGCGCAGTCGGCGGTGATTTCATATTGGGGTTGACCCTTTTCCAGGGTGACTTGAACGGTTCCGGTGGGGTGAATTTTATCTATTTGAAGACCAGCAAGGGTCATCTGCCAAGTCTGCATTTTGGTTTGAATTGCCGCCCCAAGATCATCGGTTCCAATCCGAGAAATTAACAAAGGATTGGCCCCAAATGCCTTTAGATGCCAGGCCACATTGAAGGGAGCGCCCCCCAGCTTTCGATCATTATCGGGAAAAATATCCCACAACACTTCACCAAAAATTACAATATTTTTTGCCATAGTCAAACGTTTCCTTAGGTGGAATTAAGCCATTGTTGATATTCGGGAAAGTAATAAAAAATGCCCTCTAAAATTCCAGCACTATAATTGCCATTCATACCTAAACAATTGCCTTGGGCAAAATAAAGTGAGGCTTGATCATGGGCACTTTGAAGTTTTTTTCTTAATTCTTGGGGAGCATTGGCCACAAGCACCGCAGGAATAGGACTGCTTAAAACTGCCTCATCATTGCCGCTATCCCCAGCAAAAATCGTTTGTGCCAAAGAAAATTTTTGGGCAGCCATCAAAAAAGAAATAGCTTGATATTTATTCACTTGGGAAGGCAAGATATCTAATAAGCCTATTTGCTTTTCTTCATCAACGCTCCAGATTAAATGGGTGGAAAAATTATGTTTTTCTAAAAGTGCTTGGATCTCAATTAATAATTGTTGACTATCTGCTTGAAGATCGACGTAATAACTTAGTTTATAGTGGCTTTGCTTGGCTGATTCCTGGAGTTGGAGAGCCGGGTGATTGGCAAGGCGGTGATGGATGGCGATCGCCCCCTGTTTTGGCCAGTCCGTCGCGAGGTGTTCATCCCAGGTTTGCCAGCGGTGCCATTGGGAATTTTGCCAAGTATAAATACTGCTACCCACATCGGCGATCGCAAATTGGGGGTGTGGCAGTTGATAGTCTAAAATCGCCTGATCAATTAAAGCTAAATGGCGTCCCGTGACATAGGCTAAAGTTACTTGGGGCTGGGCAACAAATTGACGGAAATAAGCCCTTGCCTGGGGAGATTCTGGGGCGGCACCATTGGGAATCAAAGTGCGATCTAAATCAGTACATAACAGCAAGCGATCAGTCATGATTTTGTCCTGTCGCACGACACAATTCTAAGAAATTGTAGTGGGCTAAACCATCTAAAATGCCAGCCGCAAATTCTTTTTCAGAAAAATAAATTGGTTGAATATTGTTTAAATCTGAAAGCTCTTCCCGGTGGCGATTTTTAACCACCACAGACAAACTATTGCCTAACATCATGTCTTCATCGGCCCCAGAACCACCCACCGTTAGAATACGATTGAGAGGAATTTCCCACTGTTCTGCAAACCAGCGTAACCCGTAACCTTTTGAGGCGCGAATCGGCACAACATCAAGGTATTGACCAAAGGAAAACATAACATTTACGGTCTGATCATTTTTAAATAAAATGCGTTTTAATTCCTCAACACTGGGGGCGATCGCCGGATCGTAAAAATAGCTAATTTTAAAGGTGCTTTGGAATAATTTAGGTTGAAGCTCTAACCCAGGTAAATCCCCTAAAAGATCCACCACCCGTTGACGATTCCAAAGATAATTAATGTGATTTGACCAAGCTCGATCTGGCGTCAATTGAGGGGCGTAGTAAATTTCTGTGCCGAGGCTCGTCATCAACACATCGGGTTGGGGAATATTGTGTTCCCGCAAAACCTTGAGGGCCGCATCCAAACGCCTTCCAGTCGCAATACAAAAGGCAATTTCCTTACGGTGCTGATTGAGCAAATCCACCAATGCTTGCAGGGCAAGCGGATCCCCCACCAAATTTTGATCGATGGTCGAAACAATCGCTCCCTGGTGATATAGGGCCGGACGACGGGCGATCGCCAATTCCTGTCGGGACTCCGTGCGGTTCAAAATCGACTGCACCACTTCCATGTACCGCTCCACATGGGACTGCCAAGTATATACCCGGCGCACGTTGCGAATCCCCTGTTGCGAAAACTTTTGCCACCGTTGGGCGTCCCCTAAAATTTTGCTAATCTTCGCCGCAATATCCTGGGGTTCAAGGGGATTGACCAAGTAACCATTTTGACAATTTTTCAAAATATCCACTGGCCCCCCATCCTCAGTAGCCACAATGGGTAAACCGCTGGCCGCCGCCTCGATCAACGTCAAACCAAAGGGCTCCGTTAACGCTGGATTCACAAATACCCCTTGGGAAAGACTAGCCAGCCGATACAGTTCCCCAATTTCCTGGGCAGACAAAAATTTAGGATAGGCCACTTTGCCATATAGGTTATACCGATCAATCGCCCACAACAATTCCGTAAAGATCGCCTGGGCATTGCTGCTTAAATCCCGTGGATCGTCCCGCGTACCCGAAAAAACCACCAAATTAGCCTGCTGTTGCAACGATGGTGATGTCCCAAAAGCTCGGATTAGGCCCAGAATATTTTTGCGCTGATCCAAACGGGACAATGCTAAAATCATCGGCTTACGGGGTTCCTGCAAAAACACCGCCAATTTCTGCCAAACTGAGCCCTGCCATTCATCACCCGTAGGAGGATAAAAACATTGCAGATCCGTCCCCGGTGGAATCACCCGCATATTTTCCGGATGGTAAAAATCGTACTGGGCATACTGACCCTGGATTTCCTGTTGGGTACTGGTAATCACCCTGGTCGCCGAGGCAAGGGTTTCTTCCTCCGCATTAATTCGCCGGGTCAAACGGTAGCGACTCTCGATCAGTTCCCCTTTAACTCCACTGGCAAGCAAGCGCTTGCGTTTGCTGCGACCGAGGGAATGGCCCGTGTGAAATAAAGGAATTCCCAGATGATTCGCTAGACGGATGCCCACATAACCCGCATCGGCATAATGACTGTGGATCAGATCCGGGAGTCTGGGTTGATGGTTGAGATAGGTTAAAGTATTGTCTGCGAAATTATCGAGGTAATCCCACAGTTCTTCTTTGGGAATATAGTCATCGATCCCGGCCGAGATGCGAATAATATTGGCTTTTTCGCTAATGGGTTCGCAAGACTGACCGTAATCGGCACTCACTTTTGGGTCAATGATCTGCTTGGTAATCAAATCGACCTGTTCAATGTCTGGGTGCTGGGCCAGGGCAGCCGCAAGTTCGACCACATATTTCGTCTGACCACCCGTATCAGCATCACGACCCAATTCTAAATTTTGACTGCGGATAAGACCGTGAATACTAATTAAAACGATGTATTGAGGGGATTGGGGACGCATCATCGTTGCTCTGGGGGCATACCCAATATCAACCGTCGCAAGGGGTTTGGTTTTCGTTGAAAAATGAATCGCAAAACGCAACCAAAAGGTAACTGCTGTTGTGATGTTAGCGTACCCTTTAGCCCAGTAAGGATCCTTGAAAAATATCTTCATTAATCAAAAATTGGCCAAAGATAGGTCAATTTCTCTGGGCAATTTCCCTCGCTAAAGACCATAAAAAACTCCCCCCAGGAGGAGAGAGAATTTCATCAAAATCTGTACCTAAAAATAAATGCTTATTTCGCCTTAGCTTGGTAACTGTTGAAGGTATTTTGTAGGAGCATTGCTACGGTCATGGGGCCGATGCCACCGGGGACGGGCGTAATCTGGGCGGCGACTTGGGCGGCCTCTGTGTAGGCGACATCTCCCACCAGACGAGATTTACCCGTTGCCGTATCGACGATGCGATTGATGCCCACATCGATCACCACGGCACCGGGCTTGATCATGTCAGCGGTAATAAATTCGGGTCTGCCAATGGCGGCTACGAGAATATCTGCCTCCCTGGTCACCGCAGCGAGGTCTTGGGTGCGAGAATGGGCGATCGCCACCGTGGCATTTGCTTCTAAAAGCATCAGAGCGATAGGTTTCCCCACCAAAATACTCCGGCCCACCACCACGGCTTTTTTCCCTTCGAGGGGGATGTGATATTCCTTGAGCAGTTCCATCACGCCGTAGGGGGTACAACTGCGCAGGCCCGGTTCGGAGCGCACGAGGTGACCTAGGTTCAAGGGGTGCAGCCCATCGGCATCCTTTTCCGGAGCAATGGTCAACAGCAAACCCACAGCATCTAGGTGGGGCGGTAATGGCAATTGCACTAAAATCCCGTCAACTCGCTCATCTTGATTCAGGTCTTGGATCACGGCTTCAAGTTCGCCCTGGGTGGTGTCAGCGGGAAAATGCTTACCAAAGGAGGCCATGCCAATCCGTTCGCAGGCGCGTTCTTTGTTGCGGACATAGGCAGCGCTAGCAGGATTATCCCCAACCATCAGCACGGCGAGACCGGGGGGACGACCCATTTTTGGGGTGAGGGCCGCGATTTGGGTTTTGAGGTTTGCTTGGATTTTTTGGGCAAAGCTTTTGCCGTCAAGGATTTGTGCCATGGATGTCGGGGATGCTGAGCATTTCGGTTGCCAAGTTTATCTTAGATCCGATGCTGGGGATAGGGCTTGAATCAGTCAAATTTAAGGAGTTGTAGGAGAATTTTTGGGGCGACGGCTGCGACTGCGTGGGGGTTGAAGGGCTTTTTTGATCAGGGTTGGAATTTCTTTAAGATTACGGCCAAAGGCGAGTTTTTCCCGTTTAAAGGCGCTGTGCATTTCCGCAGGGGTGTAAGTGTCGCTAATGCAGTAGGAAAGTTGGTTGGCGATGATGGTTCCGGCATCGTAGCAACTGCGCTGGATGGGAGCGTGACTGCCACAGAGGTAAGTGACCACGGGGGTTTGGATCTGGTCGCGGATCAGAGGAATCAGATCGATTTCTTCTTGGGAACCATAACGACCCAAAAGGGCGATCGCCTTGGTTTGGGGATCTTGATCGAGGTAGTGGAGCCACTGGGCAAAATGGGAACCCGGCAGATCGGCGTTGCCCACATCCACCACATAGGATTGACCTAAACCCGCTTGATTGAGCAAAATTGCCACTTCCTGGGAGAGGCTACTAAACCGACTGAGAAGCGCAACCTCGCCGGGTTGGAAATGATTAACGAAGCTTGTCCCTAGCCACAGTTGCCCCGGAATCACGAGTCCACTGCTCCCTGGCCCTAGGATCTGCACCTCTTCTTGTTGGGCTTGGCAGAGTAGGCGCACCATATCCAGGGGCGGCACTCCCGCAGAAACGATGATTAGTTGTTTAATCCCGGCGGCGATCGCCTCAAAGGCCGCATCCAAAACCTCAAAGGGTTCGACAAAGATCAAACTGGTGGTAATCTCGCCGACCTGGGCCTTGGCTTCCATGACCAAATCAAAAATGGGAATGCCGTCAAGGGTCTCGCCACCGCCCCCAGCACTGACGCCCCCAATAATCTCGGTGCCATAGGCGACCATCCGGGGGAGATAATATTGGGCGAGGGGCGTATGGATCCCTTGAATCAGAATATTGTGATTTGTGTGCCAAGCCATTGCCGTTGTGTCTAAGTCCTATGTGTGAGAGAAGTTGAAAGGCGTTTTAGGTTCCGGGTTTACTGAGGGCGATCGCCTGTTTGACGGCGGCCTCTAAATCTTCTTCCCAATGGCAACCAGGCGCGATCGCCGGGTCAAGGGAAGGTAAACAGCGCACAATAATGTGTTGGGGCAACTCAGGCAGCTCTGGATCGGGGTCGGCATCCGGGGCGATCGCCAATTGGGGTAAACGTGCGGTTAAAGTTGCCAAAATGCGTTGGTTAATTTCTGCTTCCGCCACCAAGTTCAACAAAACCACCTTGATCTGCGGTAGTGCGGCCAATTGTTCAAGAATAATTTCGATCTGTTCATCTAGGTCGTAGGGCGAAAACACTCGACCCTGGGCGCGGGGGCCAAGGAGCCAACAGCAGGCTGGATGACCCTTGAGATCATGGAGCATATCCCAAATCACCGCCGCCGCCCCCACCCCATAACAAACAATGCCCACCGCGCCCCCCTGGACATCATGTTGCCAAGAGAGGGGGGCCGCCTCTGGGGTAAAGCTGAGTTGATTTTGGTGCTCGTAAAACAGGGCGATTTCAGGGTGCTTACGGAGGGCCGTATCGTGAACCGTGACCTTACCATCAAGGGCCATTAATTCCCCTGCTTGGTTAATGCCCAGAGGGTTGATTTCCACCAATTCCAAGTCCTTGGCAAGGAGCAAATCGTACATTTTTTTGATGATGTCGCTCAAGGCGGGCACCAATGCCCCCCGGATACCCATTTTGTTGAGGAGATGGCGCGCTTGGAACGGGGAGAAAAAGTCTTTGATCACCACTTGATGGAGGTTCGCCAAAAGTTGATCGATTTCCATGCCGCCGTGGGCCGACCCCAAAAGCACAGGCCGCTGCAATTCGTAGTCTAAAACCACCGCCAAGAAAATTTCCTGCTTGCGTTCGTAGTGGGCCTCGGCCAATAAAACATCAGGGTATTGTCCGGCGATCGCCAAATTAAAAATATTCCGCGCGGCGGCGATCGCATCGATGGTATTCTGCACCCGTTTAATGCCCCCAGCTTTACCCCGTCCCCCAGCCCGCACCTGGGACTTCAGCACAATGGGATAGGGAATTTGCAACTGTTTCAGTTCCCGGGGATCCGCAATAATCTGGGACGGCAACGTGGGTATCCCCACCTGTTCAAAAAGTTGTTTTGCTTGGTATTCGAGCAATTCCATTAGCGCAGAGGCAACCTCTATATTTCTCAACTCAAGCCTAACTTAAAACCCGAACCCTAGTCATCAAGGCCAGAGGTTCCAGTGCCGAGGCGCAATGATTGGGCTTTATCTTTTTTCACGTATTTAGGTTTCACGTATTTAGGTGATTAGGCGAACAAAGGAAAAAAGTTAATTGCAGTTAAAGAAATGGTGTTTTTTAGATTAAGTTTTATCTGGGATCTCAACGGATTATTTAGGGTTGTTTGCACCCAATAAATTCTGAGCCATTCGCCCCCAGGACAAGCCATGGATCGCGGCGGTCTAGCCGGGAAAATACAAATCTAGTTTTTGTTTTAGGCGGATTTGGGCTTCAAACAGATTTGGGTAAGCTTCCCCCCGGTGGGTACGGTGATCATAAAGGAGATTCTCGCCCGCAAAATGATCTGGATCGCAAACATAGCTGATTAGATTTAACCCCAAAGCTCGATTTTCAAAGATCAAGACCGGGAGCAAGGATGGGTCGGGCACGGCATAACCAAACCGGGCGATCGCCTTTTCTGCCACCGTAACCCCAATAATCGTTTCATCGCCCCAGAGAATCTCACTATCGGGAATTGTCAAAGCATAAAACCAGAGGCGATCGAGAGCTTGCCAGTCCGTTGCCGTGGCCCGTTTGGTCAAATTTTCCCAGCGACTGGGGTCAGGTTTTAACAACGTCGCAAAGGCTGCCACCAAACCATGACTCAGTTGATAGCCAGCGGCGGTACGGTGCAAGAACACTTCAATGTAATACCCCCGGCGCTGTTCTCGACAAATGACCTTGAGGCTCCCCTGGGCATCCGCAATTTCCCACCAAAGTAGTTGCAGAGGCTCGCCGTAGGCTTGGGTACAAACCCGTTGGAGCTGGACTTCAGGATCTTGGCCCGTGGCGTGGGTCGTTGGGGACATGGACAAAAATTGGGTGGTGACAGAGCAAAATCCAGCTTAACCCCTAGGCCGATGAAAGAGAAAAGTCACCCCAGAGTTGAACCGTTGGGGTGACCGAACTGTAACGCCAAATCCTAACTAAATCATCAAAGTGCTATGAACCAACGATGCCGCCATCTTTACGGGTGATGACCACAGTGCTATCCCGGGGCACCATCCCACTCCCCTGGGGAGCCGGGAAATTGGTGGTGGCTGGGTTGCCATCGCCTGGGTGCTGCACGTTAATAAACATCGTGCGGCGTTCTGGGGTCACCGTAATCCCCGTTACTTCGCAATCAGTCACCCCAGTAAAGAGACGCCGAATTTCCTTGGTATTGGTATCCGCTACGAGCAGTTGGTCATTCAAGCCGTCCTTCTGGGCACCGTCGGTTTGGATAAAGAGACGGCCATCGGGGTCAGCCCATAGTCCATCGGGAGAGGCAAAAGATTCTTCGGTGCCATGGGTATCTTGGGCGATCGCAAAAATATCCCAGGTGAAGCTTGTCCCCACGTGGCGATCGCTATCCTGCCAGCGAATAATGTGGCCATCAGGATTCGGTGCCAGGGGGTTCGCCGCATCAGCTTCCGTGCGACGGCTGTTATTGGTGAGGGCACAATAAACGTTTTCCTCGGTGCCGACAGTGATCCATTCCGGACGATCCATTGGCGTTGCCCCAGCCGCATCTGCCGCTAAGCGAGCATACACAAGGATTTCAGCCTGGTCTTGGAATTTTCCTTGTAAGGCTGGGTTATCCATGCTGAGGGGTAACCACTCTCCAGAGCCATCATCGTTGAACTTGGCGACGTACAACTGGCCTTCATCGAAGGGACTGATCCCCCGCGCCCGCATTGACTGCCAATTGTTTGCCGAAACGAACTTGTAAATGTAGTCAAAGCGTTCATCGTCACCCATGTAGCAGACCACACGACCACCACGACCAACGACAATTTCTGCCCCTTCATGCTTAAAACGACCGAGGGCTGTGCGCTTAACAGGGGTCTGGTTGGGATCCATCGGGTCAATTTCGACAACCCAACCGAAGCGATTTTCTTCATTTTTGTAGGCTGCCTTTGACAAGTCGAATCGCTCGTCATAGTTTGCCCAGCCATAGCGAGAACTGCTGGCGAGTCCATAGCGGGCCTGGGCTTCGGTGGGCGTCCATTCTCCGGTGGCCCCGAAGTAGGTGTTGAAGTTTTCCTCACAGGTGAGGTAAGTGCCCCAGGGAGTGTGACCATTAGAACAGTTATTGATCGTCCCTTTCGGCGCATTGCCCGCTGCCGTTTTTAGGAGAGGATGATTTGCTGCAGGGCCACTGAAGGCCATGGGGGTATTGGCATGGATCCGGCGGGCATAGTTACTGCGAACCACTTCCCAAACGCCACGATTATTTTTCTTAATTTCAACAACGGAGGCACCATGGGCATGTTGAGACAATCGCACATCCTCAAGGCTGGCGGGATCTGCTTTACCTAGGACGTGTTCGTTGATGCCAAATTCATGGTTAATCGCCAACAAACCATGGTCATTGTTGTTGCCGAGGGGGAAAAACCACATCCCATCGTGGCCGATGCCGATCTGCTGGGCCTGTTCGTCGGCGGTGGGTCGGGTGTTGGGGTCGCCATTGTATTCGGGGCCACCGGGTTGGATGGGAGTGCCCCAGGGGATCAACACTTGGTATTGGTAGTCACTGGAAATACTGGGGACGGGGCCATTGCCTTGGGCTAGGGTTACAGCATTGAATCCCAACAGGGGACTGGTGCGCCGTTGGGCAACTTGGGTGGCGGCGGTGCTGGGTTTGAGGACGCTATTGCCGGCGATCGCCCCGATAAAACCAGCGGCGGAGAGCATCATGCTTTTTTGGAGCATACTCCGGCGGGAGAATCGCGCCTTGAAAATATCTTGGAAAGGACGATTATTTGAATAATTACTTCTGCCGTCGTCGTGAATCATGATTGTAGGGTGCTTAGTTTACAGCGTCTCAAAGATGTTTTAAGGAAGAAATATTCTAATTTGCCCCTGATTTTGGTTTTGAATATTGAGTGTTTAGCATAGAGAATTATGCCATTATTTTTTTTTATGGCGAATCAATTCCTGAAATACACTTTTATCCAAATGAATGTCCTTAAACAGGAAGTGGTTAGAGCCTTTTAAATATTGTTTTAAACAAAGGCTTTAGCCGTGGTTAGAAAACATCTAATCGGTTAAATGGGCAGACATAGAGGATGCCGATTACAATTATCTCCATGGGAATTAAGTAGAAATTAAGATTGACCAGTTAAAACTTTAAATTTTCTTTCAATCCGTTTAAGAAAGAAGCTGATCTATTGAATTTAAAATCGATAATTACGGTATATTTTTAGGCTGCTCGTTTTGCGAACAGGCACCTGTCACTACCCCAAGGCGATCGCCCCGCTGCGGATTTTCCCTATAATGAGAGTTAACTTATGTAACAACGCCTGCTCATTTTCACCATGACTCAGCGCCTCCTCTACGTCCGCCTCCCTTGCAACCCCATCTTTCCCATTGGCGTGGTGTACCTAGCAGATCATGTCCATAAGCTCTTCCCAAACCTCGAACAAAAGATTTTCGACCTGGGGGCCGTACCGCCCCTGGATTACAAAAAAGCCCTCGATGACTGTATCGCCGCTTTTAAGCCGACGCTGCTGGTCTTTTCCTGGCGTGATATCCAGATCTATGCCCCTGTGGGTGGTCGGGGTGGTAACCCTTTACAAAACTCTTTTGAGATTTTCTACGCAAAAAATCCCTTCATTAAGCTGAGGGGAGCCTTCGGGGGCCTGAAGGTAATGGCTGCCTACTACGGCGAACTGTGGCGCAACCTGGGACTCATTAAGCGCGGTCTTCAAAAAGCCCAACAGTATAATCCTGAAGCCCAGATGGTCGTTGGCGGCGGAGCAGTCAGTGTCTTCTATGAACAACTAAAAACCGCATTACCGAAAGGGGCGATCGTCTCCATCGGCGAAGGGGAGACCCTACTAGAACGCCTACTCCGGGGCCAAGACTTTAGCGATCAACGCTGCTATGTTGTGGGTCAGGCAGAGCTACGCCCCGGCATGATCCACGAAGAACCCACTCCCATCGAAAAAACCGCTTGCAACTACCAATACATTGCTGAAATTTGGCCGGAGTTTGATTATTATCTCCAGGAAAATGATTTTTACATCGGTGTCCAGACGAAACGGGGCTGTCCCCACAACTGTTGCTACTGCGTCTACACCGTCGTCGAAGGCAAGCAAGTCCGGGTCAATCCAGCAGCGGAAGTGGTGGCAGAAATGCGCCAACTCTACAATCGAGGCATTCGCAATTTCTGGTTTACCGATGCCCAGTTTATCCCGGCGAAAAAGTACATGGATGATGTGGTGGAACTGCTCCAGGCGATCCGCGATTCGGGCATGGACGATATTCACTGGGCTTCCTACATCCGCGCCGATAATCTGACCCCAGAGATCTGCGATCTGATGGTAGAAACGGGGATGAATTATTTCGAGATTGGCATCACCAGCGGCTCCCAGGAACTCGTGCGGAAAATGCGCATGGGCTACAACCTGCGGCGGGTCTTACAAAACTGCCGGGATCTCAAAGCGGCGGGCTTTAATGATGTGGTCTCGGTGAATTATTCCTTTAACGTCATTGATGAGACCTTTGATACGATCCGCCAAACCATTGCCTACCACCGGGAACTCGAAAAAATCTTCGGGGTCGATAAGGTAGAACCCGCCATTTTCTTCATTGGCCTCCAGCCCCACACCCACCTTGAACAATATGCCTTTGACCAAGAAGTGCTAAAGCCGGACTATAACCCGATGAGTTTGATGCCCTGGACGGCGAAAAAACTCCTGTGGAACCCGGAACCCCTCGGTTCTTTCTTTGGGGAAGTGTGTCTCCAGGCGTGGCGGCAAAACCCCAATGATTTTGGTCGGGAAGTGATGGCCATTCTAGAGGCTCGTTTGGGGCGATCGCCTTTGGAAGAAGCCCTAACGGCGAAAATTGTGTCCCAAAAGCCGACCCTAATCCCTGCTTAAATGTTTAATCTCGGTGGGTCATGGGTTCGGAATCTTCAGGACTGGGGGTCAGCATTTGCGTTTGGCCAAATCTTTAATAAGATTGTCGAAAAAGCCTATTTACCCCGTCTGTTTACGGAGGAAAAGATCGGTGTTGAAGTCTTGCCCTAATCTGTGTCCCCTATTGGCTGTTCTTGGGGGATTTGTGCTGCTTTCGCCTGGGGCGATCGCCCAAGAAGTTTTCACCTTTGAGCCGTTACCCCCCGTCCCCCCAGTGATTCCCCTCTGGGAAGAACCCCCCGCCTCGGAACCTGTGTTTTACGATGGCCCTGCAACGACGGTGGCCCCTGGTCAAGAATATATTTTTGAGGCTCCGGCTCCCACCGCGTCCCCTCCGGCATTTGTTCCCTCGACGCCGCGGTCAAGCGCCCGCTACCGGGTTGAAGTAGTCGGATCTAGCCCCTTGATGTTGGCAACGGTGCGCCAGGTGGAACCAACTGCTTTTGTGAAAGGCGATCGCATCCAGGCTGGTTTGTTTTCTGAGCGCGAAAATGCAGAAACGCTGCGGGCCAACCTCCAAGCCAGTGGCATTGCTGCCCAAATTACAGACATGGGTTCCGGGGATTCATTCGCTGCCAATAGCACCACAGCAGCCAGTAGCCATGGTGGTTACTTTGTGGCGATTCCCAGCCGCGGCCAAGGCCAAGATATTCAAGACCAACTGCGGCGCATGGGCATTCAACAGGATTTGATCGAAGCAAAAAGCGCTCCCCGGGGGCCTCACATCGCCATCGGCCCCTTTGCCCAACGGGAAGAGGCAGAGTTGATGAATGTGCGGGTACGGCTTATGGATCTTGATGGTCGCCTGTATTTCCGCAACTAGCTTTCATTGGCTTTCCCTTACAATCGAAACGCACTTGATTTGTCGTTTTTTTCAGAAAAACCATGGTCACAACAAACCAGCAAGCCATTCAGATTGAACGTCAACCCAGCCCGGAACGGTTAACGGCACTGGGGGTCAAAACTTGGGGCATTTGGACGAAGGAAGTCTCCACCTTTCCCTGGTCTTACGACGAAGCGGAAACCTGCTATTTCCTTGAGGGGGAAGTAACTGTAACCCCAGAGGGAGGCACCCCGGTCACCATGGGTAAAGGAGATTTAGTGACCTTTGCGGCGGGCCTGACCTGTACCTGGGAGATTACCCAATCTGTGAAAAAGCACTATTCCTTTGGGTAATCATTGAGGCGATCGCTCAGGGCAATCCATTGTAAAAGATCCACTTCTTCCCCCCTCGCCTGGGGACTAATGTCGAGATCCGCAAAAATTGGATCGAGAATTTCCGGCTTGTAAAGGCTTTTGAGGTTATTGCGCAGCATTTTGCGCTTACTGGCAAAGCCCACCTTAATCAGGGTTGCGAGTAGTTTGGGGTTCTGGGCTGGCTGGGCAAGGGGCCGGGGCCGTAGGCGCACCACCACGGATTCGACCTTTGGTTTCGGGTAAAAGGCCTTCGGTGGGACGACACAAACCGTTTCACAATCGGCGAGATATTGCACCCGCAGAGTCAAGGCCCCAAAGGCTTTGGTACAGGGATGGGCCACCAGGCGATCGCCTACTTCCTTTTGAATCAGCAGCACAATCGACTCAAAGGGATTCGAGTTCGGTCGGTCAATGGTGCCCAGGAGCTTCTCTAAAATCGGCCCGGTGATGTTGTAGGGAATATTTGCCACCACCTTGCGGGGGTTCTGAAATTGGGGAAAATCCCCTAAAAATTCATTAATATCTGCCTGGAGATAGTCCGCTTCGAGGAGTAAAAAGTTCGGGCGATCGCCATAATTTTTGACCATGTACTTGCATAGATCCCGGTCAATTTCTACCGAGAGCAAGGCTTCTACTTGAGGCAATAAACGGCTGGTTAACGCCCCTTTCCCTGGGCCAATTTCCAAGACCCGGTCTGTCGGTTGCAGGTTTGCCGCCGCAACAATCTCATCTAAAATCTGTTGATCCGTCAGCCAATGTTGACCAAACCGTTTTCGGGGGCGCATCGTTTTATCTCTCTCCATCCAGGGGCAGGGGTTTATTTTACAAGCATTTTCTACCCCTAAATTTTTTCCCCACTCAAGATAAACATCGGGTCTACCGCCGCAAACACCTGACGCATTCCCTGGGTTTCTAAACGGTTAATTGCCGCCTGGACCACTTCCACATTCCGGGCCTGCAGTTCCGAAAAACCCTCCGAAAGCTGATAAAGCTGCTCCAAGTTAGTCGCCATCGCCACCGCTCGGCCCCCTTGCCGCAAGCATTGCCAAGCCTCACTCAACAGAACTTTGATCGGTTTGCCACCCCCAAGACAAATCCGATCCGGCTTCGTGGCAATCTGGGTAAAACATTCCGGTGCATTCCCCTCAATCACCGTAATATTGTCGGTTTGAAAATGTGCACAATTGCGACGCACTAAATCCGCCACCTCCTCATCCCGTTCAACGGCGATCACCTGGGCTTGGGGGCATAAAAGGGCGATCTCAACGGAAATTGTCCCCGTCCCGGCCCCAATATCCCAGAGTACAGAATCCGCCTCCATCCGTAGGGCCGAAATAATCAAAAGCCGCGCTTCTCGTTTCGTCAGGGGAATGCCCGGTAAACGTTTAAATAGGTGATCCGGAATGCCAGGGGTCTGGTAATGCCAAGCCATAAGTGCTGCTAAAAAATAAAAACTATAGGGTTGCAAACGCATCCGTTGCGTTCAATAATTCCGTTTGAATCCCCGGTTCAAAGGCCGAGTGACCTGCCTCCGGGACAAGGACAAACTTTGCTTCCGGCCAGGCTTGATGGAGTTCCCAGGCACTGGTCATCGGACAAACCACATCATAGCGACCCTGGACAATGACTGCCGGTAAATGACGGATGCGATCAATGTTTTCGAGGAGTTGATTTTCCGTGGTAAAAAAACCTTTATTCACGAAATAATGACATTCAATCCGGGCAAAGGCTTCGGCAAATTCTGGGCGTGCAAAACTCACTTTACTGGCCGCCGATGGGATTAACCGACTGGTGCTACCTTCCCACACAGACCAGGCCTGGGCTGCTTCTAGGCGAATGTGGGGATCGGGACTGGTTAAACGTTTGTAATAGGCACTGACGAGATTGTGACGTTCGTCGGGGGGAATCGGTTTGAGATAACTTTCCCAGGCATCGGGGAAAATTTCGCTGGCCCCGTACTGATAGAACCACTGGATTTCTTTTTGACGGAGCATAAAAATTCCCCGCAGGATCAGACCAAGGCAACGGTCTGGGTGGGTTTGGCTATAGGCAAGGGCGAGGGTACTGCCCCAACTGCCGCCAAAGATAAACCATTGGTCAATGGCGAGATGGTCGCGGATTTTTTCGATATCTGCAACGAGATCCCAGGTGGTATTTTCCCGTAATTCTGCCCTGGGGGTACTCTGGCCTGCGCCCCGCTGGTCAAACAGAATAATGCGCCATTGTTGCGGATCAAAAAATTGACGATAAATCGGGGGACAGCCACCCCCTGGGCCACCGTGGATGAAGACGACGGGTTTACCATCTGGATTGCCGGATTCTTCGTAATAGAGGGTGTGGAGATCAGAAACGGGGAGTTTGTCGCTGTGGTAGGGCTGGAGAGGGGGATAGAGGTTGCGCATGGCCGAGGTGAAGGGGTGGGCATAGTTGAATCGTGCCAGAAACAGCGGGCGATCGCCAATGGGTTGGCTGTCCTAGAGGGTGCTGGCGAGATAGTGACGGGTGACGTAATGGTTCACCATATCAATCAGTTTTTCACTGTGGATCGGCTTGGGTAGGTAATCTTGGAAACCATGTTTTTGGAGTTTTTGCCACTGGTCATCGCTGAGGCGATCGCCCGTCAAGAGAGTGGGAATTTGTTGGGTTTGGGGAGCCATTTTAAGGCTATCGATAATGTCTTCAATTTGAATTTTATGTTGGTGGGCATCGAGAATCACTAAAATCGGCTGGAGAGCACTAATCTGACGGCTGGCAATTTCGCTATCGATCAGCCAAATCACTTGGTAGTTCGTCGCCGTTAACAACTCACAAATCAGGGTCGCCATTTCTTCATCCTGGGAAACCAGCACAATGGTGCCGCCCTGGTTGCCGCCCACACTCCCCTTACCCACGGGGTGAAGATTGCGGGGCACTTGGTTGGGGATGCGGACGGTGAAGATGGAGCCTTTTTTTGGGGTGGAGGTGACGTGAATTTGTCCCTGGTGAATTTCGACGAGCTGTTTGACGAGGGCTAAACCAAACCCCGCCCCATCGTAGCGACGACTCATGGAAGGTTCGAGTTGCTGGAACTGCTCAAACAGGAGGGGAATTTGCTGGGGGGGGATGCCAATGCCCGTGTCTTTGACCTGGAAGCTGACATCTTTTTGTTTTTCGCGCCAAATACTGAAGGTGACTTCGCCACCGTGGGAGGTGAATTTAATCGCATTGGACAGGAGGTGACTGAGGATTTTTTCCAGGCGGATCGGGTCGGCGTAAAAGGAATCTTGTTCTGGTTCTAGTTGATTGATGAATTTAAGGCTGATCCCCTGGCGATCGCCTAATTCTTGGAACCCATTGAGGACGCGATAACACAATTGTTTGAGGGAAAATTTCTGTAAATCCAACACAGAACGGGCCGCTTCTGTTTGGGAAAAATCAAGAATATCCTGGAGCAAATTACGCAGGCGAGTGCCGCTTTCATGGATGGTTTGGAGATAGACGCGCTGTTTTTCGGGGGAGAGCTTTTTCGGATTGTCATCGGCTGTCCAATAGCTGAGGGTATTCGATAGACCAATGATCGACGTGAGCGGAGTCAAAAGCTCGTGGCTCATGATGTGGATAAATTCTTTTTTCGATTGGCTGGCCACTTGGGCAGAGAGGAGGGCATCTTCTAGTTCCCGGGCGCGGCGTTGGGCGAGGGTCTCAAGGCTGGTTTTTTGTTCTTGCAATTGCTGGTAAGAACGGGCTTGGAGGATGGCGATCGCCAAATATTCCGCCACGTGGGTCAGGAAAGTAATTTCATTTTTGCGCCAACGGCGGGGGCCATGGCATTGGTGGGCGATGAGCAAACCCCAGAGGCGCTGCTCGACGATGAGGGGCACTACCAACTTCGCCTTGACCTGCATCCCTTGGAGTTGTTGCTTAAAACAGGGACTGAGGTTTGGTTGGGTCTCGATGTCATTTACCGCCAAGTGCTTCCCATTCAGATAGGCATCTTTGATCAGTTGATTATTCGTCAGGCATTCATCTTGGTCAAAATGCAGGAGGGAAGTGACTTTGTCTGAGGACACCACTTCAAAGGTGACCCGATTGACGAATTTCTCTGGATTCGCCGTCGGTAAATCGAGCTGATAAACCAGCAGCCGATCAACCCGTAAGAGGCGCTGGGCTTGTTCGAGGGCCATGCGTACCGTCACCATCAGGTCTTGGTTTTGGTAGATGCGATGGGTGACATTGTTGAGGATTTTTTCCTGTTCTAGGCGCTGGCTCAGCAACATATTCAGGGGTTGGTTGGGCACCACCGCCTCGTCAGGCGCAGTTTCTTGGATGGACGGCGATCGCACAATCTCCAAGAGGCCCACCATCAGATCCGGCGGAATCGCAGAGCGTTGGGGCAAAATCTTTTTTCGCAGGGCCTTCAATTGGGGAAAGTCCACATGACTACCGAGGAGGGTCGCAATCAGGGGGGCGATCGCCTGGGGATCAAACGCCATAGAAATTTCATACTGTTCCCCTGGGGCTGACGGCGTATCCGGAGTAACTGCGGCGGGATCAATAGCCTTCGCCCACAGCAGAGCCGTAAAATCCGTTTCGATGAGGAGGTGAAAAACGTCGTAGTCGAGGGCCAACCCTGCCTCTTGTAACTGGGCACCACTGATGTATAGGCGATCCTGGGGGTCGATGCCAATGCCAAACCGCCGCCAAAGATGACACAGCTGTTGCAGCACATTCCAAGGGGCAGTCCAAGCAATATCGGGGGTAATGGCGTTAAGAATCATGAATTACGTCAAGAGACCAATCAGACAGACCTCGTTGCTGTCTAGCATGGCCCTAATTTTTGGCGGGAGCTTTAGATCTAAGCTTTTCTAAAGAAAGTTTATGGCAAGCTGAGGGGTTGCCGAAAGAATCTTCTTGTCTTGAAACGAAACGTGTCAAGGGCAGAGGATGATCAAGCCTGACTTGGCGACAGGTATTTTTTCGGTAGGATGATATCATACAAGGCTTTTGCCTTCCTTTCGCGCTCCTATTGTAGGTTTCGCCGATGTTCTATAGTTTTCAAAACCGCATCTCTGTCCCAGGGATTTCCCCATTGGCCCTGGGTCTCGCCTCTAGATCTTGTTTGGGTCTGGTGGGCTTAGTTGGACTATTAAGCTTGACGCTCCCCCAGGCGATCGCCCAAGCACCGCCCCAACTGACCTGTGATTATGCCGAGCCTCCCCAAGACCCAGCGATCACCCCAGAAATGTCTTGTATGCTCCGTTTTGATGCCATCGAAATTAATGGTCTAGAACCCTTAAGTTCCGGTCAACCCCCCAGCCGCTATTCCTGGTTTATGCGCCAGGCCGAAGATCGCACCGAATTGCTAATTCCTTTGTTATTTAGGCAAAGTCCTACCCCCAGCACTTTGGATCTTTTGGTACTTGGTCAAAATGATGTGGCGGTAGCCCCTCTATTTAATCTGCGTATTTCCCAACAGGATTGGCAACGGAACCCCAATATCAAACAGTGGGCCAGTTATTATCCCGAAGTAGATGTCCTCCTGAACCTCAGTCAGCCCGTAGCGAGCAACGAAGCTGCAACATCGCCAGCATCGCCAACCCCAGAGACAATCACGCCACCCCCAAGCTTAGATACGACCCCAACCCCAAGCGAAGGGTTAGTTCCCGATGCGGGGATTCCTGCTTTACCTAGCATTCCTACCCTACCAGACGTGGAAAATGTGAGCCCCCCAGAGACCACAGCACCATAAAAAAAGTTCCCATGACCCTTGAAAGCCATAGGAAACTATTTTTTATTTCTAAGTTACTAATCAGGCAACATTCAAGGTTTGGGGCCTAGGCTGAAGCTGAAACTTCTGGCTTAACGGCTTGGTTCAAAAGTTCCTGGAGTTCATCGCCTTCAATGACCTCTGTATCGAGGATTTTTTGGGAGATGGTTTCGAGTAAATCTCGGTTGGCCCGCAAAATGGCGATCGCCTGATCATGGGCAGTCTCGACAATTTCTTTCACCTCTGCATCGATGGCCTGGGCTGTCTCATCGCTGACCATGCGCCGGGGATTCATCATATTTTCACCGAGGAAATTATTTTGGGAACCCCGTTCATAGGCGAGGGGGCCGAGGACTTTGCTCATGCCGTAGGTGGTGACCATCCGTTCGGCGAGATCCGTGGCCCGTTGCAGATCGTTGGCGGCACCTGTGGTGATCGAACCAAAAACAATTTCTTCTGCGGAACGGCCTCCGAGTAGGGTGGCAATCTGGTCGCGCATTTCCCGCTCATCCATCAAGAAACGGTCTTCCGTAGGCATTTGTAGGGTATAACCCAAGGCTGCCATTCCACGCGGCACAATGGAAATCTTCGCAACTCGGCCTCCTCCAGGAAGCAAAGCACCAACAAGGGCATGACCGACTTCGTGATAGGCGACAATTTTCTTTTCTTTATCCGACAAAACCCGGCTTTTTTTCTCCAGGCCAGCGACAACCCGCTCAATTGCTTCTGAAAAATCCGCTTGGGTCACCTTATCGCGCTTATTACGAGCCGCTAGCAAAGCTGCTTCGTTAACAAGGTTTGCCAAGTCAGCCCCCGCAAATCCAGGGGTGCGAGTCGCAATTTCTTTTAAATTGACTTCGTTATCGAGTTGGACTTTGTTGGCGTAGATTTCGAGGATCTTCAGACGTCCGCCGAGATCCGGGCGATCGACTAAGACTTGACGGTCAAACCGTCCTGGGCGGAGCAGGGCAGGATCAAGGGTTTCGGGGCGATTCGTTGCAGCTAGGACAATCACGGTGGCATCGCCCGCCGAAAAACCGTCCATTTCGGTTAAAAGCTGGTTGAGGGTTTGCTCCCGTTCGTCATTGCCCCCCATCATGCCGCCACTGGCCCGAGATTTGCCGATGGCATCTAATTCATCGATAAAGATAATACAAGGGGCTTTTTTCTTGGCTTGTTCAAAGAGATCCCGTACCCGGGCGGCACCGGCACCGACAAAGAGTTCAACAAATTCCGAACCAGAAATACTAAAGAAAGGCACGCCAGCTTCGCCAGCAACGGCCTTCGCCATGAGGGTTTTTCCAGTTCCCGGAGGGCCAACCAATAACACCCCTTTCGGGATTTTGGCACCGATCGCCGTGTAACGTTGGGGCGTTTTTAGAAATTCAACAATTTCCGTGAGTTCGGTTTTGGCTTCCTCGACACCAGCCACGTCATCAAAGGTAATTTTTGTCGCTTCTTCCTCAACGTAAACTTTTGCTTTGCTGCGGGTAAAGGAGAGCGCTCCCCCTGCTCCACCGGCACCGCCAGCACTGCGCCCAATGAAAAATTGCCAGATTAAGACAAAAATAATCGGCGGGATCACCCAACCCAAGATATTGCCAAAGAAATTATTTTTTGGGGGTGGTGCGGCAAATTCAACGCCACTGGCTTCGAGACGCTTGGGCAAATCTAGGTCAAAAATGGGGGTGGTGCGGAGGATTGTGCCCTGTTGTTCTTCGCCTTCGGCTTTGAGTTGGTAACGGATTTCGCGATCGCCAACGGAAGCGCGGGCCACCTGACCATCTTCTACCTGATTGATGAAGAGACTGTAGGGCACCTGAGGGGTCGGATTACCAAACAAATTGGGGAAAAAGGCATTCACCAGGAAAAAAAGTCCCGTCAGCCACAACAAAATGGAGCCAATTTGCCTCGTCCGAGAGGGGGGTTTATCTTTGATGCTCATAGCAATGTTGTCCGCAGAAAGCTTTGTATTCCCCCATTGTAAAGATCGTCACATTTTTGATACAACGCGGTTAACCGAAATCAACGGTTCGGCTTCAGACGGGATCATTTGTGTTAGTGGGCTAGGGCTTGGCCAAGGTATTTAGTCGCTTTAGGGGCGATCGCCAAGGCATCTGTTACGCGCTACTTTCTTCTTTTTTATGCAAAAGAAAACGGTAGACAGGTTCGCCTTTGTTGGCCGTGGCGACTTCCCGCTCCGTCGGCACTGGAAAAATATTCTCCTTTAGCCAAAACGAATCATGGGTGAGGATGAATTTTTCATGCTCCAGAAATTTTTCTCTCATTTCTAAAGCAACTTCTTCAACATCCGACTGACAAAACAAAACCAGCTTTTGGGGTGTATGTTTCGCCAGAATGTCAACTAAATCTGGTTGCACAACCCGGCGTTTGTGGTGCTTTTTCTTAAACCAAGGATCAGGAAATTGAATCGTGATCCAAGTCAAAGTTTCCGTCGGCAAGGAGTCCAACAGCACCTGGAGAGAGGTATTAATATTCGCAAAAACGTAGTGAAGATTTTTTAGCCCCAGTTGATCCCGGATTTCGTTGGCATCGTCCACGAGGGGTTCACGAATTTCTACACCAACAAAATTACGCTCTGGAAACCGTTGGGCCATCTCTAAAATAAACCGCCCCCGCGCACAACCAATATCGAGGTGTAAAGGAGCCGTTAGATCAGCAAAAAGATCTGACCAATCTGGCATCTGAAACACCTGTTGATACTTATCGGTTAAGGGATTGACATGCTGTCGAACGCGCGATCGCCCCACGAACTCACTCCTTAAAAATGTCCAACGAAAAAATTTGCCATCCCATTGTGCCACGTCCCCCACGCTAAACTTGGATATGCTTAAATGAAAAAGAGCAAAAACCCTTTGCCCTTCGTGAACCTCTCAACTTTTCGGCAGACTATGGCAGAAACCACCGATCCCAAATCCAAAGCAGCCCCCGCCGCGAAAAAAAAGGAAAAGCCCCCCGCAGTAGAAGACAAACCCTTTGCGGAGTTTATTGAGAATCACTTCCTCCCGGATCTACAAACTGCCCTCAAGGAAAATGGCATTGGGGACATGGGTCTCAAATTTATCGAAACGAATATTCCCATTAAAGGCTTAGAATCCCAAGTCTGCTGGCAGGTTCAAGGCAGTTGGCTCAACAACAAGCGGCAATTTATCCTTTATTTCATTGATGCAGACATCAAAGGCCAGAAAGCTTGGTCTTTTGCGACGGATGGCTCCCCCCACAGCACCCTAGAGTCTTTCATGATCGATGAACGTCGTGTGAATCTTCCCTTGATGGTTGGCTATGTGATCCAGCGGCTCAATGGCCAAAAATGGTTGGTTCTCAACTAAGGCGCGGCGCGATCTGTACCGACAAGGTTATCCATGAGCGATCCTGAGGCCCTCAAACAGTTACTCGAAGCGGTGGCCCAGGGGGTAGTTAGTCCCCAAAATGCGCTGACAGAGCTGAAGCATTTGACCTTTGAAGCTGTGGGTGACTTTGCCAAAATTGATCACCACCGCCAACTGCGCACAGGCTTTCCGGAAGTGATCTGGGGGCCAGGGAAAACGCCGGATCACATTGCCCAAATTATGCAAACGATGGGCGATCGCCACCCGGTTGTCATGGCTACCCGCATTGATGTGGAGACCTACCACCAACTGCAGCCCAAGGTACATAACCTCACCTATTTCCCCGAAGCCCGCATTTGTGCCCTCATCCAGGCACCGCCCCAGGTACGCCATCGGGGGACGATTTCGATCTTGACCGCTGGCACCGCTGATCTCCCCGTAGCCGAAGAAGCGGCTGTCACTGCAGAGTTATCGGGTTTTGCGGTAAATCGCCTTTGGGATGTGGGGGTGGCCGGAATTCATCGTCTTTTAAGTCATCGCCATGTAATCGAGCAAGCAGACGTTCTGATTACGGTGGCGGGCATGGAGGGGGCTTTGCCTAGTGTGGTGGCAGGTCTGGCCGATTGCCCTGTGATTGCGGTGCCCACCAGTGTTGGCTATGGAGTGAGTTTTGGGGGCGTTTCTGCTCTCCTGACCATGCTTAATTCCTGTGCGGCGGGCATTGGTGTGATGAATATTGATAATGGCTTTGGGGCGGCGATCTTGGCGGGACAAATTTTGCGGACGGCGGCAAGGTTACGCTAGAGGGTCAAACGCAACAGTGAAAAATCGTCTTCGAGGTGATTTTGGTGCAGGCGATCGCCAATGCTTTTGACCAGAGGCTGGAGAGAAGTGCCTTGGAACCGCTGTAGAAAGTTCAAAAAAAGATTCCATTGTTGCTTGTGGTTTAGGGCCGCCGTATTTTCATAGACCCCATCACTAAACAGATACAAGCGGGAATTAAACGGCAGATAAAGACTATGTTCTTCGTAGATGCTGAGGTCGGGTGGCAACATCCCAATCGGGAACCCCTGGGCCTTTAATAATTGCGGCGGTTCACCAGTATTGGGCTTCACCAGAACCGCCGGGGGATGGCCCGCACAGGCATAGGTAACGATCCGGTCATCCACGTCATAAATCCCATACCACATGGTGAAGTATTGCCCTTGCTGTTCGAGAAATTGGCAAGTGCGGTTGAGGTGATTCAGAACAGCCTGGGGGCTGCGGTAGTCAAGACCTTTAGTTTTATTGCGCGATCGCAATAGGTTCAAAATGCTAATGGAAGGAAGTGCGGCTTTGAGGCCATGGCCCGACACATCCAAAAGATAAAACACCAGCTCCTGGGGACTGAGCCAAAAATAATCAAAGCCATCGCCCCCCAATTGGGAAGACGGGATAAAGCAGCTATCGATCTGTAAATGATCTTGATAGAGGGGATCTGGTAAAAGGGATTTAACGTATTGGGCCGCCTCGGTCAGTTCCGACTCTAAAGCGCGTTTCTGGGCAGTCAAATCCTGGGTGAGACGACAGATTCGCAGGCCAGATCTAACCCTGGCTTCTAGTTCGTGGCTGCTAATGGGCTTACAGAGAAAATCATCGGCTCCCGCATCTAAACCCATCACCTTATCTTCGACGGCATCTAGGGCACTCAACAAAATAAAAAAGGTAGTCGAGAGATCGGGGTGTTGTTTCACTGCTTGACAGACTTCAATGCCATTCATTTCCGGCATCATCCAATCGGAAATGATGAGATCGGGCCGGGTGGCGATCGCCAAGTCCAATCCCGTTTTGCCATCACTCGCGGTGGTGACTTGATAACCCTTACGTTTGAGGGTCCGTTCCAAGAGAACCCGCATGGCAAGGTCATCATCAATGACAAGAATCTGAGGCATTACTTAAGCTAAACTACCAAGGGAGACTATCCCTTTTTATGGCTGTACTTTGGCTATCTTAGACCAATTTCAATTCCAAATTCCCAGTGATACGGCTCAGTTAGACCAAGTCCTCCAGCACTGTGAGGCTTTTCAACTGCGTCATCACCTGGCCAGCCAAGATTGGCTCCAGTGCAAAATCGTGATCGCTGAGGGATTTACCAATGCCGTTCGCCATGCCCACGGCGAAGATCTCAAGCAGTACCAGATCACCGTTGAACTCTGCCTCAGTCACCACAGCCTCGAAATTCGCATTTGGGACCATAGCCCCACTGTCTTTGATCTAGAGCAATATTACGCCACCCAACAACACCAACAAACCACCCTAGAAGATGCGGGGGGGCGTGGCATGATGATTTTGCAGAAAGTGGCCAATCATCTCACCTATCGCCGTGATCCCCAGCGGCAACAGAATTATTTACATATCGTTAAACATCTGATGCCCCGTTTATCTTCCCATTTCATCACCGTTGATCAATTGGGCGATCGCCTAGCTGATCCCAACCTTGTCATTGTGGATTGTCGCTTTCGGCTCAATGATCCGACCTGGGGGGAAACGCAATACCAACAAGGCCATATTCCTGGGGCCTATTACCTGCATTTGGATCGGGATCTCTCTGGCCCTGTGCAACAACATGGGGGGCGTCATCCTTTGCCTGACCCAGAAGCTTTTGTTTCGTTACTTTCTCGCCTCGGCATTGAGCGCAATCGCACCGAAGTGATTATCTATGACGACTTTTACTGTGCTTTTGGGGCGCGGTTTTGGTGGTTGCTCAAATACTATGGCCACGACAAAGCCCGCCTGTTAGATGGCGGGTTTCCGGCCTGGCAGACTGCCCAAGCGCCAATCGACACTGATATTCCTGGGTTTAAACCCGGCCAATTTGAGCCAAATCCCCAACCTCAATTGGTGGTTAATCGTCAGGATTTACTGATTGCGACGGACAATCAACGGCTGGTGATCGATGCCCGGGATGGCGATCGCTATTTGGGAAAAGTTGAACCCATTGATCCAATTGCTGGCCATATTCCTGGGGCGCTCAATGTCCCCTGGAAACAAGTTACCGATGCCCAAGGGTTCGCTCAACCGCCGGAAGTGCAACAAACCCTCTGGGAAAACCTATCCCCTGAGCAAGAGATCGTGCTGTATTGTGGCTCCGGGGTCACGGCCTGCGTCAATTGGCTGTCTTTGGAGCTGACGGGCCATCATAATTTGAAACTGTACCCTGGGGGCTGGAGTGATTGGTGTTCCTACGTAGCCCCCTCATTCGACACAAAGTCTCCTTAGGAAATTTCAGGCAATATTACCGGAGGCGAACCGCTTCCAACAAACGAGAATAGTAAAAACGGGTACTGGTCATTTCGGTGCGGGCGATCGCAAAACCGTTATCGATTAAGATTTGGCGGATATCCTGTTCCTTGTGTTGGTAGGCGCGGGTGGTCTTGCTGGGGCCAGGGAAGAATTCACCAATTTTCTTGAGGATCGTCAGCCAAAACGTTTTCGGCGCAAAGCTCAAGATCAAGCGATCTTCGCTGAGGGATGCTAAGTGGGCAATCATCTTTGCCGCATCCTCGGTGGGATAGTGGATCAGCACATCCAAGCAAATCACCGTATTGTATTTGCCGCTGATGCTTTCGAGATCTTTGGTTTCAAACTTTAGATTAGGGGTGTTGCCAAAGATTTTTGCGGCCCGTTCCTGGGCCTCACCGACCATTTTTTCAGAAATATCGCTGGCGTAAATTGAGCGAGCACCGGCCTCCATGAGGGGGATACTGAGGCTACCGACCCCACAGCCAGCATCACAAATGCTTCTGAGGTTAAGATTTTGATCGGCCTTGAGCCAAGCCACCACCTTATCAATGGTCTGTTGGTGCCCGACGCGGATATCAGCCTGGACTTTGTTGACATCCCCGTCACCATAAATGCGTCGCCAACGGTCAAAGCCCTTGGCATTGAAATAATCTTTGACGATGGTTTTGTCATTGAGGGAGGAGGTCATGGCGCTTTGGATTTAGAAAAAAATTAAAGGATTTTGTTATCGATCCAATAATGTAGCAGCTTTGGGAAACCCTAGGGTGATTGTTCTGTGGGGGACCATTGACAGTAGGGATAGCTAACGAGGTTGGCGTTGTAATAGCGGGGCTCGTGGCTCACTTCAGGGCCAACCCAATTGGGTTTTGGGAAGGGTTGATCAGCATCTGTGAGTTCAATTTCTGCCAGGATTAAGCCTTGGTTCTCGCCGAGAAATTCATCGACTTCCCAGAGGAAATTATCGAGGGGAATGCGGTAGCGGATTTTTTCGATCTGGGGGCGATCGCCAAGATGTTCTAGCATCTCTAGGGCTTCGATTAAGGGAATCGGGTATTCAAATTCCAAGCGCCCAATCCCCTCGGTTTTACCTTTAATCGTCAAAAAAGCTTGTTCTCCGGCAATGCGCACCCGTACCGTTTTTTCGGGTGTCCGCTGGAGATAGCCTTGGCGATAGGGAATCCCTGGGGCCAGATCCCGCCAGCGATCGCCAATCACGAGAAATTTCCGTTCAATTTCTTGGGGCATAGCGTGAAAACCTCCACAGCGGCAGACTCCAAAGATTGTGGCCTAGAATGAAGATCAACTGTGCGATCGCCAAAAAAAATCAATGATCGAAATTCATAATCTCTCCAAGATTTACGGCCAAGGGGACACCCAAATCTATGCCCTCAAACAGGTAGAACTCAGCATTCAAGCGGGAGAATATTGCGCCATTATGGGGGCGTCGGGTTCCGGCAAATCAACCCTGATGAACATCATTGGTTGCCTCGATCAGCCCACCAGTGGCGATTATTTCCTCGATGGCCAAAATGTCGCCACCCTCAGCGATCGCCAACTGGCCACCATTCGGAATCGCAATATTGGCTTTGTTTTCCAGCAATTTCATCTCTTGCCCCAGATGAGCGCCCTTGAAAATGTGATTTTGCCGATGGTCTATGGCAATGTCCCTCCCCATGAACGGCGGGACCGGGCCGTCGCCGCTTTAACCAAAGTCGGTTTGGGCAGTCGTCTCTATAATCGTCCCAACCAACTCTCTGGGGGACAACAACAACGGGTGGCGATCGCCAGGGCAATTGTGAACAAACCCTTGCTACTGCTAGCGGACGAACCCACCGGGGCTTTAGATTCCCGCACCACCCAAGAAATCTTAGCGTTATTTCAGACCCTCCACGACGACGGCATGAGCGTGGTGATGGTCACCCATGAAACAGAAGTGGCCCGGCAAACCAAGCGGATTATCTGGCTCCGGGATGGCAGTATTACCCACCCAAACCTCAGTCCTGCGGAAATGATCCAAGTGGCCCTGGCCCCAAGCCCCTAAGAATCCTACGGGAGTGGTATGCAATTTGGCGATCGCCATGGTTCAATTCAGATACACTTGGGACAAGACTTTGGGGAACCCTATCCCACCACCATGATTCCTTGGGGACAAGTCCATTAAAAAAACGATAGAATTCGCAAATTTTGTCAAAGTCGGCCAAATCCCTTGTTACACTGCAGAGCAAAACCCCATTGCCTCTCCTGTTTTCCTTTCGCGTCCCGTCTACATCAGCACAACTATGAGCAACTTTAACTTCCCCTCGCCAGAGCCCACGCCCCCCGAGACCGAAGCGAACCTCAATCAGTCTCCGCCCCAGGCCCCCGAGACCGAAGCGACCAGTGCCGTAGATCCGGGTCATTCTGAAAAACAACAACCAGAGTCTGTGAGTCCTAGCCCGACGATTCCGAAACCGAATCCCAACGCCGATGGCTATGTTATTGCCCACAAACTAAGGCAGCACAACCGCGAACTGGTCAAAACCGTCGTTCAACTCGAAGAAGCCTTGGCCGAATCCCAAGAAAAACTCCAGGCACACATTATCCGTTCCCGCAGCGCCGACAGTCTTATTACCCAGCAGAGTGACGAACTGAATACGAGCCAGCAACAGCTCAGTCAGTTGGGGCAAGAACTCGAACAAGCCAAACAAAATGCCCGCCAATACCAAGAGATGCTCGCAGAATTAGAATACAAATTCCAAACCAGCCAAACTCAGTTGGCGAAAATCGAGCGCGAATGTGCCCTCCTCCAGGAAGCCTATAACGAGCAGCAGCAAAAACTATTCGCCGCCGAACAGGAAATTAAGGATCTCCAGGTGCGACTCCAGCGGCAACAACGCTACACCCTGCAGTACAAATCAGCCCTGGATGAATGCGCGGATATTCCCGTCGAAAACGATTTGGCGACCGGGGAAGCCTCCATGCCCAAGGCGTCGAATATTCAACCCTGGTCTGAGCCGGAAACAGCGGCAACCGAGCCAACAAGGCCGGCGATCGCTAAAGCAGATCCGAATACCGAAGCTGACCTAGATCGTCAGTTAGCGGCCCTCGAAGAAGAAATTGAAGAAATGGAAGAATCCGCCGGGGCCGCTTCAATCCTGAAGTCCACCATGAGCCTAAAAGCCGCCCTACGGATTACCCCCCCGGTGACAAAACGACGGGTCAGTGCGCCCATGGGCACCCCGGCCAAAGCAGAAACCAACCACAACTGGCCAGCGCCGACCCTCAACAGTCCCCGGAGCCAGAAGCGGCCGATGTCTGCGGCAGTGGTGGATCTACCAGCCTTTTTACGGAACTAATTGCTGTCCTAAATATTGGGTCTCCCTAAGACCCCGTTGGTGATTGACCCAGTGGCGATCGCCAATCTTTTTTTGTCACAATATTTAACAATAGAAGTTGCAAATTTTATCGACGTTTATTTTTAAGTGATTATGCCTAGAACGTTACCTGCAAACCTCGAAAAGATCGTCAGTCGGTTTAAGCGAAAAACAGATCCCAAACAAAAATATCAACAGCTTTTGTGGTACGCCAACAAGCTCGAACCCATGGCCGACAGTGAGAAAAACGCCAACAATAAAGTCCATGGTTGCGTTTCCCAGGTCTTTATCACAGCAGACTACGAAGCGGGCAAAGTGACCTACCACGGGGATTCTGACGCCCAGCTCGTGAAAGGATTAGTGGGCCTACTGATTACAGGTTTAAATGGTTTATCGCCTGCCGAGATCCTGGCGGTCACCCCAGACTTCATCGCAGAAACGGGATTGAATGTGAGCCTAACGCCGTCTAGGGCTAACGGTTTTTACAACATTTTTAAAATGATGCAAAAAAAAGCAAGGGGCTTTGAAGTGGGGTTAGAAGCGAGTTCCAACTCATAAATGAGAAAATTTTGATATCATTTACAACAAGTAATGTTGTTTGTTAAAAAAAGAAAATTTAAATCCTATGGCACTTTTTGGCTTATTTGGCGGCAAGAAAAAGAACGAAGCTCCTAAGGGTGATTACTTCCTCGACTTTGAAGAAGCCCAGACCCTTGGTGATACTGAATTGATGAAGAAATCCGTAACCATTAAGCGGACTTTCCCGAAGGTTAAAGGTCAAGAGGGCGCGACAATCGTGACTCAAGTCTCCTCGGAGATCGCCCGTAAATTGAACAAAAATCAACAAGCTGTATCCCAGGCAACGGAAGCAACAAAGGCTTCTTCTGAAACCGCCAGCACTCCCATCACCCCGGCAGCACCTCGTCCTAACCTGAAGGTCGATAGCAGCATGGACATGTTCCGTAACATGGCGAAGAAAATGAATCGCTAAGGGTTAAGAACTATTGCGATTTTCGACGGTGATTTTCAGAATATTCACTAAAAAGCTGGGGGCTAACGCCCCCTTTTTTATGCCGATCAGTTGGATTTAAGGGTTCAATTTAAGCGAGGGCCGCCACAGAAACTTTCGCGGCGATCGCCTTAGCGATGGAGACCAGAGCCTTAGCCGAAGCAGATTCTGGTTGGGCGACCACAATCGGTGTACCAGTATCGCCCCCTTCCCGGAGCGCAATTTCTAAGGGAATGCAGCCGAGGAGAGGCACATCCAATTCGTTCGCGGTTTTTTCGCCGCCCCCAGAGCCAAACAGGTCATATTGGCGATCTGGCAGATCCGGCGGGATAAAGTAGCTCATATTTTCAACAATTCCCAGCACATTCACTCCCATTTGCTGGAACATCTTGAGGCCCCGGCGCGAGTCTAGGAGAGAAACGGTTTGGGGGGTGGTGACAATGACAGCACCGGCCATGGGCACCGCCTGGGCCATCGTTAGTTGGGCATCACCCGTACCAGGGGGCATATCAACGATGAGATAGTCCAGTTCGCCCCAGTTCACCTGGTAGAGAAACTGACGAATGATCCCGTTGAGCATCGGCCCTCGCCAAATCACTGGTTGGTCTGGGTCAATCAGGAACGCCATGGAAACGAGTTTGACCCCATGGTTAAATTCTGGCTGGAGAATATCTTGGCCACCTGTTTTATCGACCTTGATTTCGACTTCGCCAATGCCCATCATGTTCGGCACATTTGGCCCGTAGATATCTGCATCCAAGAGGCCGACTTCTGCGCCAGTTTGGGCCAGGGCGATCGCCACATTCACCGCAACGCTACTTTTACCAACGCCCCCCTTGCCGCTGGAGATGGCAATGATATTTTTGACGTTATCAATGCCCTGTTGGTTGGGCAGTGCTTTCTGTTGAGGCGTTTCGGCGGTGACTTCCACATCCACAGCGTTTACCCCAGGTAAAGGCAGCACAGCATTTTTGCACTCCTCGACGATAAATTCCTTGAGGGGGCAAGCGGGCGTTGTGAGCACCAGAGTGAATTTCACCGTACCATTCTCCACAGAAACATTGCGGATCATATTGAGATCCACCAGGCTTTTTTGAAGCTCAGGATCTTGAACGGGACGGAGGGCAGCCAGAATTGCTTGGGTATCAGCCATAACTTCAGGAAAATTTAGGATTTGGGTTTGTGGTGCAGGCGAATGCCCACAAAAATATCGTAGAGGAAACTGAGAAAATCTTTTCCCTGGAGCAGTCCTAATGATTGGGGAGAACCTTTTTGATCTAACAGGGGCTTGATGTAGTAATAGGCGGGTTGATACTTATACCAAGGAATCGAGGGCCACAGGTGATGGACTAGGTGGTAATTTTGCCCAAGGATCAAAATATTGAGGAGCTTGCTCGGATAAACCCTGGCATTTTTCCAGCGATCGCGTTCTTCAAAGGGACGATGGGGCAAATAATCAAAGAACAAACCCAGGGCAATACCAACCACCAGGGCCGGGACAAACCAAAAATTCATGATGTAGCCAATAAAGCCATACTGGATGCCCAGGTAGACAATGACCCCTAAAAAAGCACGGCTAAGGAACCACTCCAGTAACTCGTAATTTTTCCACAGACGACGCTTAAAGAAAAAGATTTCGTGGTAGAAAAAACGGGCTGCAATCATCCAAAGGGGGCCGCCAGTCGAAACGAAATGATCCGGATCATTTTCAGGATCATTGACATGGGCGTGGTGCTGGAGATGGACTCGAGTAAAGACCGGAAAAGCAAATCCCAGCATTAGGGCACTGGCATGGCCCAAAATGGTATTGACCGCACGGTTGCTATGGGCGGCACGGTGGGACGCATCGTGGATCACCGTTCCCGCAAGGTGCAGCGCTAAAACATTTTCTAGGAAGCAAATCCAGTCATACCAACCCCAAAACCAATAGCCTCCCACGGAGGTGGCGATCAATCCTACTGCGATGATGACCATCCACACATTGGGGTTCATCCCACCAGGGGGACGCAAATACTCCCTTGACATTACCAATGATGACGCTGCCGCCGCCGTCATAAGCTCCTGTTCTCCTCGATGTCTGTGAAATTTGGTTAATCCTTGGGTAGTTTACAATACTTAAGGCTAATTCATAAACCTTGATGTGCCATAAACACTGTTTAGAAAAAAACAAAAAATGCTTGTAATTCAACGTTTCTAGGCTAATTTCAAGCTAACCATTTGCTGCTTCGCTGCGTTTGTAAAATACCAAGTCCACGGTTACTTTCTGAAGTTTATCGTCTTCTTCCGTGGCGATCGCCTCGTGGAGTTTGACAATTAAGAGGATTAATGTTCCGTGGCGTGATTGATAAACAATCGGTTTTCCTGCATTGGGAAGAGTTTAAGAGAGTATCCTGTTCTCGGTTCCTAATCGCTGGCTGGGGGATTTAGCTTTGGCAACAGGCGATCACACACAAACAAAGTGCCAGAGGCAACGCAGAGGGGAATTGTCACGAGATTGAGAAAAGGCAAACTGATCAACCCTAGACAAACCAGCCCAAACCCCGCACTACCCGGCAAGGCCCGGTAAACTTGTCGCAACTTTTGACGAAATGTAAAGCGCCTTCTTTCGAGGGTGGCATCAAAAAAATCAAGGCAAATGATCGTTAAAGTCACCGCCAAGCCTCCCAGGGAGGACAGTACGCTACCAATCCCCGGCAAAAAGTTGATCCCAAACAACAAGGGGGCGATCGCCAAAACCAAGGCTAATTTTTTTAGTTCAAAGAGAATGGCGCGGCCAATGTCGCGGAGAATACCCACTTCAATGATTTCCAGGCGACTGGTGCGGAGTTTTTCAATCTGTTCTGAGAGTTGGCCATACCAAGGGGCACCAAGAATAACGCCAAACTGCACCAGCAGCAGTCCCACAGCAATAAACACTGCCGCAATGAAAATCAGGCCTAACAACCCTCCCAGAAAATTTGCGCCGTAATCTAACCACTGCAACCAGGCAGGCAAGCGATCAATTAAACCAATCAGACTGGTGCTAATCCAAGTGTAGCCAGCCCCCGCCGTCCGCCACGCCCAGCGCAAAGAAAAAGTATAGAGCAATCCCCCCAGCACGACATTAACGCCAAGGGGAATCGCTAAATATTGGAGAAGCTTCGGGTGACGGGAAAAAAATCTCGCGGCGCGGAATGGGTAACTGGCCCCCCGAATGAAGTCAATGGGCATATTTTTCGGGTCAACTCTAGCTTGGGTCGTAATGCTCTGTCTTTCAATCTAAACTTCAATGGTCGGATGGCGGAATGTAAACCCTAAATTTTTTAATTTTTGGTTAGATACACGCACATTTAAGGGGCGATCAGAGGGTTGACTCGCATCCCAACGTACTGGGGCCAGGGCATATTTTTCGGCCAAACGAGAGAGTAATTCTCGCCGGGGCAGTGGTTCATCACAAACCAGATTGAATAAACCGCTCAGATTATGGATCTGGGCAAACTCGATCGCTGCCACAATGTCTGCTAAATGAATCCAGTTACCATATTCGCTGCCGTCACCAGGTCGCACCTGCCCCATGGCCCGCTGGAAAATTTTCTTAATTTCCCGCCCTTCACCATAGATTCCCCCCAAACGGAGAATGCAAACCTGACGTGCATCGGTGGCGATCGCCTTTAGGGTTTGTTCCGTTGCCAAAAGAATTTCTGCAAAAATATGGGGTGGTTTGTCGGGGGTCTTTTCATCAACCCAAGCACCGTGGTGATTGCCGACGATGGCGTAGCTGCTGGTATAGATCACCTGTTTAACGGTGTCGTTATGGGTGAGGGTCTGGGCGAGGTTATGGGCCGTTTTGAGATAAGCCTGCCGATAATTTGCTTCGGTGCGCCCCTTTGAACCCACGGCCAAAAGAATGACATCTTGGCCTTCACAAAGCTCCTGGAGGGCTTCGGGTTGATCGCCGCTGAGGACTTTCACCTGGTGGGCTATGCCTTGTAACTGGGAGACTTTTTCGGGGGTCGTTGTTGTCACGGTCACTTGATGACCCGCCGTTGTCCACTGCTTGGCGATCGCCTGGCCCACATAGCCACAGCCAATAATTGCAATTTTCACCAAGGGAATTCCTCCTTAACAAACCGTGCCATAATTTTAAGCATTGTAAAGTCTTGTTTTGTCGCTATTATGCCCCTTTTTCCGCCATTTCCGCCCCTGGATCCGCCTTTGGATGGCTGGTCTTTAGAAGGGCGCGACCCAGAAACTATCCGGCGTTTGCTGCCCCTCTGGGAGTGGCTCTACAAATTTTATTTTCGGGTAGAAACGAGCGGCTGGGAAAATTTGCCGACGGCTGAGCCGGTGTTAGGGGTTGGTTCCCATAATGGCGGCCTTGCGGCGCCGGATATGTGGATGATGATGTATGACTGGTTTCAGCGGTATGGAGTTGAAAGGCCTACCTATGGCCTGATGCATCGTAATATTTGGCTTGCTTTCCCAGAATTAGCGAAAATTGCGGTCAAAACGGGAGCAGTGCAAGCCCACCCGAAAATGGCGATCGCCGCTTTGAAATCCGGGGCCAATGTCCTTGTCTATCCCGGAGGTGGCCAAGATGTCTTCCGGCCCCATGCCCAAAGAAATCAGATTTATTTTGCCGAGCGGCGGGGATTTATTAAACTGGCCCTGCGCCAGGGGGTGCCCATTGTGCCACTGATTTCCTGGGGTGCCCACGACAGCATTTTCGTCATTGAAGATATCTACGAACCCCTTAAAGAATTTTTAAAAGCGTTTAACCTGCCGTGGCTATTTAACATCGACCCAGAAGTCTTTCCTATTTATCTTGGTTTACCCTGGGGCGTCGCCTTTGGCCCCCTACCCAACTTTCCCTTACCCACAAAAATGTACACACGGGTCTGTCCACCAATTCGCTTTGAAAAATATGGCCGGGCCGCGGCGGGCGATCGCCCCTATGTTGAAGCCTGCTATCAGCGGGTTTTAGGGGAAATGCAGCGGGAATTAGACCAATTAATCGCTGAGGTCGAATCTCGCCCTAAAAGTTGTCCCTAGCGGCGGTTCGCAGGATTTAGCCAGGTGTTTAAGCCTTCCCCTAGCAAAGATAAACCCATCACCATCAGGGTCATGGTCAGCCCCGGAAATAGCGCCGTCCACCAAATCCCCGTCGGCAAAGCATCGAGGGCGAGGCGCAAATCATGGCCCCATTCCGGCGTGCCATCGGGCAAACCTAAACCCAAAAAGCCCAATCCCCCCAGGATTAAAATCGCATCGGCGGCATTGAGGGTAAACAGTACCGGTACACTCTGGATTACATTGAGAAACAAATATTTCGACAAAATTCGCCTCGGCGTTGCCCCCATGGCCTGGGCTGCTTCGATAAACAGTTCTGTTTTGGCGCTGGTGGTGCGGTTGCGGACAAGACGAAAATATTGGGGCACATAGGAAATACTCAAGGCGATCGCCGCGTTAATCACTCCTTTGCCCACCACAAAAGCAAGGGTAACGGACAACAGCAATCCCGGTAGGGTATAGATCGTATCCATTAAAAAGAGCAGCACCCGGTCTACCTTGCCACCAAAATACCCACTCACCATCCCCAGGGGAACGCCGATCATTAAACTGAGACTCGTGGCTAGCAGCACTACCTTGAGGGCTGCCTGGGTACCAAAGAGGGTGCGGGACAAAACATCGTAACCCTGGCGACTGGTGCCAAACCAATGGCGCCAACTGGGGGGACTATGGATCGGGAAACTAAGGGAATCGAGGGGGTCTTTCAGCCAGCCGACATTTTCTAATAAGGGTGCGCCGAGGGCGATCGCCACAAATAGCCCGGTAAGCGTCACCCCCACCAGGGCCAGGCGACGCGAAAGTTTTGCCTCAGGATTTTCCCCTGCCATAACAGCCCACATTAAAACAGAACGTCTGTCAGTATAGCGGTTGGGCGGTCTCTCCCCATGGCTTTTACCAAATATCTAAACCAATCAGAATACTTTCTCGATCGGATAAATCGCCGATAAACTTTCGCAAGGGGGGCGGCAATTTTTTGATCAGAGTCGGGGTCGCAACAATCCGTTCTGATTCAGCGAGGTCGGGGTGCTCATAAATATCAATGATCCGGATTTCGTGGCGTCCGGGCAGATATTCGCTGCAAATGCTTTCTAGTTCGTTGATCGCCCAGCGGGAATGGCTATTACTGCCAGCAACGTAGAGATAAAGCACATAGAATTCATTTTGTTTGTGGTGGATGGGAGGGCTTGGATCTAGCCGCGGGGAGGGATCCTTAGAGAAGTCAGAAGCCATGTATTTGGGTCAGGTTATGCCAGAAGCACGGTAGGTTGTCGCTGCAAAATTTGTTCGAGGGCGATCGCCGTCCATTCTATATCTTCCATTTGAGTTTGTGCACCTAGGGTTAAGCGAATCCCAGAGAGAGCCTCTTGATCGCTATAGCCCATCGCCTTTAGGGTTATGCTGGGATTGAGTTTACCGCTATGGCAGGCAGACCCCGCACTAATACCAATGCCAGCGAGGTTCATTTGGCGCACGAGGGTTTTCCCGGTTAGGCCCAGGAGGGACGAATCTTGGCGCAAGGCAAAACTGACATGGTGGGGCAAGCGGGCATGGCGATCGCCTGTAATTTGTAGATGTGGGCTACTGCTCCCTCGGTTTAACAGAAAATTGCGGAGGCGACTCAAGCGTTCAATTTCTTGGGCCATGGTTTCCTCGGCGAGTTCAGCGGCCATGCCCAAAGCAACGATGCCGGGTAAATTTTGGGTGCCGGAACGTAAATTGTGCTCTTGGCCGCCGCCGTAGAGTCGGGGCTGAAGTTTAATACCATCGCGCACATACAATGCACCAGCCCCCTGGAGGCCATAGATCTTGTGCCCAGACAGGGAAAGCAAATCCACGGGAAGCTGGCGGAGATCAATGGGAATGCGTCCCACGGCCTGAACTGCGTCGGTGTGAAAGGTAATGTGATGTTTTTTGGCGATCGCCCCCAGTTCGGCAATGGGTTGAATGGTGCCCACTTCGCTCTGGCCATAGATCACCGAAATTAAAACCGTGTTGGCTTGAATCGCCTTTTCTAGATCCTGAGGATCTACTTGGCCACGACGATTAACTCCGAGGCGTGTCACTTGCCAGCCTTGGGTTGCGAGGAAATCTGCGGCCTTGGCGATCGCCGGATGTTCCACCTGGGAGATAATCAAATGTTGCGGCTCTCGGTACTGGTCTGTAATGCCAAAAATTGCCAGGTTATCGGCTTCGGTACCCCCCGCCGTAAAAATAATTTCATCGGGGTTCGCTGCACCAATGAGGCTCGCCACTTGCATCCGCGCCATTTCCAGGAGGGTAGCGGCTCGATTGCCCCAACCATGTAAGCTTGAGGGATTGCCCCAGGTTTGGCCACAGACTTTTTGCACCCGCTGGATCACCAAGGGATGGGGGGGCGTTGTTGCGCTGTAATCAAGGTAAATTTGCATGGTGGGCGATCGCTCAATGGTTCCCTTAGCATACGCAAATTCGGGCTAACCCGTCAGCCCGTGCGACCAAGGGAGTATCCCAGCATAAGCCAAAGTCGCAACAAGAAAAAACTCCCCCAGTCCAAGACCAGAAGAGTTTCGCCATCACATCACTCTAGTACAAACCCTAAGCCAAACTTGCAAGCCCATCACTGTAGAGCTTCCGGGCGTAGTCCGTCCAAGTGCCCTGGCCCCAATAGCGGAAACAACTGGTTTCTACCAACAGCAAATACAACAGAGATCGTTGATAAGCTTCTGTTTTCGTTACGCTGGGATCTTCGGCCACGAGGCGGTCATATTTTTCGTGGAATTTAGCGCTCAGTTCGTTCATCGGCTCCAGGACATTTTCATAACCCTTGACCCAACTGAGATCATTTGTCCAGGAAGCGCCATCCACATGGAATTGGTGGTCATGTTCATTTAAATAGGCGATCGCCTGATTGACAGTTTCCGGCGTAACACCTTGATTTTCGGCCTCTAGTCTTGCCCAAATCTTCGCCTGGCCCACCGCCTGACACACTGGATAATCGGCTTCGGTAATACCCTTCGCTTCTAGGAGTTCAAGATATTCTGTGCCATTGAAACCGACAACACTACCGTCATTTTTAATGTCATGCCAAGCCGGGAGATAACCTCCAGGAAACTCATTCATCATCACGCCGCCATTTTCCCCATCGGCGATCTGGGAAACTAAACAGGGCACTGATTGACCTGCTAATTCTTGGCGATCGCGACTCTTCGCTTCGTAATAAGGTTGCATCTGGGCCACCAGTTTCGTATCAGACCCCTGGGTTTTAATCAGTGCCGTAATGCTGATTTCTTCGCCCCGGGAATTTTTCACCACCAGGCGATTGGGGAGATATTTATCATCATGGTGTAAACCAGAACCGTCCAAACGCTCCACGGAATGTTCTTGCACCAAGAGCCAACGGTAACCACATTCCTTGAGGGCTTTAATGTATTCAAATAGCGTATCCGGATGATTGGGGAGGTGCATTTCTGGGGGCGAAAATCCCTTAACCCGCTTCAGGGCTTCGACCCCAAAAATTTCTGCAAAATAATGCTGCCAGGCCTGAATTTGCAATTTTAAATCAGGAATAGGCGTCGAAGGGGCTACCGCATGGCTCCACATAGTCCCTAGCCATTCCACATAGGGCTGATAACGGGCATCTGTGGTGATTTTCTTAAGGTTATCGAGGACATCTTCCCGACCCATTTGCCGTAGACCCCAGAGCAGGTTGCCAGAATAATCCAACATAATCCGGGGGCTGCAGCCTGCAGCTACTAGCTCAGGGATAAACTCTCCCATGCGGCTGTAGCACCAAGCAAACACTGTGGCATTGTGGTTATCACCATCATGGGGATTTTCCATCATGTGCTGCAAGTTGCAAATGAGTGCGCCATCGGTTCCGGCGGGAATGGTGGGTTGGTGCATATGAAGGGCACAGGCAAACCCAGCCTTGACTTGATCAAGATTGAGATCACTCCGATCGAGAAAGATTTTTTCGTGATGATTGACAATCTCTGAAATTTCCTGCTCCTGACCGCAAATATTGGGTAATTGGGTTGCTTGAGGAGAAAGTGTCGAAACCATGTATTTTTCCTTATATATCTTTATCGCAATCACGGGACGATGCTTGAAGATCGCTACGGTCAATCCCACAAGGTCGTTTGTGCTGTCGTGGTCTTAATGTTATCTCAATCCTTTGGGAGTTAAGTTTAAGTTTTAGTTTATCTTGTTATTATTTGATAACCTTATGTTTTGTGAAGAAAAAAAGAGAGACCAGTGGACTGATCCCTCTCAAAAAGATGAAGTTTATTAACTTTGCTTGGTTTTTAAAGGGCTACCATTTCAGCAAATTAAACTGTTCCATATCGATGGTGTTGCGGTTGCGGTAAATGGCAAGGATGATCGCTAAACCCACGGCGGCTTCGGCAGCAGCAACAGTCAGAACAAAGACGGTAAAAACTTGTCCTTTGATTTCGCCGGGATCGAGGAAGTTAGAGAAGCCCATAAAGTTGAGATTGACGGAGTTTAGCAATAGCTCAATGGACATCAACACGCGGACGGCATTGCGACTGGTCACTAAACCGTAAATGCCGATGCAAAATAGGGCGGCAGCGAGAACCAGGATGTATTCGAGTTGAATTTGCATGGGTGTCAAGAAAAGCTTAGTTTTGTTTGGATTTGGGGCTATTTGCGCCAGCGAGCTCCCGGGGACGCTCTGGTAGTTGGAGGCCAGTACTCCCTTCTTCTGTGGTTGTAATCTCAGGAATAATATCGCGACGGGCCAGGATAATCGCGCCCACCATGGCAATCAGGAGGAGCACTGAAGCTAGTTCAAAAGGCAGGAGGAAATCGCTAAAGAAATGTTTGGCGATCGCCACCACAGAATTGCCCACTGCTGCCGGAGAAATTGCTGACAATTCCCAAGGAGTTACCAAAACCATCGTGCCAAGGAGAGCGAAAAGACCCAAGCAGACCAGAGCCGTTGCCCCCTGACGAAGGAGACGACCAGGCATCTGACTGAAGTCTTCTTTTTTATTCACCAACATGATGGCGAATAAGATCAAAACATTAATCGCCCCTACATAAATCAAGACCTGGGCTGCCGCGACGAAATCCGCATTTAACAGAATATAGAACCCAGAAATACTGATAAACACGCCCCCCAGCAGGAACGCTGAGTAGACAATATTTTCAAAGAGCACAACCCCAAGGGCTGACCCCAGCATCATCACCGTGAGGATGACGAACGAAACAATTTGAACACCTTCTGCTAAATTCACAGTTTTTTTAAAACTCCTGCTAAATTCACACCTGCACTAATCTTGCTTAGTCTATCGTGGCTTTATTGATCTGCCGTTTCTTGTCGCTTTTCGGCCTGTAAGCGTTCGAGAATATCCTCTGGATGCTCGCCAGCCCGCTGACTGCCTTGGGGGAGATCATGGGGGTCAATGACACCTTGGGGCAAGTAGGCCAACTCCCGGAGAGGCGTCACCATTGGATCTTGGGTGACTTTGTAGGGCAGACGACCCAGGGCCACATTATCGTAGTTCAATTCGTGGCGATCGTAGGTGGCCAGCTCATATTCTTCTGTCATCGATAGACAATTGGTGGGGCAGTATTCGACACAGTTACCGCAGAAGATACAAACCCCAAAGTCGATGCTGTAATGCTTGAGAGTTTTCTTTTTGATGCTTTTATCAAATTCCCAATCCACGACGGGGAGGTTGATCGGACAAACTCTTACACAGACTTCACAGGCAATACATTTATCGAATTCAAAGTGAATTCTGCCGCGAAACCGTTCTGAGGGAATCAGCTTCTCGTAGGGATATTGCACTGTCACGGGGCGTCGCCGCATGTGATCAAAAGTTACCGAGAGACCCTGGCCAATATACTTCGCTGCCTGGGCTGCATCCTTGGCATAGTCACCGACTTGTTTGAGGATTTTAAACATAGGACATAGGGTGAGAAGATCAACAAAGAAGGAGAAAGAAACGACGAAGCCTTAGCCCCCAAAAGCAATGGGGAAAGCAAGTTTTAGGGCCGCCGTGAGCAATAGGTTAACAAGGGCAACGGGGAGGAGAAACTTCCAGCCAAAGTTCAAGAGTTGGTCAATGCGTACTCGCGGTAAAGTCCAGCGTAGGAGGACAGCGATAAAGACCAGGGCATAGGTTTTCACGAGGGTCATAATAATCCCCAAGGAGGCGGTGATCACCTGGAGCCAAGGGGTGCTGGGGGCAACGTTTAACCAACCGGCAAGCTTATCGAGGGGAATCGGGAACTCCCAACCGCCTAGGTAGAGAATCGAAACAATCAGGGCCGAAAGCACGAGGTTGACATAGGAGCCAACGTAGAACAGACCAAATTTCATCCCGGCATATTCGGTTTGGTAGCCAGCGACGAGTTCTTCTTCTGCTTCGGGTAGGTCAAAGGGGAGTCGTTCACATTCGGCAAGGGCGGCAATCCAGAAAATGAGGAAGCCAATGGGTTGTCGCCAAATATTCCAGCCTAAAATGCCGTAACCGGATTGTTGTTCAACAATGTCAATGGTGCTCAGGCTATTGGACATCATGGCGATCGCCAATACAGCCAGGGCCAGGGGAATTTCGTAGCTGATTGATTGGGCGGCAGCACGCAGTCCCCCCAGTAACGCATATTTATTATTAGAAGAGTAGCCTGACATCAAAAGGCCAATGGGAGCGATGCTTGAGAGGGAAATCCACAGAAAAATCCCCACGTTCAAATCCGTAATCACCAGGTTTTGCCCGAAGGGAACGATGAGATAGGACAAAAAGACCGGAATGACCACGAGAGCAGGCCCGAGGGTAAAGAGCCAGGGATCTGTTTTAGCGGGGACCACATCTTCTTTAAAAACCAGCTTTAAACCATCGGCCACCGGCTGTAAAACCCCTAGGGGGCCTGCATATTCCGGGCCAACCCGTTGTTGGGCTGCCGCTGAAATTTTTCGCTCTAACCACACCACGACTAAAACACCCACTGTCGCGCCAATAATCATCAGTAACAACGGTAGGGGTAGCCAAATAGTCTTGGCAATTTCATGGGACAACCCAAAGGATTGGAGGGTTTCGATAAAACTACCTTGAAGATCGATTCCTGAGTTCATAGGGGTTCTTTGGCCTGCACGATGGATTGTTAAGGGAATGTATCGAGGCAGGGATTTCCAACAAAAGTGACATCACTGAATTAGTATATCGTTGTTCCGGGAAACTCCGTTATCAGAACCTCTTAGGGAATTTTAGGGGCTATTGATAAGTTTTTCTAAACCAAGGTACGTCAATGGCCACGGCAAAACGCCAGGATTGGAAAATCGCCCTTAACTGATTTGGAAAATAAACGTCACCTTATCGCCTTTGCCTAAACCAATGCGATCGCCGGCCCGGAGTCGATGTCGATTACCCACGGGGAGGGGCACATGGTTGATATAGGTGCCATTGGAACTACCAGTGTCTTCGATATAGTAGAGGCCCGCTTCTTGGCGCAGGTCGGCGTGTACCCGTGATACCACCTCAGAACTCGGGAAACCAGAAACATCAATATCTGGTGGGACGGTCTCATTCGGTTTGCCGATGTGAATCACATCGAGGTGTTCAGGAATTTCTAAGGCCACCTGGGTTTGCACATGGAGCAAGCTGGCGGTCTGCACTTGAATTTGGGTTGCCTGCATTGATCCCTGGACAGTGGTTGGGGCAGGAGCAGGAGCAGGCGTTGGCGGCACCTCTGGGGCAGGGCTTGGTTCTTCAAAATCAAATGTGAAAGGATCAGGCAATTCTGGAGATTCGGCAACGGCAGGGGCAGCGGCTTCTTCTTCCTCGAAAAAGTCAGGAAAATCAGGGAAATCCGCTTCGGGAATCTCTGGGAAATCCAGGGTGGGCTCAGGGGGATCTGTGGGGGGGGCGCTGGCACTGGGGGCATTGGGAACCACAGTTTTGGGTAACTCCTCTGTTACTGCCATGGGAGCGGCCTGTTGCAGGTTAAAGCCACATTGACCACAGAAGGCGGCATTACTTTGGACGCTAGCGCCACATTGGGGGCAAGCCGATGCTTGGGGGAGGGGGGTATAACAGGCTTCGCATTGGACAGCGCCGTCAGGATTTTGGTGGTTACAGTTGGGACAACTAATCATGACAGTGGGTGGTCAAAGGGAAAAGAATGGTTTTATTTTAAGGCTCTGGGCGAGATTTCGTTTGATAGATTGCTTGATCGGGGGCGAGGCGATCGCCAGCAGCAGCATCCAGGAGCCACCAGAGGACACCGTGGTCTGGGTTGATCAGTTTACTGGGATAGGCAAACCCATCGGCATCGCTATGGAAAATTTTCTGGAGCGCCTCCTGTTTATTTTCCCCAGCGACTAAGAAAAGAATGTTCTGGGCGGCATTAATCAGGGGCACGGTAAAGGTCAGCCTGGGTTCTCCCTGTTTTTCACCGACGGTGATGAGGCGATCGCCAACCGTTAGGGCCGCCGTTTGGGGAAAGAGCGAAGCAGTATGGCCATCATCCCCCATACCCAACAGCACAATATCGAAACTGGGCCAGGGGCGATCGCCAAAAAAATTTCTCAACGTTGCGTCATAGGCCGCTGCATCTTGCTGGGGGTCTGCGGCTGCGGTCGGCATCGGGTGAATATTGCCCTCCGGAATCGGCACCTGATCCAGCCAGGCGAGCCGGGCCATCCGTTGATTACTATCGGGGTGATCGGCAGGTACATAGCGTTCATCTCCCCAAAAAATGTGGAGTTGCGCCCAGGGGAGGGATTGCTCTGCTAATTTTTCGTATAAAGGTTTGGGGGTACTGCCGCCGGCAAGGGCAATGGTACAGACACCACGACGGGCGATCGCCTCCTCAATCCGGCCCATGACAATACGCAGCGCCCGTTTAATGAGTTCCGGTTTGTCATCCAGGATTTCCAGGTATTTTGTCATAAACTTTACAGAGGACGAACCATGCCCCCTAAAATAGCGTTACTCGTCATTCTAGTGGTGACACCCATAAACGCCCATTGACTGATACATAAAGTATGAATAATGTTCGCCTTGCTTCTTTTACGTCCCTGAGCCTCAAGATTTTGGGGGGCGTACTGTTAATTTCTTCTTTCGTTGATTACGTCATTGCCGCCTTCCCGTGGCTGCCCCTGGACAATGCTTGGCAAATTAATTTCACAAATCAGGTAGTCGGTAGAGGGCTTAACCCTTTGATTGGGATTGTGGCTCTGCTTCTGGGCAGTTGGCTAGATGACAATGCCGGAAAACCAGCAAAACTGCGCGCCTCCATTACAGATGGTCGTTTTTTAAGTTTTCTTTTTTCCCTCGTCCTTGGAGTGATCTTCTTGATTCTCATCCCTATCCACCTCGATAATATGCAGGGCATTCGGGAACAGGCGATCGCCCAAATTGAACAAGAAACCCAACAACGGGAACAACAAGTCCAGCAGCAATATAGCCAACTCCAAGCCCTTGCCCAAAACCCCGAAGCCAAACAACAACTAGAGCAACAGATCCAAGAAATTGAAACAGCCCTCAACTCTGGTCAAGTTCCCCCCCAGCAGATCGCCGAAGTCGAAGCTCAAAGACAAGAATTCCTCAACTACCAAACATTCGTCAATGACCCCGAAGCCCTGAATGCGCGGCTAGAAGAATTACAACAAAGCGTTGTTGAACTCCAGACACAACAGCGCCAAGAAGCCAACCGCAGTGTCCTCCAGGAAATTATCCCAACCACTATCCGCAGTCTCTTGTTAGGAATTGCTTATCTGATTGTGGGTTGGCTTGGCGTTCGCAATGCTTGGTTCAATAAAACAAGCCCATCCCAAGCCCCCAAACCTGAAGCACCTGCCGATTCCGAATAATACTTTTCCCGCTTGGGGTGACCTCGACGGGTACTTGTCACCCCACTTTTTCCAACACAGTAGCACCCAGACACGTTGGCAACCCCAAAGAATTCAGTAAAATAGATTACGTCGTCTTTTTTCTTAACATTTCACTTATTTTTCTACCCTAGTCCCCAAAATTTCCCTGATTTCCTAAACCGACAAAAACGACTACCCACTGTACATATTCCCGCCATTTCGTCCACCATCTCCCTACCAGGAAACCTCGCCCTACCGTGTTAGAACGTCTGAAACAAGATTTAAAAAACGATCTGATTGCCGGGTTGCTCGTTGTTATCCCCCTAGCGACCACCATTTGGTTGACGATCACGATTGCGACTTGGGTGATTAATTTTTTGACGCAAATCCCTAAGCAGATTAATCCGTTCGATGGCCTGGACCCAATCTTGACCAATGCCTTAAATATTGGCGTTGGGATCACCGTTCCCCTGACATTTATTCTGGTGATCGGTCTGATGGCACGAAATTTTGTCGGACGTTGGCTGTTAGATGTCGGAGAACAAATTCTCCAAGGGATTCCCCTAGCAGGCGCAATTTATAAAACCCTCAAGCAACTATTAGAAACTCTCTTGCGGGATTCCCAGAGTCGCTTCCGACGGGTAGTGATGGTGGAATATCCGCGACCTGGTGTTTGGACTCTAGGTTTTGTCACAGGAACAGTCAGTCCCCAATTACAGGCCCAGGTGGCCGATCCCCTCTTGAGTGTGTTTATTCCGACGACTCCGAACCCCACCTCTGGCTGGTATGCAATGGTGCCAGAAGATGATGTGATCAACCTCTCAATGTCCATTGAGGATGCCTTTAAAGTCTTAATTTCTGGGGGCATTGTGAGTCCGGATGCAGAGACCGAACGAAAATCAGTGCGGGGCACAATTCCCCTCAATTTGACCCGCCGTAAAAAGTCCCGTGAATTGGAGCGTCCCCTCGAAGAATTAAACAGTCCCCAGGCGGATATGCTTTCTCTAGAGGAAGAAGTGTAGTTTAATGGTGCCTCTGAGTGACGTTGATTTTCCTTATTGTTTATCCCTAGTTAGACTATGCCCGCCCGTAAACAGCCCCGTAGTGTTGCCCGTGAAATTGCTCTACTGAGTTTGAGCCAGATCAAAGGCAAGCCCGATAAGTTAGAAGCCGTAGAGCTTGATGAATTGATGTTGGCAGCGGTTCGGACCCTGAGTAGCGAAATCCATGACATTTTAGAGGATGCGGCGAGTGAGGTTTCCCGGGCAGAGGAGCAATTACTCAGAAGTGAAACGTTAGCGGTTAATGTCAAGAGTGCGCGCACAATGGCCGCAGATGCCCTGGAATTGACTCGTGCGGCAATTAATCGTTTGGGTCATGTGGTGGAATTGCCAGAATTTTTGCAGTTGACCCGCCAACATGAGGTGCGCAATTTTGCGTTAGAGATTCTCACAACCCTCCGCCGTCGCAATGATCAAATCAAAGAGGTCATTGACGGGTCTTTAGTGGATTGGCAATACCATCGTCTGCCCCGCTTAGACCGTGATATTCTGCGCATCGCTGTGGCTGAAATTTTGTTTTTAGAAACGCCCTATAAAGTGGCCATCAATGAGGCCGTAGAACTGGCAAAACGCTATTCTGACGAAGATGGCCATCGTTTCATTAATGGTGTTCTGCGCCGGGTTAGCGATCGCCTCCGGGCTGAAGACAGCCTCAAATAGATGCCCTTCAGGTCGTTATTATCATTATCTTAAGAAACTCGTCCCTAAACCAAAAACAATACTGGTGAGCACTAATAGGAGATGTTCGGGGGCGATCGCCACGGTGACGCCAGTACTATTGAGGATGGCATTCACACCACTACCGAGGGCAATGCCTGCGACCAGGGCGACAATCCCAATCAGAGCGGCTCGCCCGAAGCGTTGTTCTTTACGGTAAAGCAAATAAATATTCGCGATCAATGCCACAGTCAAAAGAGTTGAAGTGAGATCCGTTGCGAGGAATATTCCGGCAATGGCGATCGCCCCATTGACACCGAGGGCGGTATATAGAGTGTTGGTTTCTGGTGTATCCCGTAAATTGACCAACCACTGGGGCAGTTCGGGAGACTTCATCAGCGGTTGAGACGCCTGCGCTTTCTTCTGAGAAGTTTCTGCAAAGCGAATTTTATCCGGAACATCTAGGGTGCCCTGTTGCCGTTGTCTAAGGCGGTCCATAATAATCGCATCGTAGGCCGCTTCGAGTTTGTCCACTACGGCGCGATCGCCTTCGTATTGGGCGCTTAGTTTTTGTTTGGCTGCTTGGATCTCTTCAAATGAAGCCGTTTTTGCAAGCCCAAGGGTTTCGTAGGGATTTTGTTCGCTCATTCTCCTCCTCCTGTGAGCATGCCACTGGGTTATTGGAACATCCTTAGATTCTTAATGTAACCCAATCATCATACAGTTTATTATTATGAGCGTTTTCCGGTGCGCTTTCCATAGAGCAAAATTTTTTCTGGTGATGATAGCCGGGGCGATCGCCTCAAGACTTGCCTAGACCAGAGAGCATACATCCCCATACTTAACGCTAGCTGATCAACGGAGTAGGTACTTGAACCACTCAGGCTCCCTAACTCGCTGCAATGTACAAAATCTCAGAGACCATCCCAAAGACCCTCCACTAAGCGATCGCGTAGAGGCCAATGAACAGACAAGCACAAAAATACAATCCTCCCAGACTGTGGTTCGTGCCCGTTGATCGCACTCGGCACTAAAATAAGTCCATTTTGTCGATCCATAAAAACTCAAGCTTGAGTTTTTATGGATCGTCTTTCTTTCGATCTGGCTTTGTAAACATAAGTTTATGTTAATTAGTTAAAGACGTCCTGAATTTTGTCAGTTTCATGAAGCTTCTTTTAATCTCAGATTAATTAGGCACTAATTTTATAGAAAAAAGCTTCATTATATAGAATTTATAAAAATCAAGCTTTAAAGGGTTGACCTTCCTTTTGAAAGGGAATAAAACTGAAGTACAAACAAATACGTAAGTAACAAAAAGAAGTAAACCACAATCTGCTTCAGTATAATCACGTACTCTTACCCCAAAAGAAGTATTTTATTCATCTTTCTTCTTTGAGAGAAGGTTCATGGAGATCCTTCTGGGGCACTTGAAACCTCTACTTGCAAGGATCAAAGCGATATACGTACGTGTTTTCCCAAAAAAATCCTAGAAGTAGGGAGTAGTTCTTCTACCGAGATTTCAAGGAAATTAAGTGTTCTGAGGCTTGGTTTATACGGGAAATTTAGACTTGATGGTTTGGGTCTTACCTTTGCCTAGCAGCAAGACTAAATTAATTAGTTACGCATTTGTTGAAATCAAACTGAATTCTATTGAGGATTCCTTACAATGGCTAAATTCAATTCTTCTACAATCGCATTCGCAACCATCATCGCTTTTGGTGCCATCGGTCAAGCCGCACAGGCTGGCGAAAGCTACGTTACTAACAGAGACATCACTAGCTGGTCTCGAACGACTACTAACCTTACCTTAGACAGTGATGAATGGTCTAATGGTCGCCGTGATTGGGGCAGCTACGCTTACAAAACATATCAAGATGGGTCTGTAACACAGGAAATCGACTGCTACTGTGGTGGCTATGACGTTACGACAACTTTTAAGGACTTTACTTTCCATACTGCCTCTGCTGGTGAAACTGGTTATGAAACTTTCGGCAGTACAACGAAACTTGATGGTAGCATTTTCACGCAATCTGGATCTGACACTACAGAGCATGAAACTGCTGCCGGCAACCGATAATCTCATCGGTAATTTATCACGTAGCTAAGTTTCTAACTATTACAGATAGAATCATGAAAAGAATGCTAGGTTTGGCGATGGCATTGTTCATCGCCAGCCCGGCATCTGCGGGTAATCTGCTCCAGGGAGAGCCTTATTATGATGGTTTATACACAGGCGCTCCTTTATCTTTGGATATAGAGCCAGATCCTTTTGCATCTGTACCCACAATCCGGGCTAATTTTTTTCATTCCATTGAGCCATTCTACGGCGGCTCCACAGAAATTGATATTACAGAAGAATCTCGTGGGCAATCCAGCATTTTCGAAACAGAATTCTCTCAAAATGTAGTTTCTGGATCGATGAACCCCATCAATGGTGGTGTCGAATTCGAAAATTACACAGTCGAAAGTCAATATTCGTACGCATCAGAATTTACAACACGAGGTTCCTCTACAACGGTCAAAGGCTCAGCAGAGACCTATGGCACCACCTTTATTTTTGAAAGCAATCTCTCCGTTGATTTCTAAAGGTTTCATTTATGTTTGGTCGAAAATTCTTCACACTTTTAACGGCTGTCTCCACAGTGTTCCTGACTCCTATTTACGGAGCGGCTCAAACGATGCAAGATCAAAGTAATACGATGAATAATGAAAATTCATTGGGGAATAGTGCGACTGGGGTAGTCAACCAAACCGCTGTGTACAACTTAGGTCAAAGTGCCACCTACGGTTTTAGAGGGATCGTTTGTCCCCGCCCTTCCTTTGTGCTCAGTGGCTCTGCAAATGGCAATACATTTGATGGGGAGAGTTCAAATTCCTACGCTCTTTCCGGTGCCATTATTGTGCCCCTCGGTGGTCAAGTGGGCAGCAACTGTAGAGATTTCAGCACTACCCTACTGGAAAGAGAGCAAGCCGAATTAGAAAAGTTTCAAATCCAAACTTCAGCGGAAACAGTCAAACTTTGTGCTGACATGATTTCTTCAGGCATTCAAGTAGATCCAGAGGTTTATCCAGTATTAGCGCGGCAATGTTCTGCGGTTCGGTTGGTTTCACAAGGACGGACTTCTAGCACAAATGAAGCCCGACAAAATGAATCGACTCACAATAAGCTAGATGATGATGTAGAATTGTCTGCTAATTACTTAAAGACTGATTAAATATAATATTTTGAGTGGTGAGGAAAAATATCTCAAAGGCTATATAAAAATAAAAAAAGAGTGGCTAAAAAAAATTTTCAGCTTACAGTAGCTCATGTCTTTGCATTCTAAAGCACTAAAACACAGTCGTTTTGTTACTAACTCCAAGTGTTTTTATTGCCATACTTAGAGGTCCGTCAAATAGGCATGGAATTGTTGTATTGAAATATCCTACTGTATCTTTTGGTTCACAGTATTTTTCTTGAGTTAATTTTGTATCAGTAACTCAAGAAAATAAAGTCAAAGTGCTTTTATTAAGATCTATTTTAAAACAGTACAGCTTGACAGAAAGAAAAACCAGAAGGGACGCCTATTTTATTTCGTTTTCTTCCCAGAGCAGCAGGACATTTTTTTCTGTAAAAGCAGAGCAATTTGTACTGAAATCATTATCAATAACGACATTAGATTCTTCGATCAAGATATTTGTACCGTTGCTTGTATCTGCTTCAGAGTCTAGTACAATGGGGTACTGTGGTTGTTGACATGCAGCATTAACGAGTACTTTGACTGGGAATACAACCGAATCATCGCTATAGGTGTAGACATTGGCGTGGTAGTAATAGCTATAGTCATCATAGTCGTAATTATATTCATAACCATACCGATACTGGTAATCAAAATCAATGAATACAGGTTCACTTTTTGCCTGTTGAACAACGATAAATGATAGACCACTGAGGGCTGTTGTAAACAGTTTATTCATCTTGCTCTTTTCCTCCCTTGACTTAATTGATCAATATTGGAGCGATCAGTTTGAGTGAAATTTTTTGTAAAAGAATTTTTGCTGAAAGCACATCTCTTGGATTTGTTGGTGCTTAATGTTGTACTCAGTGCTTTCGGTCATGAATTATTTATGTTTACGATGAGAAAAATTCGAGGTTGAGTGATTGAAATATTGATGCTCTCCCCCTAAATGATAACAATATTTGAGAAAGCATGACTACGTAGCTTAAATAAAAATTCAAGATATGTTTCGATGCTCAAAAATAGTAAACAAATATTACATAAGCAAGAGGGGTATTGATGACCTTCGTTTAGTAGTCTGAATCTAGTCTACCTCTAACTTCTTGGGATAAATTGAAGTCTCAATTTTGAAAGCTTGGTGATGCATCTTTTTTCTAACACAATTAATTTAACAGGCAAAGGTTGTCTAAAATTATCAAAAAAAGAAGAAGGTAAAATTTTCTACTTCGGAAAGCCGTCGTGGAGTTTGGGAAAGCAGCAAAAGTTGCTTTTTATGTTCTGGCTCCCTTCAGGCCATTTTTAGGGCTTGCCCACTGGTCAAATTGAATTTTTAAAAACTCTGGGGCGGCTCAGGGCGATCGCCATAGACTTTTCGCAGAATTACACTAAAATAATGTGTTAGGGAGGAATATGATCGCACACTAATCAAACAAGCTTTAGTTTGAAGCCTTGATTTACTATTCGCCGAAAGTATCTTGAAGAGTCTATGGCCGGTGCCAAAATTTTAGTTGTTGATGATGATCCAGCAATTCGCACACTAATTGTTCGATTTCTCGGGCAGAAAGGTTATGCAGTGGCAGCAGCAACGGATGGACAATCTGCTAAAGAAACATTTCAATCCTTTAGTCCTGACCTGGTAATCCTCGACATTAATCTGCCAGATACCCTCGGCTATGCCCTCTGTGAGCAAATGCAAGAGTCGAAGGATACTTACGTGTTGATTCTGACCAGTCGCACCGATGCGACCGATAAAGTACGAGGCTTTACCCAAGGGGCAGATGATTACCTGACTAAACCCTTTGACATTATTGAGCTTGAACATCGTGTCCATGCGATTCTCCGCCGTCAGCGATCGCCCGTTGCCCCCCCAGCCCAAGACCAAAGCCTCGATTTTGCTGATTTAAACATTGACCCGATGCGCCATGTGGTCGCTGTCAAGGGAGAACCCGTCAACCTAACGGCCCTAGAATTCAACCTGCTCCACTTCCTCGCGAAAAATGCGAACAAAGTTTGGCGGCGCTCAGAACTGATTCAAGCAGTGTGGGGCTACGATTACCTAGGCGATCAACGGGTCGTGGATGTCCATATCGGACAAATTCGTCGCAAACTTGACAACCTCATGCAGCAAGAAAACCCGATCAAAACTGTGCGGGGTGTGGGCTATATGTTTGAAACAACATTAAACTCCTTTAGCGAAACCCGCTGATCAGTTCCCAGTCTGTAGCGTCATCTGACAGGAAAAGACCCCCCAAAAGTGAGGGTCCGAAACCCTATCTTGGTCTTTTCTCTTCCCTCTGCTGCCTATAATTAAGGCTGATCTATTTTTTTGCTTTGCCCATGAGTGAAACCTCGCAAACCATTCAACTCCCCAGCCTAGAAAGTGCGATCGCCCTCTCTGGCGTCAAGGAAGAAAACCTCAAATTTCTATCCCAGCACACCGGCACAACTGTGGTCTTACGGGGACAAGAGCTACTGGTGCGAGGTCGCGAAAAGGCCGTTAATCGTTGCGTTAAAGCACTCTATTTCCTGCAACCTTTTTGGGAAACAGCCCAACACATCTCCCAACCAGATCTACTGACGGCCTTCCATGCCATCGATACCCACCAAGTCGAAGAATACCAAGACCTCCAAAAGCAGACCCTAGGAAAAACCAGACGTGGCGAATATATCCGCGCCAAAACATTTCGACAGCGCCAATATATCCAACTCATTCAAAAACATGACATCACCTTTGGCATTGGGCCGGCGGGTACTGGGAAAACCTTTCTCGCTTCAGTCCTAGCCGTCCAAGCCCTGCTCCGGGATGAAGTCGAACGCTTGATTTTAACCCGGCCAGCGGTGGAAGCTGGGGAAAAATTAGGCTTTTTGCCGGGGGACTTGCAACAAAAAGTTGATCCTTTCCTGCGTCCTCTATACGACGCCCTCTACCAATTTATCGATCCGCTGAAACTGCCTGAACTAATGGAAAAAGGGCGCATTGAAATCGCACCATTAGCCTACATGCGGGGACGCACCCTCAGCAATTCCTTTGTGATCGTCGATGAGGCCCAAAATACGACCCCAGCCCAGCTCAAAATGGTGCTGACACGGTTGGGTTTCGGTTCTAAGATGGTGATCACCGGGGACATCACCCAAACGGATTTGCCGAGTCATCAGTCTTCGGGATTGATTATGGCGAGTAAGATTCTCCAGTCTGTAGAAGGGATTGGCTTTTGTTATCTGACGGATGCTGATGTTGTGCGTCACCCCCTCGTCCAGAGAATCGTTAGCGCCTATGATCGATTTGAGAGCCATGGTACGACCAGCCAAAAACGGCGGCCTTTGGGACAAACGAAAGGAGGGTAGCAAGGGGGCCATACCCTAATCACCTATTTTGTTATGACGACAATTCTAGTCATTGAAGATGATGATATTGTGCGGAAGCTAATCCGTAAAATCCTAGCGCAGCAACAATATGCAGTCCTAGAAGCCGCCGGGGGACATCAGGGTGTACAGTTAGCCCTGGCGCACCAACCGGATTTGATTGTTTGTGATGTGATGATGCCGGGGATAGATGGTTATGGGGTCTTGCAAAAGCTCCAGGCCGAAGCGGCAACGGCGATGATCCCCTTTGTGTTTTTAACGGCCCGGGCGGAAAAACAGGACATTCGCCAGGGAATGCGTTTGGGGGCGGATGATTATTTAACAAAACCATTTACAAAAGAAGAGTTACTGTCGGCGATCGCCATCCGGTTGAGTAAGTTATCTTCTTTGCAACAGCACTATAGCCCCCCAGATGCATCGCCAAAGGCAGCGCCCCAGACAACGCCCCCAGCACTGAGAAATGATTGCAGCGATCGCTTTAGTCTCCAGGAAACCTTCGAGGCGATCGCCCTGACCCTCCAGCAAGATGATGCTGCATTTTTACCGCTATTTGTCGTTGGCTTTGAACGGTTTGCCCAGATCTGTGCCGACCTCGAACCCCAGGAAATTGACCAGCTCAACCAGGCGATCATCAATCGTCTAAATCAAGGGCTCCAAGGGCGAGGAAGAGTTATTTGTTTGGCGGCTGGGGAATTTTGCCTCGTTTTAAATCGCGCCTATGTCCAGGCCGATACCGGAGCAATCGCCCAGGAAATCCTTGCTGCTTTCGAGCAATTTTTAACCACTGCCACCGAGGAGTTTTTCCTGTCCGTGAGCCTAGGGATTGCTGAATATCCCCAGGATGCCGACAATCTCAGGGATTTAGTCGCCCAGGCCCAGGCCGCCCAGCGCCAGGCCCAAAATTTAGGGGAGCCGCGCTATCAATTTGCCAACGCAATGACGCCGCAAAGTTACCCCAAGGGCCTTGATCTAGCCGATGATCTGCGGGATGCCTATCACCAGCATCAGTTAACGGTTCATTATCAGCCCCAATGCCAACTGCCAGGAAAAGAGATGGTGGGGGCGGAGGCCCTGCTGCGGTGGGAACATCCCCTGAGGGGTTCTATTCTGACTGAGGAAATTTTGGCGATCGCCAACCCCATCGGTTTACTCGAACTTCTCGATCAATTTGTGCTGACCCAAGCCTGTCGTCAGCTCCGCCGCTGGGCAAACCAAGACCATCAAACGTTCCAAATGGCGGTCAACCTCTCGGCGACTCAATTTAATCAACCCCACTTCCACCAAGATCTCAGCCACTTACTGATTGAAAATGGCTTAAACCCAGCAAACCTCGTGTTAGAACTCACGGAGTCAACCCTCTTAGACAATGCCCCGTTAACCATTCGCCGCCTCAAGGCGATTAAAACCCTCGGTGTCAAAATTGTTCTGGATGATTTTGGTCTCGGTTATAGCTCTTTGACTTACCTCAAAAAATTTCCCTTTGATTTCCTCAAGCTAGACCCCAGCTTAATCCGCAACATCCACCAAAAATCGGCACAACAGACAGTAGTGCGATCGCTAATTAACACGGCCCACCAACAGAAACGCTTAGTGATTGCGGAGGGGGTTGAAAACGAGACAGAATTAGAGTGTTTGCAGCAACTCAACTGCGATCGCGCCCAGGGTTTTTTGTTGGGCTATCCGATGAGCGCCCCAGAACTAGAGCAGTTACTCTTGTCCAAGACAATATTTCCCCATGATTCGGTAATCTTTGATGCCCCTGACCCCTAACACCACGGCCCCAGTAAATTCAGTGAATTCTGACCCAAGGCGATCGCCCCAAATCTCCCTGCCGGATAGCCCCTTAAAAATCGGTAACGTTGCCCTCCAGAGCCGTGTCCTCCAAGCGCCCCTATCGGGGGTCACAGATCTAGTATTTCGTCGCCTGGTACGTCGCTACGCCCCCAGTTCAATGATGTACACCGAAATGGTACGCGCCCAGGAAGTCCACCACCTCCAGACCTTACCGAGGCTCATGGAGATTGACCCAGGGGAGCAGCCGATCAGCATTCAACTGTTTGACTGTCGCCCTGATTTTATGGGGGAAGCAGCGAAAAAAGCCGTGGCCGAGGGCGCCCAAACCATCGACATCAACATGGGTTGTCCGGTGAATAAAATTACCCGCAAAGGAGGTGGTAGCTCTCTCCTGCGGCAACCAGAGGTGGCGGTGGCGATCGTTAAAGCAGTGGTGGAAGCCGTCGATGTGCCTGTGACCGTTAAAACCCGCATTGGTTGGGCTGATGCTGAAATCGTGATTGTTGACTTTGCCCGCCGGTTAGAAGATGCCGGAGCGCAAATGCTGACGGTGCACGGTCGCACCCGGGCCCAGGGTTATACCGGGAAAGCCCAGTGGCAGTGGATTAAAAAAGTCAAAGAAGTCCTCTCGATTCCGGTGATTGCCAACGGCGATATTTTTTCAGTGGATGCGGCGATCGCCTGCTTGGAAGCAACGGGAGCTGATGGGGCAATGTGTTCCCGGGGCACCTTGGGTTATCCATTTTTAGTCGGCGAAATTGACCATTTCCTCAAAACGGGACAACGGCGGCCCCAACCAACCGTGGTGGAATTGCTCCAGTGCGCCAAGGAACATTTGGACGGGCTCTGGGCCTACAAAGGACAAAAGGGCATTTACCAATCCCGCAAACATTTGACCTGGTATTGTCGGGATTTTTCGGGAGCCGCAGATTTTCGCGATCGCCTTAATAAAATCAACACCGTCGCCGAAGGTCAGGCCCTCCTCGATGAAGCCATTGAGCAGATACAAAACCAAGCCAGCATTCCCACCATCCAAACGCCCCAACTGGCGGTGATTTAACCCCTCTTGAGTTTACGAAATACCTCGTACATTTCCGGTAAACGCTTGTAGATGGCCGAGACTTTCCGGTAAACCGCATTGGGGACTGCCGGACTACCAGAAACGATTTCCCCAGGGGCAACCCGATTATTAATCCCGGTTTGGGCCGTGGCGATCGCCCCATCACCGATCACTGCTTGGTTCGCGACGCCCACCTGACCCCCAAGGAGCACATTATTCCCGACGGTGACGCCCCCTGCTAAACCCACCTGGGCAGCAAGAGCACAGTTCGAGCCGATGGTTCCCCCATGGGCTACATGGACGAGATTATCCAGTTTGGTTTGGGTTTTAATGCGCGTTTCCCCAACGGCAGGCCGATCCACCGCACTGTTACAGCCGATTTCAACGCCATCTTCGAGGACGACAATCCCCGACTGTTCCATCTTGAACCAGCCCTGGGCCGTGGGCACAAAGCCGAATCCTTCTGCCCCGATTACCGCGCCGCTGTGGATCACACAATGATTGCCAATCTTTACTCGCTCGTGGATCGTGCAATTGGCATGGAGTAAGGTATCCGCACCAATTTCCACATCGGGATAAATCACCGCATTGGCCATAATGCAAGTGCGATCGCCAATTTTCACCCCCGGATAAAGCACCACATGGGCACCCACCGAGACAGCCTCGCCCAGCTGCACCGACGGATCAATAACAGCGGTGGGATGAATCCCCGGTGCCGGACGAAACGGTTGATAAAAGACTTTGATCGCCGCCGCGAATAACAAACGCGGCTCCTTGGTACTGAGCCAAGCCAAACCCCGATCCGTCGCCCGCTGTTGCAAATCTTCATCCGCTGGCAAGATTAACGCCGAAGCTGCCGTTGTATCGACCCTTGCGGCAAATTTCCCCCCTTCGATGTAGCTGATTTCCTGGGATTTTGCGGCATCAATGGCGGCGACCCCCGTAATCTCCGGGTCACTTCCGAGGGAATGATCGATAATGAGATCAGACTTTAAAACTTGAATTAATTCAGAAACGTTCATCGAATTTTAGCTATAGAAAATGACGATTAATCTAAACAAGGGCCAAGGCATTTCCCTCAAGAAAGCTGCACCAAGCCTCACCGCCGCTTTTATTGGTTTAGGTTGGGATATAAAGCAACAGGGCACAGGGGCAGACTTTGACCTTGATGCTTCTATTTTTATGCTAGGGAATAATGGCAAGCTCATTTCAGACCAGCACTTCATTTTTTACAATAACTTGACGAGTCCCGATCCTGAACAAGCCGTCAAATTAATGGGAGACAATCGCACGGGGGCTGGTGAAGGTGACGATGAGGTGATGATCATTGATTTTCGGAAAGTACCGGAAAATGTCGCCACAATTGTGGTCGCGATTTCGATCTATGACGGGGAAGCGCGGCGGCAGAACTTTGGTCAGGTGCAAAATGCCTATGTCCGGTTGGTGAACGTGGAAACGAAAGCAGAGGTATTGCGCTATTCTCTCCAGGAACATTTCTCCAGTGAGACAGCCCTGATTATGGCAGAGGTCGTTAACGAAGGGGGCGAATGGCGTCTCAATGCAGTGGGTGATGGTTACCAAGGAGGCTTGCAAACGCTACTCGACCGCTATCAATAGTGTTTTGGCTTGCTGGTTGAGGCATTCGGGGAAGTTCCCAGCTAGTAGAACAGATGGCGATCGCATATTTTTTAAAACATCGCCTCAAAACCCTTCCCCAATTTTTGATTTTGATGCCTTGCGGAGGACGGGCAATGGGTAATTTTTCAAAATTTTGGCGCACGTTGGCGATCGCCACGGGGATTTTAACGGTTCCCCTGGTCGCCCAGGCAGAACTGGTACAGGTGGTAGCCAGTCGCAGCTACGACGAAGACTACGGCCAGTACATGGAAAAAGAGCTATACGTCAACCCCACAACCATCAGACGGCAGGGGCCATTTGCTTGGTGGGAAGTAGAAGCGGTCAACCGCGATAGCACATCGAAGGAATTGCGCTACCATGCCCGGGCCTATTATTCTGGGGACTGCTCCCGGCGGGTCACCCGTCTACGGGAAATTTCGGTGTTTATCCTCAACGGCGAAAACACTGATTTTTACAAAAACTACGGCGATCAAGGGGAAGTGAATACGGTTTCCCCCGGTTCGACGGGAGCTAGCCTCCTAGACTTTGTCTGTGGCAATGGTCGCACCGATACGGCGGCGGCCCCTCGCCTTGACGAATAGAAAACATTTCGACACGATATTCTAATGATTATTTAGCATTCATTTCGTTCTAGGAAGCTGCCCATCGATACTATTCACGGTAATCTCAAAGGTCTTAAAAGTAGTCAACTCAAGCAGTTGCAACGACTGTATCAACAGGCTGTGCCTGGCGATCGCCTCACAACTCCAGAATTAGCCCAACGGATCGCAGCCCTCAGTACAGAGCTAAACCAAGCGGTTTGTGTCTATCTCAACCGACGCGGCAAGGTAATCCGGGTTGGAGTTGGTTCACCCCGACAAACCCAAATTCCTCCCCTAGAATTGCCCCGTTATGGTGCCGAGCGTTTATCGGGTATCCGCTGCTTGACCGCCAGCCCGAAGGATGAACCGCCCAAGGAATCGAGTTTAACGGCGATGGTGCTGCAACGATTAGACGCCCTCGTGAGTTTTACGTTAACGGGAACGGGGACGACGAAACGGGGCCGGGGGGCCGCTGGCTATGTTAAAAATGTCTATGTGGCTCACTTACTCCCCCAGACCCATCCGAGCCATGCCTATTGGCTTGTTTCTGAGTCCCAAGCCCTAGAGGAGGTTTCCCAACAGGATTTTCTGGATCTGGTTGAAGGACTAGAGGCGGAGTTTCGCCGGGAATTTACCGCCCAACAAGTGGATCAAAGCCATGACCGGGTGATTCTCGTCGGCTTACAAACATCAGACATTGGCGATCGCCCTTTCCAGGATCGACTGACGGAACTGGCCCGCTTGGTGGATACCGCCGGGGGGGAAGTGCTGCTGACCCTGGAGCAAAAACGCAGTACACCCCATCCCCAAACCGTGGTTGGTACCGGGAAAGTCGAAGAAATTGCCCTCCAGGTACAAACCCTCGGCGCGAATCTTGTGGTCTTTGACCGGGATCTGTCCCCTGCCCAGGGGCGCAACCTGGAACGACAACTGGGGGTGAAGGTTTGCGATCGCACGGAAGTAATCCTCGATATTTTTGCCCAGCGGGCCCAGTCTCGCGCCGGAAAACTCCAGGTGGAACTGGCGCAATTGGAGTATCTCTTGCCGCGCTTGGTGGGTCGGGGTCAAGCCATGTCCCGTTTGGGGGGGGGGATCGGCACCCGTGGCCCTGGGGAAACGAAACTAGAAACGGAGCGCCGCACGATCCAAAGTCGCCTCAGTCGCTTGCAAAAGGAAGTCGATCAGCTACAAGCCCATCGCTCTCGGATGCGTAGTCAACGACAACGGCAGGATGTGCCCACCTTTGCGATTGTCGGCTACACCAATGCAGGCAAATCGACCTTGATCAATGCCCTCACCAATGCTGAAGTGTATGCGGCGGATCAACTGTTCGCCACCCTCGATCCCACGACTCGGCGCTTGACTCTCACCGATGAAGCCTTTCAAACTCAGACAATCCTACTAACGGATACCGTTGGTTTTATCCATGAGTTGCCTCCGGCCCTGGTGGATGCGTTTCGGGCGACCCTCGAAGAAGTCACCGAAGCCGATGCGTTGATTCATGTGGTGGATCTGTCTCATCCTGCCTGGCAGCATCAGTTAGAATCCGTCGAAAAAATTCTAGGGGAAATGCCGATTATGCCAGCCCAAGCCCTGTTGGTTTTTAATAAGCTGGATCAAGTTTCTAGTGAAGCGCTCCAGGAGGCGAAGTTGCGCCATCCACACGCTGTTTATATTTCTGCGGGCGATCGCCTCGGTTTTGAAACCCTCCGACAACGGCTTGCCCAGATACTAAAACAACTATAAAGAGACAAATTTTCGCGAGATTGTAAACCAATTGTCAAAAAACTGCGAATTTCTCCCTTAGCGTAGAACATGACTCGTTAAGCTTGAGATATGTCTACTAGATTCCGAGGAGGTTAAACGTGAATGCATCAGAACGGGCCTTAGGCGTTGAGCTGGCGACGAAAATTGCCTCGGTGGTGAATTTATTCCGAGCCGAATTCCCCGATGCAAGGGCCGACCTCAAACCCTGGCGCAATGACCCCGAAACCCGTGAATGGATGGACCCAGATTCCATTGACATTGGCTTTCACCTGCCGGGCTGGAGTCCCCGTTTCCAAAGTCGGAGTATGCTGGTGCAAATTCGCTTTTTTACAGACCCCCTAGATCAAGTGCAAACCTTTATCGGTATTGAAACGGCGGGTTTTAATCACCAGGGGGAAGCGTGGCGACTCTCAACCATTGCCCAGTGGCAACTGGTCGGCGACTATCAACCCGCTAAAGATGTGTGCGATCGCCTCCAACGATTTTCCCAAAAAGCCTTTGAACTGTTCGCTTCAGGAAATTCTGATGCTGTCACTTAGGAAGTCGGGGCACACTGTCTCGTTTCTAGCCACTGTTGCAGAATAATTTGGGCCGCTCGCTGATCGACGAGGCCCTTTTGTTGGCGGTCATATTGCTTTTCGGCTTTGAGTTGGTTTTCGGCTTCGACGGAGGTTAACCGTTCGTCTACATATTCAATAGGGAGTCCAAAGGCTTCTGCCAATTTGCGGGCAAATTTTTGGGTTTGTTTCGCCTGTTTCCCTAGACTGCCGTCCATGGCATAGGGCAGACCCACCACCAAAACTTGAATGTGGCGCTGTTCGATCCAATGGGCGATCGCCGCTAAATCTGCCTCTAAAGTGGTGCGTTGAATGGTGGTCAAAGCCGTCGCCAACAGCCCCAGACCATCACAGCCAGCCACCCCAATACGTTTACGGCCAATATCCAGGCCCAATGCTGCCACTGATTCCATCTGCTGTGCCTAATTTTCCGGGAAGAAATCCCGCTGCGGTGATTCCTTTGGTAATTTTAGGCTGGGATGATTTTTAAACCAATGGATGCGGCTGGGGATTGGCGATCGCATCGGCTGTAAACCCTGGAGTACCCCTGATAATTGCAACGCTTCGAGGGGCTGGGATTCCCGCACTTTGTGCCATACCGAACGAGACATGAGGAGTGTATGCTCCCTGGGAGTAGCACCCACCGTTTCAAAAAATTCTTCCCGTTCCGGCTGGTAATCCGTAGAGGTGGTCAAAAGCGGTTGTTCTGGTCGGATCTGGGCGATCTGGGCCATTTTGATCATCAGTTCCGGATAGAGCCAGGTGTAGGCCGGGTGTACCGTGAGGCGGCCATGGTGGGGTTTGTGGTCTTGGTGGGCTAATTGCACGGCGAAATAACCGATGGCGGCTTTTCGTTGGGGCTCGAAAACGTAGCCTTCGACCACATCCACGTGCTGCGTCCAATTTTTAACGCGGCAGATTAAATTGCTGAGGGGCGCACTCTTAAAGTCTTGAACGTGGCGATCAAAGACCTGTCTGAGCATTGGCGGCATGGAAGCGGTGTCTAGTTGGTAGAGCAAGCGGGCATCGGCATTGCCCACGGGCATCAAATTGGGTAGGGCGGGTTCCTGGAGGGCCAATTCACTGAGAATTTCCGGGGCGATCGCCCAGTAGGTAAGTTTTGCGAGGGGCTGGAACCCATTTTGACGGTAAAGGCTGAGGGTCTGTTGGGCGTTAACATTCACCTCTAAGACCCAGTTGCGGGCTTCGACAACATGGTCAAAGCAATAACGGAGCAGGGCTGAACCGGGGTCTCTGGCGGAGCCGTGGTATTGCAATTTGGGAAAATGGGGGTCAATGATTACCTGTTCAACGCGCCAGGTACTTTGGGAGGAGTTGAAGGGGGAAATCTTCACAAAGCCCACAAGCTGGCCATCGACTTCAATGACATAACCATGGAAGCTGTACTGATTAGGATTTGGAAAGAAACTCAGTAACTTAACGAGGCCGTAGAAATTCTTGGTATTTTCGAGGTGATCCTCAAGGGGCATATCGAGGGGAGAAGGCCCATCTAGATCCGCTTCGCTGGCAAAATTGGCGATCGCCGTGAGATCCCGATACTGTACTGGCCGGATGGATACTTTGCCTTGTTTGCTCATTCCCGCTGTCATGGTCAGTATTGTCCCCAATTCAGTCCGCTGTTGCCCCTATCTTAACGGGTTTATGGGCTGAATGCACCGACTTAGACTTAGCTTCAGCTTGCCCCCTGGAAATCTTGATAGCGCCGCACAATCACAAGGCGATCGCCCACGACCGGATTCCGCGCCACGAAATTTCCGGCTAAATCTTCCACAACCATCTTTTTAAAATCGAGCAACTGGGCTAATTCTAAAACCTCCATGCCGAGGCGATCTTGCAACCCCTCTCGCAAGAGATACCAAGCATCACCTACCGTAATCCGCAGGGTATTGGTGTCAAAATCCGCCTGGATCGTGCGCACAATGTTGTCCCCATAGGGTTGGGTAACTTCATCTAACTGGGCTTGAATTGCCGCGATCAAGCGCTGTTCTGGGGTCAGGGGTT